>DATGXY010000043.1:0-11598 GCA_035298525.1 Holophaga sp.
CTACCACCCCGACCCGGACGACAAGGCCGATTCGGTCCGCGCCCTCTTCGCCTTCCCCGGGGACGATGTCCTCCACTTCGGCAAGGGGGGCGACCTCGTCGTCTTCAACGGCTACCGGTTCCGCTCCTACACGGAGCGGGACGGGCTTCCGCCGGGCCAGATCCGCGCCCTCGCCGGCGCCCGGGACGCCACGGGGCGCCGGATCCTCTGGATCGGCACCAGCCGGGGCCTGGCCACCTGGGACGGCGCGGCCTTCAAAACCGTGCCGGCACCGCCGGGGGAATCCGAACCCTCGGTACGGAGCATCGCCCTGGACGGGGAACGCACCTGGGTGGGCACGGACCGGGGCCTCCACTGCCTCAAGGCCGGGTCCTGGATCCGCCCGCCGGGACTGGCGGGACTCCCCGCCGTGGGGGTTCAGGCCATCCTGCCCATCGCCCCCCGGGGGGGGCGGGGCCTGCTCCTGGGCACCTTCGGCTCGGGGGTGCTCTGCATCCCGGACGTGGACAGGGCCGACGGTTTCAGGGCCTTCACCACCCGGAACACCCCCGCCCTTCGCAGCGATCTCGTCTACGACATCGTCCCCGACGGGCAGGGCCGCTTCCTGGTGAGCGCCAGCCAGGGCGTGGCCCGGCTGGACCCCGCCGGCTGGACCTGGGACGCCTTCTCCCAGGAGGACGGGCTTCCCGCCAACGAGTGCCTGAAGGGGGGCCTGTACCGGGATTCCGCCGGCCGGGTCTGGGTGGGCACCGAGGAGGGCCCCGCCTGGGCCGATCTGCGCACGACCCCCCCCGACCGGACCCCCAAGCCCCTCGTCCTGGCCGCCGCCGTCGCCGGGGGCAGGCCCATGGAGCCGGGAGCCCAGCTGCCCCACTCCATCCGCGACGTGGCCTTCGAGTTCCGCCTCCTCTCGGGCCACCGGGAGCAGGACACCCTCTTCCGGTGCAGCCTGGAGGGCCTGCGCGCCGCGCCCGGCGACTGGTCCCCCGACGCCGCCGCCCACTTCCCCAGCCTGCCCCCGGGGGACTACACCCTGGCGGTTTGGGCGCGGGACTACGCCGGGAACGAATCCGGCCCCATCCGGTTCCCTTTCACGGTGAACCAGCCCTGGTGGAACCGGTCCTGGGCCTGGATCCTCTACCTCCTCGCCGCCGGGGGCGCCGTCCAGGCCCTCCTGCGCCTGCGCACGCGGATCCTGGCCGACCGGAACCGGGACCTGGAGGCCCGGGTGGCGGGGGCCACCGAGGAGATCCGCCGGCGGCGGGAGGAGGCCGAGCGCATGAACCAGGAACTCCTCCAGCTGAACCTGGAGAAGAACAAGTTCCTGGGCATCGCCGCCCACGATCTGCGCAGCCCCCTCAACACCATCACCCTCGTGTCCGAGGGCATCGCCAGCGGGGACCTGGAAACCTGCCCCCCGGAACTCAAACCCTGGATCCGGAAGATCTCCACCAGCGCCCGGCACATGACCGAGCTCATCGAGGCCTTCCTGGACGTGACGGCCCTGGAGAGCGGCCGCCTGCTTCCCGCCCCCACCTCCTTCCCCGTGGCGGCGGTGCTGGAGCCCCTGGCCAGCCTCCTGCAGCCCCGCCTGGACGGCAAGGACCAGCGCCTGGAGGTGGAGGCCCCCGCCGGCCTCCTGGTGCTGGCGGACGCCAGCCATCTCCGGCAGATCCTGGACAACCTCCTGTCCAACGCCTCCAAGTTCTCCCCCCGGGAGGCGCTCATTCGCCTTTCCGTCCACCAGGAGGGCGCCGCGGTGCGCTTCACGGTGGCGGACCAGGGCCCCGGTCTGACGCCCGATGACCAGGCCCGCCTCTTCCGGCGCTTCGCCAAGCTATCGGCCCGCCCCACCGCCGGGGAGGCCTCCTCGGGCCTGGGCCTGTCCATCGTCAAGCACCTGGTGGACGCCAACGGCGGCCGCATCTGGGCCGGCAACCTCCCGGAGGGCGGGTGCGCCTTCCACGTGGAGCTCCCGGGGGGCGGTTCCTGATCGATCCGGTCGGGGTTGAAAAAAATTTCAGGAATCTGAAAAAAATTGATTCAATTCAAGCCCGCCCGCATACTTGAGGCATCCCCACAGGGTCGTCCGCTCCCTTTCGAGGTGCCCCATGGATCACAACGTCGTCGGCAAGAGTGTCCGCAGGCTGGACGCCATCGCCAAGGTCACCGGGCGCGCCAAGTACACCGATGATTTCCACGAGCGGGACATGCTGGTGGGCAAGGTGCTCCGCAGCCCGCACGCCCACGCGCGCATCACCCGCATCGACACCGCCAAGGCCAAGGCCCTGCCCGGGGTCGTGGCGGTCATCACGGCCGCCGACCTGCCCACCATCCGCTTCGCCACCGCCGGCCATCCCTGGTCCCTGGACCCCGGCCACCGGGACGTGGAGGACCGCCTGATCCTCGCCGACAAGGCCCGCTTCGTGGGCGACGCCGTGGCCGCCGTGGTGGCCGAGGACGCCCTCACCGCCGAGAAGGCCCTCCACCTCATCGACGTGGAATGGGAGGTGCTGCCCCACGTCCTCACCGCCGAGGACGCCATGAAGGAGGGCGCCCCCGTCATCCACGAATTCCGTCCCAACAACGTGGTGAGCAGCTTCGGCGTGCAGTTCGGCGACGTCGAGGCCGAGATGGCCGGCGCGGACCACGTCTTCGAGGGCGACTACGAGACGGGCATCGTGCAGCACTGCCACATCGAGTCCATGAGCGCCTTCGCCTACGTCGACACCGACGGGCGCGTGGTGGTCAACTCATCCACCCAGATCCCCCACATCGTGCGCCGCATCGTCGCCCAGGCGCTTGGCCTGCCCTGGGGCCGCGTGAAGGTGATCAAGCCCTACATCGGCGGCGGCTTCGGCAACAAGCAGGACGTGTGCGTGGAGCCCCTGGCCGCGGCCATGAGCCTGGCGGCCCACGGTCGCCCCGTGCGCTACTGCCTGACCCGGGAGGAGGTCTTCATCGACACCCGCACCCGGCACGCCATGAAGCTCCACCTGAAGACGGCCGTCTCCAGGGAGGGGGTCCTGAAGGGCATCCACGTGCAGGTGCTCAGCAACACGGGCGCCTACGCCAGCCACGGCCACTCCATCGCCATGTCCGCGGGCGGCAAGTTCCGGCCCCTCTACGACTTCAAGGCCGTCAAGTACGAGCCGAAGACCGTCTACACCAACCTGCCCGTGGCCGGCGCCATGCGCGGCTACGGCACCCCCCAGATCTTCTTCGCCCTCGAGAGCCACCTGGACGACATCGCCCGCAAGCTGGGCATGGACCCCGTGGAGCTCCGCCTGAAGAACCTCATCAAGGTGGGCCACCAGGATCCCCTCACCAGGAACGTGGTCCGGTCCTTCGGCATCCCCGAGTGCATCCGCAAGGGGATGGAGGCCATCCGCTGGGAGGAGAAGCGCGCCGCCCTGGGCGCCCAGGACGGTCCCCGCCGCAAGGGGCTGGGCATGGCCCTCTTCGCCTATGCCTCGGGCACCCACCCCGTGGCCCTGGAACTGGCCGGCGCCCGCATCGTCATGAACCAGGACGGCTCCGTGACGCTCCAGGTGGGCGCCACCGAGATCGGCCAGGGCAGCGACACCGTCTTCGCCCAGATCGTGGCCGAGGTGCTCGGTCTGCCCATGGACATGGTGAACGTGATGACCACCCAGGACACGGACGTCTCCCCCTGGGACTCCGGCGCCTACGCCTCCCGCCAGACCTTCGTCACGGGCATCGCCGTGCGCAAGGCGGCCATGGAGGTGCGCGACAAGGTCCTTGAGGTCGCCGCCCGGCGCACCGGGCTCCGCCCCGACGAGATGGAGCTCCGCGACCGCCGCGTGGTGGAGGCGGCTCTTGGCCGCGAGGTCTGCACCCTCGAGGACGTGGCCATGGACGCCTACTACGACCGCCTCCTGGCCGCCCCCATCACCAGCGACACCAGCGCCAACGTGCGCATCAACGCCATGAGCTACGGCGCCACCTTCGTGGAGGTGGACGTGGACGTGGAGACGGGCAAGGTGGAGGTCTCCGAGATCTGGAACGTGCACGACTCGGGCACCATCATCAACCCGAGGCTGGCCGAGGGCCAGGTCCACGGCGGCGTCAGCATGGCCCTGGGCTACGCCCTCCTGGAGCAGATGCTGTTCGACGCCCAGACCGGGAAGCCCCTCAACAACAACCTGCTGGACTACAAGCTGCCCACGCTGCTGGACACGCCCGAGATCAACGCCGCCTTCGTCGAGACGTTCGACGCGGCCGGCTCCTTCGGCGCCAAGAGCCTGGGCGAGTGCCCCGTCATCTCCCCCGCGCCCGCGGTGCGCAACGCCGTGCTGGACGCCACCGGGGTCGCCTTCCACCGGATCCCCCTGTATCCCCAGGCGGTCTTCGAGAAGTTCAGGGAGACGGGGCTGATCAAGCAGAGGAGCGTGGAGCATGTTTGACATCTGCGAACTGCTGGAACCGGCGACCCTCAGGGAGGCCAAGGAGATGCTCAAGGCCGATCCCGGCCTGCGGGTCATCGCCGGCGGCACCGACGTGCTCATCCGCCTCCAGCACGGGTCCCTGGGGGGCTCCAGCCTCCTGAGCCTGCGCCGGATCAAGGAACTCGAGGCGATCCGCCTCCTGGGCGACGGCACCCTCGAGGTGGGCGCCATGGCCCCCTTCACCCGGATCTTCGAGGACCCCCTCGTGCGCGAGCGCTGCATGATCCTGGCCGAGGCCTCCGTCTCCATGGGAGGCCCCCAGATCCGCAACGTCGCCACCATCGGCGGCAACATCTGCAACGGCGCCGTCAGCGCCGACAGCGCCAGCACCCTCTTCGCCCTGGACGCCCTCCTGAAGCTGGAGACCCTGGACGACGAGCGCATCATCCCCATCGCCGACTTCTACGCCGGCCCCGGCAAGGTGAACCTCCGCCCCGGGGAGCTGCTCACCGCCGTCCTCCTGCCCCGGGAGGGCTACGAGGGCGCCGGCGGCCACTACATCAAGTACGCCATGCGCAAGGCCATGGACATCGCCACCCTGGGCTGCGCCGCCGTGGCGCGGGTGGAGGAGGGCCGGTTCCTGGACCTGCGCATCGGGCTGGGGGTCGCGGCCCCCGTGCCCATCCGCTGCACCGAGGCCGAAGGCTGGGCGAAGGGCAGGGAGGTGTCCATCGAGACGATCCGTGAGGTGGCGGCGCTGGCCGTCAAGCCCTCCCGGGCCCGCACCTCCTGGCGCGCCTCCAAGGAGTACCGGGAGCACCTGATCGAGGTCCTCGTCATGAGGGCCGTGGCCGAGGCCGTGAAACGCGCGGGGGACTGCTGTGCTGACTAGGAACGCCGCCGGAGTCGCAACCATGAGGAAGCTCTCCTTCACCGTCAACGGGAAGGCCCACCTGCTCGAGATCGACGCCCGGGAGTCGCTGCTGGAGGTCCTGCGGGACCGCCTTGAGTACACCGGCGTGAAGCAGGGCTGCGCCGTGGGCGAATGCGGGGCCTGCACCGTGCTCATCGACGGGACGCCCGTCAACAGCTGCATCTACCTCGCGGCCTGGGCCGAGGGCAAGGACATCCGCACCGTGGAGGGCCTCGCCGTCGACGGCCGGCTCTCCCCCGTCCAGGAGGCCTTCGTGGAGGAGGGGGCCATCCAGTGCGGCTTCTGCACCCCGGGCCTGGTCCTGTCCACCACCGCCATGGTGGAGAGCGGCCGAACGTTCACCCGGGACGAGGTGCGCCGGGAGCTGAGCGGCCACCTCTGCCGCTGCACCGGCTACCAGAAGATCGTGGACGCCGCCGAGAGGGCCCTCCAGGAGGCGAAGCAGGGCGCTGAATAGCCCTGGCCAACGATCCAGGGTTTTGGGACCCTGGAGGCACGATGGATGTCCGCACGACCAAGGCCTTCGACTGCTTCCTGGCCGGCCTCGAGCCGCCCGCGAGGGAGAGGGCCGCCGCTGAACTGGCGGCCCAGGCCGCGGCCCTCCGGGAACTGCCGCCGGGCCCCGCCAGGGCGGCGGAGCTGCACCGGCGCGTGGACGAGGCCCAGGCCCGTTTCGCGGCGATGAGGCCCGATGTGGCGGCCCGGGTGCGCTGCGCCCGGGGCTGCTCCCACTGCTGCCGCATGTGGGTGGGGGTGACCCGGGAGGAGGCGGAGCTCCTCGCCCTGCGGGTGCGGGAAGGGAAGGCCCGGCCCGACGCGGCCCGCCTGCGGGCGCAGGCCGCCTGGACCACCCCCGCCGAATTCGTTGGCCGGCCCCTGGAGGAGGCCTCCTGTGTATTCCTGGGCCCGGACGGGGCCTGCGCGGTCCACGCCGACCGCCCCGCCATCTGCAGGGCGGTGCTCGTCACCAGCGACCCCGGGCTCTGCCGGGACGCGGACGGGGCCTCCCGGGTGACGGCCGTCCTCAATCCGTACGTGGAGGTCCTCGTCTCCGCCCTGCTCACCGTGGACGCCGACGGGGCCCCCGCGCCCCCCCAGGGGCGGCACCTGGCCCACGAACTGGCCCGGATCCTGGAGGGCCGCCCATGATCCTGCCGGACCTCCCGCGCGCCATCGGCTCCTTCATCCCCCGGCGCAACCAGCGCCTGCGGCTCCTGGCCCACACCCGGCACATCGTGGCGGTGATGCTCCCCCTGGGCGCCCTCGTGGGATTCCTGGTGGCCCTGGCCCTCCGAGGCCTGGGGGCCCTGGAACCGAGGCTGGCGGGGCATGCGGGGCGGTCCCTGGCCGCCCTCGTGCTGCCCGGCGCGGGCCTCGTCCTGAACGCCCTCTGGCTCCAGCGCACGGGCATCGGGGGCGTGAGCCTGTTCAAGGACCTGGACCTGGCCCACCGGGATCCCTACCGGGTCTTCCCCTTCCTGCGCTCCCTGGGCAAGGTGGTGGGCTGCGTCCTCACCATCGGCTTCGGCGGCAGCGCCGGCGTGGAGGGACCTGGCAAGTGGTTCGGGGCGGCGGTGGGGCTGCAGTACCACCGGGCCCTCCGGTTCCTGGCGGGCAAGGCGAGCCTCGTGAGGCACCTGGCCCGGCCCGCCATCGTCATGGTGCGGGGCGGCGCGGCGGCGGCCCTGGCCGCGGTGTTCCGGGCCCCCCTCTCCGGGGCCCTCATGGCCGCGGAGCACGAGGGAAGGCTTTCGGCCGGGTCCACGGTGCCCTGCCTCATCTCGGCGGCGGCGGGCTACTTCCTCTTCACCCGGGTGGCGGGGGCCGAGCCCCTGCTGCCCATCCCGGGCCCCTATCCCTTCGCCCTGCGGGGGCGGGAGCTCCTGTGGGCCCTGGTCCTGGGCCTCGTGTGCGGGCTGGCCGCGTCCCTGTACCTGGGCGCCCGGCGGCGCCTGGGGGATCTCCTGGGCCGCTTCCCGCTGCCCCTGCGGGCCCTGGCCGCCGGCGTGGGCCTGGGCCTCCTGGCCCTGCCCAGCCACCTTCTCTGGCACGACTTCCCCGTGACGCAGGGCGGGGGCCTGGACCTGGTCCGCCAGCTGGTGCTGGGCGAGACCCTGCCCCAGGAGGCGGTGGCCTTCCTGGCCCTCAAGCTCCTGGCCACGGCCCTCACCTTCGCGGGCGGGGGCATCGGGGGGCTCTGGCTGCCCTCCCTGGCCATGGGCGCCGCCGCCGGCGCGGCCTTCGACGCCTGGGTGGGCCTTGGCCAGACGGGTTACTTCACCCTCATCGGCGCCGCCTCCGTGGCCGGGGCCACCCACGGCACCCTGCTCGTGCCCGTCGTGTTCCTGGCCGAGACCACGGGCCAGACCATGCTCGTGGTGCCCGCGCTCCTGGGCACCACGGTGGCCTGGCTCGTGGCGCGGGAGGGCTCCTAGCGTCCTTCCCGGGCCAGCCGGGATACGCAGGCGGGGCAGATGCCGTGGGTGAAGCGGGCCAGGCCCCGGTCCTGGATGAAGGATTCCACCTGCTGCCAGTACCCGTCGTCCTTGCGCACCTGCCGGCACCAGGCGCAGATGGGCACGAGCCCCTCCAGGGCGGCCACGTCGGCCCGGGCCGACCGGAGTTCCTTCAGGAGGGCCTTGATCTCCCGCTCCCGCATCAGGTCCTTCAGCCGCAGTTCCTTCTGCCGGCGGATGATGCCCAGGAGGAGGATGTGGAAGGCGATGGAGGCGAGGGTGGCCGTGGCCATGCCGATGGCCCAGTGAAGCAGGTGGGGGTGGGGAGCCGCGCGCCACGCGGCCAATGCCCAGAGGGCGATGGCGGCGCCGAGGGTGGACAGGTGGGCCCTCCAGCGCTGCAGGCCCAGGCCCGCGGCCATGAGCATCACCATCAGGTCCGAGGTGAGCATCAGGTCGCGGCTCAGGTACACGTGGAAGAGGAGGTGGGCCAGGGGCAGGCCGAGGAGGACGAGGGCGACGCCCTCGCTGGTGGCGAAGGGCCGGGGCCGCCGCCCCAGGAGGATGTGGATGCCGGCGAGCACCGCCGCCGCGGGGAGGGACACGGCGGTCATGAGCCCGCCGTGGGGATGGGTGGGGTCCAGCCAGTAGACGGGGGCCAGGGCCAGGAAGTAGAGGGCCAGCATGAGGCTGATCCAGTGGAAGGCGTCCAGGATGGAGGCCTCCAGCTCCAGGTGGATCCTCCGCCCCAGCTCCCCCCGCTCCGGCTCTCCCCTCTCCATGCGCGCCCCCGGTCCGGTCTCCCAGCGGAGGCATCCGGCCCCGGAGGGCAGGCCCTGCGTCATCACTCGGCTGGTTGCCGGAAAGCATAGCCCCGGCGCGGGGGATGCGCCAATCTTCCGCGCTGGAAAGGAAACCTGGGAACCCCGCCGGGGTTCGGGCAAATGGAAAATTTGACTTGACTTGACTTCCGTTCCAGACTGGCCCTGATCCCCCGCATTCCCACGCCGGCGTCCCCCGCGGCCCCACCGCCCAGGAGTCCTCCATGTCCATCCAGAACCGCAGCCTGATCAGCGTCCTCCTCGCCGCGGGGGCCCTCCAGGCCGCCCCGCCCAATCCCGCCGCGGCCGCCCAGATGGCGATGCAGCAGAACATGCAGATGCAGAGGCAGATGCAGATGCAGATGCAAATGCAGGCAAGCCGCGCCGCCGCCGCCGCCTACCGCGCCCGGCAGCAGCAGCATAGCGAACGCAACGGGGGCTCCAAGGAACCCGCGGCCCAGGTGGCCAGGCCCGCCGGTGAAGCCTGGCGGTCCCGCCGCGCCGAGGATACGTGGAAGGGCGAGGGGGACGGCATCATCCTGGAGCGGGGCTCGGGCTGGCTGCGGGCCATCTCCCGCGACAAGGGGGAGGACCTCTGGTCCTTCGCGGTGGCCAGCCTGGAACAGCGGGCCTGCGCGGCCCAGGGCCTCGTGCTGCTCGTGACCCAGGACTACCGCCTGCTGCTCCTGGACCGGGACACGGGCAGGACGAAGGCCGAGGTCCAGCTGGACAAGCTGGGCAACTTCCTCATGCAGAGCTACCAGAAGCCCCGGGTCCAGACCCCCGTGCTGCACGGCGGACGCATCTACGTGGCCACGTACGGCAAGGGCCAGGACGGGGAACCCTCAGGGAAGCTCTACGCCCTGGACGCGTCCACGGGCGCCAAGGTCTGGGAGGGGTCCCTCGCCTCCGGCGCCGAACACCCGCCGGTCATCGCCGATGGCCGCATCATCGTCGGGGGCTCCCCCTGGCTCCAGGCCTTCCAGCTGTCCGACGGCAAACCCTTGTGGAAGGTGGACACCGGGTCCGGGACCTGGCTGGGCATGGGCGGGACCGACGCCGAGCGCTACTACGTGGCCACCGGCAAGAAGCTCCTGGCCGTGGACCTGGCCAAGGGCGAGATCGCCTGGCAGAACGAGGGGGCCTGGAACTTCGCCGTCCTCGCCGGGAAGCGGGTCCTGGCCCTGCGGAGCCGGACCTTCGGAGCCCCCGTCCTGGCGGCCATGGACGCCGCCACCGGGAAGCCCGTCTGGGAACGGCCATCCGTGCGCGAACTGCCCTGGACCACCGAGGACAGGCTGGTGCTCGTGGAGGACAACAAGGTGCGCTGCCTGTCCGTGCTGGATGGAACCCAGGCCTGGGAACTGCCCGTCAAGGGTGATCCTTCCTGGGTGCCCTCCCTGTCCGGGGACCAGGTGTTCATCGCCTCCCGGGATGGGAAGACGACCCACCTCCAGGCCCTGGACCTGGCCACGGGCAAGGAGGCCTGGACCTTCCCGGTGAAGGGGAAGGTGCTGCCGGATCTCTGTGTCCTGGACGGTTCCGGGATCCTGGTGGAGACGAAGGACGGCGAACTGGTCGCCCTTAAGTAGCCCGGCCCCTCAGTAGAGGAACATGGGCTTGCCCTCCACGTGCCGGACCTTGGGCCGGTAGTTGTCCTTGTCGTACAGCTCCGCCACGTCCACCCGCTTCAGGCCCTGGGTGATGGTGGACATGGGCACGCTCGTGTAGGTGCCGTTGCGCAGGGCCACGAGGCGGTTGCGCTCCCCGCCCTTGATGATGTTGATGGCCACGTTGGCGAAGTTCACGGCCACCATGAGGTCCAGGCTGTCCGGGGCCCCGCTGCGCATGAGGTAGCTCACCTGCTGGTTGAGGATGTCCTGGCCCGTGAGCTTCTTCAGGGCCTCTCCAAGGATGTGGCCGATGCCGCCCAGCTTCTTGTGGCCGTAGGCGTCCTCCTCCCCGTACTCCACGGGGACGCCGCCCATCATGTGGGCGCCCTCGCTCACGGTGATCATGGCGTAGTTGCTGGGGTTGCTGCGCTTGTCGGCCATCACCTTCTCGGCGACCTTGACGGGGTCGAAGGGCACCTCGCTGATGAGGGCACGGTCCACCCCAGCCAGGTACGAGGCCAGGAGGGAGGTCTCGCCGGAGTTGCGCCCGAAGAGCTCCACGATGGCGATGCGCTCGTGGGAGCCCGCGGAGGTGCGGAGCTGGTGGATGAACTCGACGCTGCGGGTGACGGCCGTGGAGAACCCGATGCAGTAGTCCGTGCCGTAGATGTCGTTGTCCATGGTCTTGGGGATGGCCACGGTGGCCACGCCCTCCTGGTGCATGCGCTCCCCGTACGAGAGCGTGTCGTCGCCGCCGATGGGGATGAGGATATCGATGCCCAGGTGCTCGATGACCTTGAGGACGTGGTCGGTGAAGTCGAAGGGGCCCTGCTGGTCCAGCTGGATGCGGGGCTTGAGGAAGTCGGGCACGTCCTTGAGGCGCACCTTGCCGGGGTTGGTGCGGCTGGTGTGGAGGAAGGTGCCCCCGGTGCGGTCCACCGTGCGGGTATTGAGCTTGTTGAGGGGGAGGATGCATCTGGCGTGGGTTTCGGGGTCGTCCAGGTCGTACCCCAGCAGCCCGGCCCATCCGCGGCGGATGCCCACGACGTCGAAGCCCTCCTCGATGGCGCGGTACACCAGCATCTTGATGCAGGGGTTGAGGCCGGGGACGTCGCCACCGCCGGTCAGGATTCCGATCCGCATGGGTTCCTCCTCGAATCCATTTCCTTGCGAGTGCAGCTTACTCCCAAGGGCCACGGGCGCAAGGAAGCTCCGCCCGGCCGGATGGGGCCGGAAGAGGGATGGTCAAAAAGCCAACCCATTAATGCTGTAATGGATACACTGGACTGGCGGAGGTGCGGCATGAGTCTGGCACGATCCAGGATCACGGCCCAGGGGCAGGTTTCGGTGCCGGCGGCCGTGATG
>DATGXY010000044.1:0-1863 GCA_035298525.1 Holophaga sp.
GCCGCGAGGAACGGCGCCCGGAAAGGCGTGAGGAGCGGCGTCCGGAACGGCGCGAGGAGAAGCGGGAGGAGCGCCGGGATCCGAAGCCCGAGCCCAGGCGCGAACAGCCCCGCATGGAATCCCGGCCCTGGCACGGCCAGGACAGGCATTGAACCCGCGGATGCGGGCCGCCTTCCAGGGCCCCGGCCGGATCCCCGGCCGGGGCCCCGCGACGGGGCCTACTTGGCGGCCTTCTCCACCTTCTCCTTGGCCTTGTCGGCGGTCTTCGCGGTGGCCTTCTTGGCCTTGGTCCCGCCCTTGGCGGTGGCTGCCTTGGCCTTCTCACCGGCGCCGGCCGCGGCGGCCTTGGCGGTATCGCCGCCCACGGGGGCCTTGTCCGCGGCCTTCTCGGCCTTGGCCTTGGCCTGGTCCAGCTTCGCTTCGGCCTTCGCCTTGCCCGCCTCGGCCTTCTGATCGGCCTTGGCCTTGGTCTCTTCGATCTTCTGGTCGGCCTTGCCCTTGGCGGCGGCCTTGAGGTCCTCCATGGACTGGCCGCAGAGGGCGATGGAGGCGACGGTGGCAAACAGGATCGCGCGCATGGGACGCTCCTTGAAAAGTCCAGTCTAGACCCATGGCCGTCGGCGCGGGCGTTTCCTCCGCATGCCTCAGCGACTTCTGTATTGGCACTAGACTCAAAGGGTAGGAGATCGCCATGCAGGTGCGCACCTGGCTGCCCATCACGCTTCTTGTTTTTTCCAATGTCTTCATGACCTTCGCCTGGTACGGCCACCTGAAGACCCAGAAGGAGAGCCCCCTGCTCCTGGCCATCCTCACCAGCTGGGGCATCGCCTTCTTCGAGTACATGCTCATGGTGCCGGCCAACCGCATCGGCTTCGGCCGCTACACCCTGCCCCAGCTCAAGGTGATCCAGGAGGGGGTCACCCTCTGCGTCTTCGCCCTCTTCGCCGCCTTCTACATGCGCCAGAAGCTCACCCTCAACCACGCCTGGGCCGGCCTCTGCCTCATGGGGGCCGTGTGGTTCACCTTCCGGAAGTGACGCAGGCGGCCGTCTCGCTCCAGGGGCCGGGCCCCGCCTCGTTCACGGCCCGCACCCGGTAGGCGTGGGTGGTGCCCGGGGCCAGGCCCCGGTGGATATAGGGGGCGTGGACCCCGGCCTGGAGGACGCCGTCGGCCAGAAGGTCGTACGAGGACGCCCCCTCCACCTGGCTCCAGCCCACCACGATGCGGCCGGGACCGTCCGCCACGGCCGAAAGCCCCCGGGGGGCCGCCGGGGTCCGGGATTCGGGGGCGGTGAACACCCGCCAGAGGCCGGGGGCCGCCGGGGGCTCCAGCCCCGCCCGGGCCACGTGGGCCTGGAGGCAGCGGTAGTCCACCCCCAGGTAGAGGACGATCTCCCCCTCCCGGTACGAGGTGCCTGGGGACCAGGCGCCATGGGCCATCTGGGCCCGGGGATCCGGGGCCAGCAGGGCCACGAGGGCGAGGCATCGGAAGGAACTGGGAAGCATGGGCCACCTCCCCGGGCCTCCACTATGGACCCCGGGGGGCCCGGTGCCAAGCAGGAAGGGGATGGGGGCGCCGGCCCCCATCCCCTTCTCGTTGGAACGGTTATCTGTTCGGCCGCTAGTACTGGACGATGGGGTACGACCCCTTCTCGATCAGCTGGGTCGCGATGGCGCCCCGGAGCCTGGAGCTGGCCTGGGGCACGAAGCCGCCGAAGGCCTCCAGGTCGCCGATGGCCGCGGCCAGGGCATCGCCCTCCAGCACCTCGGCCAGCAGCATGCGGGCGTTGGCCTGCACCTTGCTCCAGTTCTCGTTCAGGTAGCTCTGGGCGAACAGGCAGGCCAAGTCGGCCCAGCGGTGCCC
>DATGXY010000045.1:0-14007 GCA_035298525.1 Holophaga sp.
TCCTCCGCCACTGCCAGGCGGAACTGGCCCGCATGGGCGTGGAGGCCTGCCACCTGGAGGTGCGGGTCTCCAACACGGGGGCGCGCCTCCTGTACGAATCCGAGGGCTGGCTGGACCGGGGCCTGCGCCGGGGCTACTACCGGGACGGCGAGGACGCCGCCCTCTACGGACGCACCCTCTAGAGGGTGGCCGGCTCCACCAGGCACTTGGTGAAGAGGACGAGGCGCAGGGGGAGGATCAGTTTGTCCGGGGACCGGAAGGGGGCCGTGCCATGGGCGTGGTAGCCCAGCCTGGCGTAGAAGGGGAAGAGCTCCTGGCGCAGGGTGACGACGCTCAGGTCCATGAAGACCGCGCCCCCGGCCGCGGCCTCGGCCTCCGCGGCCTCCACCAGGCGCCGCGCCAGGCCACGGCCCTGGAGGGCGGGGTCCACGGCCAGGAGGCCCAGGTAGCAGCGGTCCCCCTCGGGCTTCAGGTAGACGGAAGCCACCAGGTCCCCCTCCGCCTCCTCCACCAGGAAGAACCCCTCCGCCGCGAGGCGCTCCGCCTCGGCCAGATCCAGGCGGTCCCCCCGGATACAGAAGGCCTCCACCTGGTAGGCGGCGTTGGTGACGCGGACGATCCCGGGCAGGTCCCCGGCCAGGGCGCGCCTCATGGGGCCTCCTTGCGGAAGAGGACGATGCGGTTGCTGTTGGTGCCGCGGGTGTTGTTGGCGACGCCCCAGATGTTGGCGGTCTTGGTGAACGTCTGGCGGTTGATGTAGACGGCCACGGGGTCCAGGGCCGCGGCCAGGCCCAGGGGCAGCACCGCCTCCTCCAGGCGCACCGTGCCCTTGCGCACCTCGCCCACTTCGAAGGCCACGTGGCCGCCGGGGGCCGTCACCCGGGCCAGTTCCCGGAAGACCCGCCCCATGGCCGCGGACCAGGCCTCCACCGTGCGGGCCATGGTGATGCCCCGGCCCACCTCCTCCGCGTCCAGGCCGCAGAACCAGCACCGGAGCCAGTTGTCGTCCTGGTACTGCACCACGTCCAGGAAGGGGGGGGAGGTGACGGTGAGGGCCACGGAGCCGTCCTCCAGCCCCGGGGTGGCCTCGGCGGGCCCGGTGGAGAGGCGGGGGCGGCAGGTCCCCAGGTTCACGCGGTCCTCCGCCTCCAGGCCCTTCAGGAGGGTTCGGGTCTTGCGGAGGATGAGGGCCCGGGTGTCCCGGTAGGGGGGCGCCTGCCCCAGGCGGCGGTTGATGGCCTCCTGCTGGGCGGGGCGCACCGCCTGGTTGGGGGGGAGGGTGTACCCGGAAAAGAAGCCGGGGCTGTGGCCCGTGAGGCGGTTGGTGGCCACCATGCGGATCCAGCCGTCCACGGCGTCGAAGGTCCCGGCCCCCTCCCGGGCCAGGAACCAGGCCCGGTACGAGCGGATCTCCCGCTCCGTGTCGGGGTGGAAGAACATGGGCCAGGCCGGGGCCTCCGGGCAGTCCAGGGGGATCTCCCCCAGCCGGGCCTCCACGGCCTCCGGCGCGGGCGGGGCCAGGCGGGGCTCCAGCAGGAGCCGGGAGAGGGGATTCACATCGTTGGCGGCGGCCCGCCGGCCCATGAGGGCCGCCTCCAGGGCCGTGGTGCCCCGGCCGCTGAAGGGGTCGTACACCAGATCCCCGGGGGCCGTGAGGCGCTCGATGAAGAACCGGGGCAGCTGGGGCTTGTAGCAGGCCCGGTAGCTGATCTCGTGCAGGGCCTTGGCCTGGCGCTGGCGGTGCGTCCAGAGCTCGCCCTCGAGCACGGGGACCCCCTTCAGTTCCGTCACCTCCAGCCGACCTTCCAGGCCATGCTCCATCAAGCCGTCCCCTCCGCGCCGCTTCCAGGATAGCCTGGATGCATGGCCCCGAAGCCCAAGCGCCACCCCGAGCTGACCCGCCTCTACGTGGCCGTGGGGCTCTCCGTGCTGATCTGGGCCATCTTCATGGGCTACCGGGTCCTCTCCCGCCAGGTGGAACTGGGCCTGGACGCGCCCAGCAAGTGGAGCCTGATGGCCCTGGGCCTCACGAACGTCCTGGCCATCGGCACCCTCCTCTTCATCGTCATCCGCAGCATCGCCAAGCTCTACTTCGAGCGCCGCTCCGGCATCCTGGGCGCGCGCATCCGCACCCGGCTCGTGCTGGCCTTCCTGGCGGTGGGCATCGCCCCCACCCTGCTGCTCTTCGCCCTGGGCCGCAACTTCATCCGCAAGAACGTGGACCGCTGGTTCATGCCCGACACCAGCGAGGTGATCCAGGACGGCCACCACGTGAACGAGGCCTACCGGGAGCAGGTGCGCCTGCGCATCCGCGCCGCCATGGCCCGCATGGACCCCGCGCGCCTGGGGGAACTGGAGGCCGAGCGCGCCTCCCTGGGCTTCGACCTGCTGGCCCGGGTGCGCAACGGGGCCCCGCTGGGCGCCGCGGCGGCTCCCGGCCGCACCCCGCCGGGCCTTTCGAACCTCTCCGAGGGCCTCCAGGCCATCCAGACCCCCGAGGGCGAATGGCAGGTTGGCCTGGGCGCGGCCCGGGCCCAGGGGGAGCGCGTGGCCGTCGGGGTCTTCGTGCCGAGGGAGACCCTGGAGGGCATGACCCGCCTGGACAAGCGCTACCGGGAGTCCTTCCAGATCCACGCGGGCCGCGAGGCCCTGGAGACCCTGCCCCAGAGCACCCTCCTCTTCCTCACCGTGCTGACCCTCTTCGTGGCCGTGTGGACGGGCCTGGCCATCGCCCGCACGATCTCGGAGCCCGTGCGGGCCCTGGCCCGCGCCGCCCAGCGGGTGGGCACGGGCGATCTGGAGGTCTCCCTCCCCGAGCAGGGCGAGGACGAACTGGCCTTCCTTTCGCGCAGCTTCAACCACATGACCAGCGACCTGCGCCAGTCCCGGCGGGACATCGAGGCCCAGGCCGCCCGCATCGAGGGCCAGCGGGCCTACCTGGACCAGCTGGTGGAGGCCCTGCCCGTGGGCCTCATGAGCTGGCAGTCCGGCCTGGAGCTTCGCATCTTCAATTCCGTGGCCCGGCGCTGGCTGGGGGTGGAGGACCCCTTCCCCCTGGAGCGCGGCTGGGCCGAACTCCGCCGTCTGCCCTCCCTGGGGCGGCTCCCTGAACTGGTGGACGCGTCCCGGGACACGGGCCGGCCCCACGTGGAGGAGATCCGCATCGGCGGGGCCGGGGATGGCCGCCCCGTGCGGGCCATCGTCAGCCCCCTCACGGGCGGGGGCGTGCTGGCCGTGCTGGAGGATCTCTCCCTCCTGGCCCAGGCCGAGAAGCGCGCCGCGTGGCAGGAGGTGGCCCGGCGCATGGCCCACGAGGTCAAGAACCCCCTCACCCCCATCAAGCTCACCGCCCAGCGCCTCCTGCGCCGCAGCCGGGAGGGGCGCCTGGACCCGGAGACCGTCAGCGACGCCTCCGGCACCATCCTGGCCGAGGTGGCCAGCCTCACCCGGCTCGTGGACAGCTTTTCCCAGTTCGCCAAGCTCCCGGCCCCCCATCCCGTGGATCTGGACGCGGTGGACCTGGTGCGCCGGGCCATCCGCCTTTACGAACCCACCCACCCGGGGGTGGCCTTCGATCTGGACCTGCCGGAGCATCTGGCCGTCCATTGGGACGGGGACATGGTGAAGCGGGCCCTCATCAACATCGTGGACAACGCCATCGCCGCCATGGACGGCCGGGGCCGCATCCGGGTGGAACTGGCCCCGGAGGGGAGCCAGGTGCGCCTGGCGGTGGCCGACGACGGCCCCGGCGTCCCCGAGGCCGATCGCCAGCACCTCTTCGAGCCCTACTTCTCCACCAAACAGAAGGGCACGGGCCTGGGCCTGGCCATCGTGCGCCGCATCGCCCAGGACCACCACGGCGAGGTGCGCTTCGAGCCCCTGGAGCCCGGGAGCCGCTTCACCCTTTTCCTGCCGGCCGGGGGGGCCTGAGAGCCTCGCCTGGGCGTGCGGCCGAACGTATATTGGGGCCGTGAAACGGATCTGCGCCTGCCTCGCCCTGGCGTTGACCACCCTCCTCCCGGGCTGCTGGGGCTACGTGTCCACGGAGGCCCGCGAGCGCTTCCAGGCCCGCCGGGGCCCCTGCACCGTCACCGTCTACCCGGTGAACGTATCCCGGCGGGGCGGGGGCACCACGGCCGATGGGCGGCTGGGCCGGGACCTGGCGGCGTGGATGAACGCCCAGGGCATCGCCCAGGCGGTGCCGGGCCGGCCCGGGGTGCCGATCCGGCCCGTCTGGAGGGCCAACGAGGCCCGCATGGCCCAGGGCAGCGCCGAGGCCTTCGGCGCCTGGGTGCGGGAGGCCGCCATCGGCACCGAATACGCCCTCCTGGTGGAGATCCTGTGCGGGGCCGACGAAAGCCAGGTGCTGGCCGTGCACGTCTACCTGGCGGAAGCCTCGGGCCGGGTGGCCGCCGGGGGCCTGGCCAACGGTCACGGGGAGGCCTTCAAGCGCCTGCGTCCCTCGGACCGCCAAGGGGCCCTGGCCGTCGCCCAGGAACGGATCCTGGAACTGTGGGCAGGGCCCCCGGTCCGTTGAGGGCGGGCTACTTGGCCTTCTTGGCGTTCTTGGGGGTGCCGTCCTTCTCCAGGTACTTGTCGGGGTCGGCCAGCATCTTCTTGTCGCAGCCCTTGCAGCAGATGCGGTAGGTCTGGCCCCGCACGACGACGGTGGGGCTCTTGTCGGTGACCTTCTCGCCCAGCACGGGGCAGATGGTGTTGGTGGCGGGCTTGGCCTGGGGGGCGGCGGCCAGGGCGGCGGTGAGGAAGATTGTCAGCATGCCTGCTCCTTCGGAAGGGTCATCATCCATCAGACCTTGCGCAATCTCAAGGCGTTGAGGACGACGGTCAAGGAACTGAGGCCCATGGCGGCCCCGGCCAGCATGGGGCCACCCAGGCGATCGAGGGCATTGAAGGCGGCCAGGGGCACGAGGACCAGGTTGTACCCGAAGGCCCAGGCCAGGTTCTGGCGGATGACCCGCCGGGTGCGCAGGGCCAGGCGCCGGGCCCGGAGCAGGGGCACGAGGCCCTCCCGCAGCAGATTGAGGGGAGCGGCCGCCTGGGCGGCTTCCAGGCCCGGCAGGCTGATGCCCGCGTCGGCCCTTGCCAGGGCGGGGGCGTCGTTCACCCCGTCCCCCACGAAGGCCACGATGGCCCCCCGGGCCTGGAGGGCGGCGATGGCGTCCGCCTTGCCGCTGGGCGTGCAGCCCCCCTGGGCCTCCTCGATGCCCAGGGCCCGGCCCAGGGCCTGGGCGGCCTCCATGCGGTCCCCGCTGAGGAGGTGGAGACGGAGCCCCTGCCGGCGCAGTTCGGCCACGGTGGCGGCCGCGTCCGGGCGCAGGGCGTCCGTCAGGGTGAGGGTGCCCAGGAGGCGCCCGTCCTCGGCCAGGCCGATGCGCACCCCCGCGGGGGCGGCGGGGAAGGGGAGCCCCAGGAACTGCGGGCTGCCCAGGCGGAGGCTCCGGCCCTCCACGACGCCCTCGACCCCCAGGCCCGGGTGGGCGCGGAAGTCCGTGGCCTCGGGCACGTCCAGGCCGCTGGCGGCCTCGCGCACGCCCCTGGCCACGGGGTGCTCGGAACCCCGCTCCAGGGCGGCGGCGAGGCGCAGCACCCCGGGGCCCCCCTCCACCTCGGAAAGCACGGGCCGGCCCTGGGTGAGGGTGCCGGTCTTGTCCAGGGCCAGGTCCGTGGCCGAGGCCAGGGCCTCCATGGCCGAGGCGTCCCGCACCAGCAGGCCCTCCCTGGCCGCGGTGCCCAGGGCGGCGGCGGAGGCCACGGGGGTGGCCAGGCCCAGGGCGCAGGGGCAGGCGATGACCAGGAGGGTGGCCGCGGGGCGCCAGGCCAGGGACAGCGCCCCCGTGTGCCACCACCACCCGGCCAGGGTCAGGAGGGCCAGCAGCAGGATGGCGGGCACGAACACCGCCGAGACCCGGTCGGCCAGGGCCTGGGCCGGGGCCTTGGAGCCCTGGGCCTGGGCCACCTGCCGCGCCAGGCGCGCCAGCCATGTGTCCCGGCCCGTGCTCGTGGCCTCGATCTCCAGGGCGCCGCCGTGCACCTGGGTGCCGGCGATGACGGCGTCCCCAGGGCCCTTGGGCACGGGCAGGGGCTCCCCGGTGAGGAGGGCCTCCTCCACCTCGGCCCGGCCCGCGAGCACGGTGCCATCCACGGGGCAGGCCGTGCCGGGCCGCACCCGGAGGCGGTCCCCGGGTTGGACGAAGCGCGTGGGCACCTCCTCCTCCGTCCCGTCCGGCCCGATGCGCACGGCCAGGGCCGGGGCGAGGCGCACGAGGGCCTCCAGGCTCCCCGTGGCCCGGTGCCGGGCCCGCGCCTCCAGGTACTTGCCCGTGAGGAGGAAGGCCGAAAGGGAGGCCGCGCCCTCGAAGGGGGCGTGCATGGAGCCCTGGAGGGCCTCGCGCAGGGCGAAGGCCCAGGTGACGCTGGCCCCCAGGGCGATGAGGGTGTCCATGCTCGTCTCGAGGCTCCGGGCCTGGCGGAGGGCGCGGGCGAAGAAGGCGCTGCCCGCCCCGAAGGCCGAGACGGCGGCGAGGAGGGCCTGGACCTGCCAGGGCAGGCGCAGGTGGTGGCTGAACATGCCGGCCATGAGGGGCAGGGTGCAGCCCCAGGCCAGGGCGAGGCGCGCCAGGGCGCCCCGGGCCGCGGCGGGGTCCTCCTCCTCCTTCTCCTCGGGGGCCATGCGGTAGCCCCTCGCCTCCAGGGCCTTCGCCAGGGCGTCGTCGGGGGCGGGGCGCTCCCGGAAGACCACCCGCGCCTCCTCCGTGGCCAGGTTCACCTCCACGGAGGCGACCCCCTCCACGGAGCCCAGCGCCTTCTCCACCCTGCGCAGACAGCTGGCGCAGGTCATGCCTTCGACCCTGAACGTGCGTTCCACGACCACTCCTACCGGTACTTGAGGATCTCCATCAGCTCGGCCACGATGCGCTCCTCGTCTCCGCGCTCATGGGCCGTCACCACGTGGTGGCGCAGGTGGCTGCGGAGCACGAGGCTCCCCACCTTCTCCAGGGCGCCGTCCACCGCCTTGATCTGCTTGAGCACGTCCCCGCAGTAGACGGTCTCGTCCTCCAGCATGCGGAGGATGCCCTCCACGTGGCCCTTCACGGACAGGAGGCGGCGCCGCGCGTCCTCGCGCACGGCGCCGTCCAGCCGCAGGCCGTGTCCACAGCAGCCTCCCTCCACGGGGGCCATCACTGGACCAGGGAGGCGCTGAAGCCCTCTTCCGCCACGGCGGCCAGGAGGGCCTGGGGGTCGGGGCTGCCGCCCACCTTGGCGGCGCCGGTGCGCAGGTCCACCTCCACGGGGCCCTCCACGCCGGGCACGCCGGAAAGGGCCTGCTTGACGCTCATCACGCAGTGGCCGCAGGTCATGCCTTGGATCGTCAGATCGATCATGTTTATCTCCCTTTACCCCTCCCCCCCTGGGGTGGGGTGGCTCAAGAATAGGTCCACCCCCTTTCCCGGTCAAGGTGGCACAATGGCGCCGGAGCGGGAATGATCCTGGAAAGGGCGGAGGTCCTCATCGTGGGCGGCGGCATCGCGGGCCTGTCCACGGCCTTCCACCTTGCCCGGTCGGGTGTTCGTGGGGTCGTCCTGGCGGAGCGGGAGGCCCTCCCCGGGTTCCATGCCAGCGGCCGGAACGCGGGGATCGCCCGGCAGCTGACAGGGCGGCCGGAGCACACGGCCCTGGCCATCCAGGGCCGGGAGCGCCTGGCCCAGGCGGGCCTGATGGAAACCCGGGGGGGGATCCTCCTGGGGGCGGACCCCGGGGGGGCCGGGCCCCTGGCCCGGGAGGCGGAGGTCTTCGGCCTGGAGGCCATCCTGGCGGAGGGCTCCCCTTATGGGGAACTGAAGGCGGCCGAGCATCTCCGGGTAGCCGGGGACGGGATCATCGATATCTACGGCCTCCTGGGCGCCTGCGTCCAGGGGGCCCGGGAGGGGGGCGTGAGCCTCCGCTTCGGCTGCCCGGTGACCGTGCTGGAGGCGGACGGAGCCGGCTTCACCGTGGATCTGGGCGGCGCCCGGTTGCGGGTCCGGACCCTGGTCAACGCCGCCGGGGCCTGGGCGGGCGCCCTGGGCCGGGGGGCCGGGGGCCTGGACCTGGCCTTCGCGCCTTTGCGCCGCCACCTGGCCTGGAGCCGGGAGCCCTATCCCGCCACCCGGCCCTACACCTGGTGGGCCGACCGTCCCTTCTACCTGCGGCCCGAAAGGGGGGGCGTCCTCCTGTGCCCCTGCGACGAGGGACCCGTGGACCCCCCCGGCCCCGGCGCCCAGCCCCGGGTGGACGCCGCCGTGCTGGCGGGCCTGGAGGCCTCCCGGGGGGACCTGGCCCCCGGTCTCCCGGAACTCCCCCTGGCCCGGGCCTGGGCCGGGATCCGCACCTTTTCTCCCGACCGGCGCTTCGTGCTGGGCCCCGATCCGGTCAATCCCCGCCTTTTCTGGGTGGCGGGCCTGGGGGGCCACGGCATGACCTCGGGCCTGGCGGTGGGGGCCTGGGCCGCCCGGGCCCTCCGGGAGGAAATTCCCGGGGGCGCCCTGGATCCTGGGCGCTTTTCCCCGCACTAAGGCCATGTGAACAAAACCTTTCTGATCTTGGCATTCTCATCCATCCTGGTCCTGGCGGGGCCCTTCGAGGACCATCTCCAGGGACGCCGGAGGCCCGGCGGCGAGGCCTGGACCCTGTGCGTGCGCCCGGATCTCCTGGGTCCGGCCGAACTCCTGGCCGACGAAACCTGGCAGCGCCTCCGGAACGGCGGCGGGGTGCTGCTGGACCAGCTTTCCCCGGCCCAGGGGGCGGACCTGAAGGCCACCCTGGGCGCCGACTGGGCCCTGGTGGATCCGAAGGGGTCCGTGGCGGGCAAGGGCCAGGGGGCGCCCCGGGGCGCCCAGGTGCTGGAAGCCCTCCACGCCGCCGGGGGCATGACCCGCTGGGAGGCCCGGGAGGCCTTCCTCCGGGAGCATCCCCACCAGGGCGACGCCCTCCTGGAGGAGCTCGCCATGGAGGCCTCCCTCTTCCGGAGCCGGATCGCGGCCCTGGAGGCCCGGGGGCGCATCCGGGTGCCCGCGTGGCACCCCGATCCGGGACCCCCGCCCGCGGACGAGCGCATCTTCCTGGCGGGCTCCGGGGCCGAGGAGGCCGCCGATGAGGTGTACCGGGATGGGGCCCGGGCCTTCCGGCGCCTGACGGAGGCGCCGGGCTGGCACCTGGAGGCCTCCGGGGCCCTGGTCCGCCTGGGCCGGGTGCGCCTGGGCCAGGCCTCCACCTGGCGCAGCCTCTTCGGCGCCCTGGCCCCGGAGACCCGGGCCCTGGCCGCCGCGGATCCCGAGGACACGGGGGTCCTGCTGGCCTGGATGACCTGCCTGGACGGGGCCGATCTCCTGCCCGACACCCTTTCCGGCCTCCTCCGGGCCGCGCCCGGGTCCACCTGGCCCCAGCCCTCGGCCCTTTCCATCCTGCTGGAGCCCTACCGCCGCCGGCGGGACTACGAGGGGGTGCGGCGCATCCTGGACGACCTGGAACCCCAGGCCCCCCCCGAACCCCTCACCCGGGGAGGGTGGGAGGACTACTGCGATCTGCGCAGCGCCATCCAGGCCCATCACGCCGTGAACCTGGCCGCCCAGGGCGCCTGGGACCAGGCCCGGGCCGCCATGGAGGCCTCCGCCGCCTGGGGCGGATCCCAGGCCCTGCGCACGGCCTTCATGGCCCGCAATCACCTGGACACCTCCGGGGACCCCGGCGCCTGGCGCCGCCTCCTCTTCCCCAGGGAGGGGCCCCGCCCGCAGCGGCCGCCCATGCCCGAGGCCCCGCCGCCCCTGCGCCTCGCCCTCCTGGGCCTTCCCCCCTGGCTCGTGGGGTGGACGGCCCTGCGCGACGCCCCCGAACTGGAGCCCTGGTCCCCCGGGGAACTGCGCTGGGAGATCCCCGGCCCCCGCGTCCACGCCCAGGTCCGCGCCCGCCAGGGCTGGGACGCGCGGCCCCGCTGGGCCCTGTTCCGGGGCGACGACCTCCTGGCCTCCGGGGACACCCTGCCCGCGCCCGGAGCCCTGGCCTCCGTCCTCGCCGCCCACGGCACGCCCCTCCTGGAGCGGTACGCCCGGCGCCTGGCGGAGGATCCCGGGCACCTGCCCACGCGGCGGGCGCGGTTCCAGGCGGTGCTGGCGCGCATGCCCGACAAGGGCGTGGAGGCCCTGGCCGCGGAGGACGCCGCCCGGGCCCTCCTCGAACTGCCCTTCGGCCCCGGCGCGGCCTGGAAGCCGGACCCGGAACTGTGGGGCCAGGGGGCCCAGGCCGTGCTGCCCCTCCTGGAGGAGCGCCTGCGCACCTGGCCCTCCAGGCCGGGCCTCTGGAAGGCCTGGATCTCCTGGGCCCGCTTCCACCCGGGCCGTCCCTCCATCCTGGATCTGGCCCAGTCCCTGCCGTTCTGGTCCCCGGGGGCCGACTGGCGCGCGGGGCTGCCCTACGCCGTCCAGCGGGAGGTGGCCGCGGACATGAGGGCCCGGGGGGACTTCCTCCGCATGCGGGACTGGTTCCAGGCCGCCTGGGACCGGCTGGACCGGAGGCCCCTGAAGGACCTGCGCCCCTGGGAGCGCCAATGGGCGCAGGAACGCCGCGCCGAGGAGGACACGGCGGTCTTCCGGCCCCTGCGGGACGCCCTGCGGGCCCTGGGCCTCCATGCCGAACAGCTTGAACTGGAGCGGGCGTTCGGCGCGATGATGGGAAGGGAGAACTCCAGGAGCCGGTGAATGTGGTCGGGCGATGACATCTATTTCATGAAGCTGGCCCTGGAGGAGGCGGAAAAGGCCGACCGCCGGGACGAGGTGCCCATCGGGGCCGCCCTCGTGATGGACGGGCGCCTCGTATCCCGGGGCCACAACTGCCCCGTCACCTCCCACGACCCCTCGGCCCACGCCGAGGTCATGGCCCTGCGCAGCGCGGGTCAGTGGCTGGGCAACTACCGCATGACCGGGGCCACCCTCTACGTGACCCTGGAGCCCTGCCTCATGTGCTTCGGCGCCCTCACCCACGCCCGGGTGGAGCGAGTGGTCTTCGGCGCCCCCGATCCCAAGGTGGGGGTGAGCGGCATGCTGGACACCCTGGCCGCGGCCAACCTCAACCACCGCATCGCCTTCGAGGGCGGCCTCCTGGAGGAGGAATGCCGGGAGCAGCTGCAGGCCTTCTTCCGCCGGCGGCGCTGAGCCTACGCAGGATTGCGTAGTTGTGGCCGGGAGCGAGGGGCGTATCCTTGACGACCACAGGACTTCCGGAGGAATCCATGCGCGCTTCCGTCCTCGCCTCCCTCGCCGCCGCCACCTGCCTCCTGGCCCAGGCCCCCCATCCCACCCCCGCCAAGGCGGAGGGCCTCGTGAGGGCCGCCATCGCCTTCGCCAAGGCCAACGGCATGGAGAAGCTGATCGCCGAGACCAACTCGCCCACGGGCCGCTTCCACGTGGGCAGCGGCGGGGAGCTGTACATCTTCATCTACGGCACCGACGGCGTGTGCAGGGCCATCGGATTCGAGACGGAGAAGGTGGTGGGCCAGAACCGGCTCGCCCTCAAGGATCCCGACGGGAAGCTCTACATCCGCGACTTCATCGCCAAGGCCAAGGCCGAGGGGAAGGGGTGGGTGGAATACAAGCGCATGAACCCCCTCGACAGGAAGATCGAGAACAAGATCTCGTACGTGGAGATGCACGAGGGGCTGGTCATCGGCGCGGGCGTCTACAAGGACTGACCGGCCTCCATCATGTGCACCGCGAAGGTGGCCAGCCAGTGGTCGCCCTCGTAGTTGCCGTTGAGCACGTGGGGCAGGGCGGCCCCGGCGTGGTCCAGGGCCGCGGCCTCCAGGATCCCCCGCCGGGGGTCCGCCCCCAGGGCGGCGGCCACGGTCCGCAGGCACCGGGCCCGGCTCAGGTTGAGGCCGTCCAGGTGCACGATGCGGGGATCCGTGCGGTCCGATACGTGGGCGGGCGCCGGCGTCCTTCCCGCCAGCAGGTCCGGGAGGAAGGCCTCCAGCCAGGGCCGGTACTCCGCCGAGGGCAGCACCTGGGCCATGAGGGCCGCCTCCTCCAGGCAGGGCGACAGGAAGTCCTCCCCTCCCGGCTCCCAGGCCAGGGGACCGCCCCGGTCCTCCCCGTACCAGGCCCGGGCCCGGTCCGCGAGCAGGGCCCCCAGGGCTCCGTCCCCGGCCGCGCTGGCGTAGTCCAGGGCCAGGCCCAGGCTGAAGGCGGTGTTGGGGTGGACCCCCGTGCGGTTGGGATACGTGAGCCGGGGCAGGAAATCGTGGAAGGCCGCCACCACCGCGTCGGCCAGGGGCTGGAGCCGGGCCGCCCACCGGGGCCCGCCGCCGGGGACGGAACGCAGTTCCCCGGCCAGCTTCAGGAGCCAGGCCCAGCCGTAGGTGCGCTCGAAGCTCCGGTGGCCGGGGGCCAGGAAGTAGTCCGTCTCGGCCTTCACGGCCTCGGGGGCGAAGTGGGCCTCGAAGACCTCCCGGATCTCCCCCTCCCGGGGCAGGCCGGGGTGGGCCTGCAGGCACCGGGCCAGCATCCAGTGCCCGTGCACCGCCGAATGCCAGTCGAAGCACCCGTAGAAGGCCGGGTGCAGCTCCCGGGGGGAGCGCACCTCGTGGGGGCCCGCCATCACGTGGTCCAGCTTGTTGGGATACTCCCGGCGCACGGAGCCCAGCACGTGGTCCGCGAAGCGCCCGGCGGTTTCCCGGGTGAAGGGCTTCCAGGTCCCGGCCGCGTGTCCTGACGTCATCCCAGCCTCCCGGCCCCGCCGGGGCCAGGCTCCAGGATGCCACGGGGCCGCCTCAGGGGCGGATGCGGAGGGACTGGAGTGCGCCGGGGGGGATCGTGATCCGGGTCCAGGACCGGCCCAGGCGCAGCACGTAGGCCACGGCCCGGTCCGTGGGGTTGTGAACGATCACCGAGACGCGGCCGCCGGGGCCCCTCCCGGCCGCGGCCAGGAGGCCCCCCTCGGCCTCCGTGCGCAGGATCCGGTCCCCCGGGCGCAGGAAGCGGCTGAAGTGGGCCAGGACGGGCTGGAGGGGCGTCACGTAGACCTCCCCCGAGGCCGTGTCCACCATCACCGGGGCCGCGCACAGGTTGCCCACGTGATTGGGCCCGCCCCGGCTGTCCAGCACGATGTTCCAGTCGATCCAGCCCGCGAGGCCGTGGTTGAGGCCCACCAGCATGTCCCGGGCGTAGCGCCGGGCCGGGGCGTACAGGGGGTGATCCGCGCGCTGGGCTTCCGGCGCCCAGCGGTGGCCCCAGTCGGCGGCCCCGGCCTTCCACCACCAGGCGTCGTCGCGCCATCCGAGGAACTTCCCGCCGGGGGCGTTCACCTCGTCGGCCAGGGCGTCCACGCACCCTTCCGTATGGAGCAGGGGCTTGCCGGGCCACAGGGCCCGGAGCCCGTCCAGCACGGCGGCCCCGCTCCCGGCGGTGCTTTCGTACCAGTGGACCCCCGTGCCCCACACGTAGGCGGCGGCGGGGCCCTCCTTCGCGGCCCGGGCGAAGCGCAGGGCTGCCTCTTCCCGGTTGTGGTCGTACTGGACGATTCGCACGTCCCCGAAGCCGGCCTCCTTCATGCGGGGGCCCAGGTGGAGCCCCACGTACGAGGCCATGGCCTCCGGGGTGAACTCCATGCTCTCCCACTGGCCCCCGTTGCCCATCGGCTCGTTCTCGGGGGTGACGGCCCAGAAGCGGACCCCCTCGGCGGCGTAGGCCTGCAGGTAGCGCACCATGTAGCGCGCGAAGGTGTCGTGGTGCCGCTCCAGCAGGGTCCCGCCCCGGCCCTGGCCGTACCAGTCCCCGTTGTCCTTCATCCAGGCGGGGGCCGACCAGGGGCTGGCCATGAGCTTCAGGCCCGGCTCCCGGGCGAGGGCCTCCTTCACCAGGGGCAGCAGGGCGTAGCCCGGGTCCCGGGCCCCCTTGAAGCCGCGCCGGTCGGGCTCGATGGAGAAATGCGCCAGGGCCTCGTCCCCGGGGGCGTCGTCGT
>DATGXY010000046.1:0-17691 GCA_035298525.1 Holophaga sp.
GGCGCTTCACCAGGGGAACGGGGGCGGGCCGGGGCGGGGGGGGCGGCGCCTGCAGGGGCTGGGCGCCGCCCATGAGGCCTTCCAGGGCCTTCACGAAGTCGGGCAGGTCCTTGAATTCGCGGTAGACGCTGGCGAAGCGCACGTAGGCCACGGAATCCAGGCCCTTGAGGGCGTCCATGACGAGCTCGCCCAGCTGCCGGCTGGGGATTTCCCGGTCGGGCAGCTCCAGGAGCCGGGCCTGGATATCTCCCACCACCTCCTCCAGCCGGGCCAGGGAGACGGGGCGTTTCTGGCAGGCCGCGCTCATGCCCCGCATGAGCTTGACGGGATCGAAGGCCTCCCGGCGCCCGTCCTTCTTGACGATGAGGACGGGCATCTCCTCCAGGCGCTCGTAGCTGGTGAATCGCCGGCCGCACCTCAGGCATTCGCGCCTGCGCCGGATGGCATCTCCCTCCCTGGACTCCCGTGAATCCACCACTTTGTCTTCCATGTGGCCGCAGAAGGGGCAACGCATGGTACCAGGGTAACCCAAAGCGGCCCGGGGTGCCGTTCCACGTGGAACGCGGAAAGGCCTCATCGCCATGGTGGGAAAGGCCGATAATGGATTTGTCATGGCAGATGGGACCTCCCTTTCTCCGGTTGCCGGCGCCCTGGACCCCGCGCGCCCCGGGGGAGGCCTGCCTGGACAGGAGGCGGAGAAGCCCAAAGGCCTGGACGGGAAACCCCGCAAGACCCCCGGCGATACGGTGGAACTCTCCGCGGACGCCAAGGCCCAGGTGGCCAAGCTCCAGGCCCGGGACGCGGAGGTGAAGGCGCACGAGCAGGCCCACATGGCCGCCGGGGCGGGCATCGTCACCGGGGGGGCCAGCTACTCGTACCAGCGGGGCCCGGACGGCAGGGCGTACGCCGTGGGCGGGGAGGTGTCCATCGACGCCAGCCCCGTGAAAGGCAATCCCCAGGCCACGATCACCAAGGCCATGCGCATCCAGGCGGCGGCCCTGGCGCCGGCCGACCCTTCGGGCCAGGACCGGGCCGTGGCCGCCCAGGCCGCCACCATGGCCGCCCAGGCCGCCAACGACGCGGCCAAGGCCTCCACGGCCTCCGCGGAGCCGGGGAAGACAGGAACGGACAAGGCAGGCGCGGACAAGGCAGGGCCGGCGGTCAACGGTCCAGGGGCGGGGACGGCCGCCGGGCCCATCCTGGCTGGTTCCCTGGCGCCACCAGCCGGACGAGCCCTGGCCGCCTACGGCAGCCGGGCCGAGGCCCAGGCCGGGCGGAAGGCCGGCCTGGACCTGATGGCCTGAAGGCTATTCCCAGCCGATCTGGCGGCCCTTGTTCTGGACCTCCAGCCAGGCGACGAGGGGCTTGAAGTACTCGGCCATGGCCCGGGTGGAGAGATCCTCGCCCGTCGTTTCCTTCAGGAGCTTCCGCCAGTCCACGGTGGCCCCCTTGTCCATGAAGGCCTTCAGGAAGGCCCCCACGTCCTTGCGGTTGGAGTAGTCGGCGGCGTGCACGTCCTGCTTGAGGATCCGCTTGCAGATGTAGTCGTGCATCTGGAACTTGAAGACCGTGGCCATGGCATAGTTGTAGTAGTAGGCCGGGGTGTCGTCGATGTGGGTCTTGGTGGCGGCGTCGCACAGTCCTTCGCCCCGGGGGGAGGGGGGCTCCACGCCCTGCTTCTCCTTGACCAGGGCCCACCACCGGGCGTTGAGCTGGTCGGCGGGCATGGCGCCGCCGTAGAATTCCGCCTCCCACTCGGTCATGACGCCCGAGGCCCAGAACATGAAGGGCAGGGCCACCTCCAGGGCGTCGTTGAGAAGCACCTTCATGTCGTCGGCCTGGTAGTCCTTGGGCAGGACCCCGGCGGTCTTGAGGTAGGGGATCTGCCGGGTGGCCAGCGCCACCAGCTCCCCGATGCCCTCGTGGAAGGAGGGATTGGCGCTGTTGCGGAGCAGGGGGGGCACCCCGGGCTGGGTGTAGCTGATGAAGTAGTAGCCGTGGCCCAGCTCGTGGTGGGTGGTGGAGAACCACTCCATGTTGGGCTCCACGCTCATGAGGCTGCGCACGTCCGTGCCCAGGTCCAGGTGCCAGCAGGAGGCGTGGCTGTTCTTCTTCCGGTCCGAGCCCGGGGGGACGGGATAGAGATCGGACTTGGCCCAGAAGGTGGCCGGCAGGCGGGGGAAGCCCAGGCCGGTGTAGAAGGCCTCGGCCGTCTGGACGATCTTCTCCTTGGTCCATCCCTTGAAATAGGGGTCGAAGTCCACCCCGTCCACGAAGCCGGTCCAGTTCTGGCTCCAGCGGTTGTTGATCCAGTGGGCGGGGATGGTCCTGGGCACGGGCTGGCCGAATTTCCTGGCCATCTCGTACTTCACCCAGGTGTGCAGCTGCAGGTACAGGGGCTTCAGTTCCTTCAGGAAGGCCCGGTGCAGATCCACCATCTCCTGGCGGGTCATGCCGTGCTTGGCGGTCTGGAGGGCGAAGTAGTCCGGGTAGCCCAGCTCCCTGGCGCAGCCGTTGCGCAGGTCCCGGAGTTTCAACAGGTTGGCCCGCAGGATGGCCCCGTTCTCCTTGGAGGCCTCCCAGACCTTGAGCCGCTGGCCCAGGTCCGAGCTGGTGGCCAGGACGCCGTCGATATCGTTGGCGGTGACGGGTTTGCCATCCACCTTCCAGGTGTAGCCATTGAGCAGGGAGGCCTGGAGGGTCTCGGCGGCGATGCGCTCCTGGGTGAGGACCGGGTTCGTCATGGGCCCCTCGGCGGCGTTCAGGAGCACCCACTCCAGCTGCCGCCAGGTGACCTCCTTGAGTTCCTTCCGGTGGGCCAGGAGCTCACGGGCCTCCCGGATGAGGGCCGGGTTGCCGTTGAAGGCGGCCAGGGCCTTGCCGGCGGCCTCGGCGGCGGCGTCGTGGGCGGTGGACACATCCGTGCTGGCTGCCCAGGCGGCCTCCTGCTGCACGTACGTGAGGGCCTGGTAGTTGGCATTGACCAGCTGGAGGAAGCGGTCGGCCCGCTCCTGGAGGGGCAGGACGGCTTGGGCGGCCAGGGGCACGCCGAGGACGAGGGCGGGGAGCAGGCGCATGGGACCTCCAGTGAAAGGACTATTTCGCAAAACGAGGGTGCAAACCGTCACACCCCCCCCGGAAGGGGCCCTCGGCACGTTCGGACGGTCCTATGGGCGTGGTACCCTTCTCCCGAGAAGGCTTGTCCGCCGTTTCCACCCTTTTTCGAGGTTGCCCTATGCGCTACCTGCCCACGGCCCCTTCGGAGGATCGCGCCCTGCTCGACGCCATCGGCGTGGAGCGCGCCGAAGACCTCCTGTCCGGGATCCCCGAGCCCCTCCGCCTCCACCGGGAGCTGGATCTGCCCGCCCACCTGTCCGAACAGGAGGTCCTGGCCCAGGTGCAGGGCCTGGCCAACCTCAACACCCCCTTCACGGCCCGGTTCATGGGCGCCGGCGCCTACGACCACTTCGTGCCCGCGGCGGTGGACCAGATGATCAGCCGGCAGGAGTGGTTCACGGCCTACACGCCCTACCAGCCCGAGATCAGCCAGGGCACCCTGCAGCACATCTTCGAGTACCAGACCCTCACCTGCGATCTCACGGGCCTCGAGGTGGGCAACGCCAGCCTCTACGACGGCGGCACCGCCTGCGTGGAAGCCGCGCTCATGGCCGTGCGCCTCCAGAAGAAGCGCAACACCATCCTCGTGAGCCAGGGCCTGCACCCCCACTACCAGGAGGTGCTCTGCACCAACATCACCCCCCACGAGGGCCTGAAGCTCGTGGTGGTGGGCCTCAAGGACGGCGTCACCGACATGGACGACCTCCGGGCCAAGCTGGACGGGGACGTGGCCGCCGTGCTGGTGGGCTACCCCAACTTCCTCGGCTGCGTGGAGGACCTGCCGGCCATCAAGGCCGCGGCCCAGGAGAAGGGCGCCCTCGTGGTGTCCGTCACCCAGGAGGCCCTGGCCCTGGCCTGGTTCGAGGCCCCCGGCCGCGCCGGCGCCGACATGGCCTGCGGCGAGGCCATGAGCTTCGGGAACCGCCCCAGCTTCGGCGGGCCCTTCCTCGGCTTCCTCACGGTCAAGGACGCCCACAAGCGGGAGATCCCCGGCCGCGTGGTGGGCCAGACCAAGGACCTGGATGGCCGCACGGGCTACGTGCTCACCCTCACCGCCCGCGAGCAGCACATCCGCCGGGACAAGGCCACCTCCAATATCTGCTCCAACCAGGGCCTCGTGGCCCTGCGCGCCAATATCTTCCTGCAGCTGGCGGGCCCCGAGGGCCTCCAGGGCCTGGCCGCCCGCAACGCCGCCAAGGCCCAGTTCCTGCGGGAGCGCCTCCTGGAGCTGCCGGACTTCAAGGCCCCCTTCGCCGCTCCCTTCTTCAACGAGTTCGTCACCGAATACACCGGCGACATGAAGGCCCTGCGCGAGGCCTGCGAGAAGGAGGGCATCCTGCCCGGCCTGGACCTCACGCCCTACGCCGCCTCCCTGAAGAACCACATCCTGTGGTGCGCCACCGAACTCAACACCCGCGAACAGATCGAGCACCTCGTGGAAGTGCTGGCCCGCGTCCCCAGCGTGGTTGGATAAGGATCACCCATGACCTCCCGCAATCGCGAACCCCTCATCTTCGAGCGCTCCGTGCCCGGCAAGGTCGGCATGGACCTCCCCCGCCTGGATGTCCCCGAGGCCCGGGACACCCGCCCCGAGAGCCTGCGCCGGAAGGGCTTCGACGCCCTGCCCAGCGTCTCCGAGGTGGACGTCATCCGCCACTTCACCCGCCTTTCCAAGTGGAACTACGGCGTGGACGACGGCCTCTACCCCCTGGGCTCCTGCACCATGAAGCACAACCCCAGGCTCAACGAGAAGACCGCGGGGCTCCCCGGCTTCACGGACAGCCACCCCATGGCCCCCGCGGAGCACGTGCAGGGCAACCTGGCCCTCATCCACACCCTCCAGGAGTGGCTGAAGGAGATCACGGGCCTGGACGCCGTCACCCTGCAGCCCAGCGCCGGCGCCGCCGGCGAACTCACGGGCGTCATGCTCATCCGCAGCTACCACGTGTCCCGGGGCAGCAAGCGCCGGGTCATCCTCATCCCCGACAGCGCCCACGGCACCAACCCCGCCACCGCCGCCATGGCCGGCTACGAAGTGCTTGAAATCGCGAGCCAGGCCGACGGCACCGTCAGCTTCGAGGACGTCACCGACGCCTCGGGCAAGGTGCGCAAGGGCCTGCTGACCCTCGTGAAGGAGCTGGGCGACGAGGTCGCCGGCCTCATGGTCACCAACCCCAACACCCTGGGCGTCTTCGAGTACCGCATCAAGGAGATCGCCGAGGTCATCCACTCCGTCGGCGGCCTCGTCTACATGGACGGCGCCAACATGAACGCCCTGGTGGGCGTGGCCCGCCCCGGCGACTTCGGCGTGGACGTCATGCACCTGAACCTGCACAAGACCTTCAGCACCCCCCACGGGGGCGGCGGCCCCGGCTCGGGCCCCGTGGCCTGCACCCGGGCCCTGGAGCCCTTCCTGCCCCGGCCCGTGGTGGTGCGCGAGACGCGCCGCGTGGGCGAGGGCCAGGTGGAGAAGCACGCCTACCGCCTGGACTGGGACCGCCCCCAGAGCATGGGCAAGGTCCACACCTTCTTCGGCAACTTCGGCATCCTGGTCCGGGCCCTCACCTACTGCCTGAGCCACGGCGGCGACGGCCTCAAGGCCGCCACCCTGCGCGCCATCGTGAACGCCAACTACATCCGCAAGGAGCTGGAGGGGACCTACCATCTGGAGTACCAGACCCCCACCCTCCACGAGGTCATCTTCGACGACCACAACCTGGCCCAGCATGACATCCACACCCTGGACGTGGCCAAGGGGCTCATCGACCGCGGCTTCCACCCCCCGACGATCTACTTCCCCGCCATCGTGCACGGGGCCCTGATGATCGAGCCCACGGAAAGCGAGGGCAAGGAGGAGCTGGACGCCTTCATCGACGCCATGAAGGACATCGCCCGGGAGGCCGCCGAGAACCCGGAGGCCCTCCACCAGGCCCCCGTCCTGGCCCCCCTGCGCCGCCTGGACGAGACCACCGCCGCCCGCAAGCCGGTGCTGAGGTGGACGAAGGCCTGATCCCGGACCCCCTGATGGAAGGCGGCGCCCCGGGGCGCCGCCTTCCTGCGTTCAGGGACGGGGCGCCTCGGGGGACTTGGCCAGGGTCCAGGCCAATAGGATGAGCTGGGCGGTGCGCTGCCCGGCCCGGGCCAGCTGCTCCCGGACGACGGGGCCCTGGTCGTGGGCGAAGCGCAGCCAGTAGGTCTCGGGCTTGGGGGCCTTGCCGGTGGCCCCGGGATCGGCAACCCGATCGTCCCGCAGGACCCCCGCCGCCAGGGCATGACTTTCGTCCAGCCAGGACCAGCAGGCCTGGAAGAGGTTGGGGGTGAGGGCGGCGGGGCGGACCTCCGGCCCGGGGTCCGTGAGCCGGTCCACCAGGCCCGTCTCCCAGCGGGAATGGACGCCCCGCTGGCGGGATTCCTGGCCGTCATAGTTGATGACCGTGTGCAGGGGCACGTGGAGGTCGCCCACGTAGTGGCTGAGGATGGAGGCCAGGAAGGCCACCTGGGCCCGGTCCCCCTTGATGAAGGCCTGGGCCAGGTCCTTCACCCGGTCCTGGATGACCCAGGGGAGCTGCCCGGCCCGCTGGAAGGCGGCGGGCCCCAGCTTTTCCCGGGCCTCGGATACGAGGGTGGGCACGTGGTCCCCGTACCGGTCCGCCTCCAGGAAGTGGCGGGGCCCCTCCAGGGGATCCTGCTTCCAGCGGTCCGGGTCGCTGCTGTGGTCCAGGACGTAGGCCTCCTGCCCCTCGAACCAGGCCCGGGGCCCCTGGGGGAGATCCTGGAGGGCCAGGCCGGCGACGATGCGGTGCCCCTTCCGGCCCCAGGCGTGGAGGGCCGGGGCCGGAAGCAGGAGGAGGGCGACGAGGGCGGGGGCGAGGCGCATGGGGCTCCGGTCGGCCCGGAGGGGCCCCTTCCACAGTGCCAGGGGACGGGGTCAGCGGGAAGGCGCCAGGGCAGGGGATCCGGCCCGGATCCAGGCCTCCAGGATGAGCTGTGCCGTTCGCTTGCCAGCTTGTTCCAGTTGGCGTTCCACGGTGGCGCGCTGGAGGTTCCCGAAGACCACCCAGTACCGGCGGGGATGGCGGCCCGGCATGGCCCCGGTGCTTCGGGTGGCGGCCAGGTCATCCTCCAGCACGCTGGGCACGAGGGCATAGGACTCGGCCAGCCAGGTCCAAGGGGCCCCCTGGGGGTCGAAAAGCCGGGCGACAGGTTCGACGGGCGGCATCCAGCCCTCCCGGCCGACGATGTCGTCCACCAGGCTCCCCTCCCACCGGTGGTGGATGCCGTGCTGGCCCGTGGCCTCCCCGTTGTGGTTGGCCGTGGTGTGGAGGGGCACGGAGAGGTCCCCCACGTAGTGGCTCAGGTGGGCGGATTCCAGCACGGCCAGGTCCCGGTCCCCGGCGCGAAAGGCCGCCTCCACCCGCTCCGTGAACTGGAGGACGGTCCAGGGCACCTGGCCGGCCAGGCTGAATTTCTCCAGGCCCAGGGCGGCCTGGGCCGCCGCCCTGTCCCGGGGGACGCGGCCGGGGCCGCCGTAGTACTCGCAGTCCAGGTAGTGCCGGGGCCCCTCCAGGGGATCCTGGCGCTTCCAGCGATCGGGGTCCATGGCGTGGTCGGCCATGAAATCCTCCGCCTGGCGGAACCAGGCGCCGGGGCCCGGCGGAAGATCGCGCACCGCGGTGACGGCCACGGTGCGGTGGCCCAGGGAGCCCCAGGCCAGGGCCTGGGCCGGCAGGAGCGCGACGAGGGTTGGAACAAGGATGGATCTGAACATGGGACCTCCGGTCGGAAGGGCGCGAGGCTCGCGCGGAAGGCGAGAGTCTGCGCTCCGGCCGGGGCCCGGAGGAACCGAATGGCTCGTATGAACCTATTTCATTCCAGGAGATGCGCCTACTCGCTCTCCCGGAAGGTCACCTTGTTGATCTCGGCGAGGGTGGTGAGGCCCAGGCGGACCTTCTCCACGGCGCTTTCGCGCAGGCTCTGCATGCCGAAGCTCCGGGCGGCCTCCTTGATCTCCCGCACGGAGGCCCGGCGGGTGATCAGCTCCCGCAGATCATCGTTGAGGCCCATGAACTCGATGATGGCCTGCCGGCCCCGGAACCCGGTGCCGTTGCAGTCCACGCAGCCCACCTTCTCGTAGAAGGTGGCGTCCTTCGCCCACTCGGCAGTCAGGCCGTTCTCCTTGAGCTCCTCCGCCCCGGGGGCGGGGATCGCCCGCTTGCACTTGGGACAGAGGGTGCGCACCAGGCGCTGGGCCAGGATGCAGTTGAGGGCGGAGACGAAGTTGTAGACCTCCACCCCCATGTGCTGGAAGCGGCTCAGCACGTCCAGGGTGTGGTTGGCGTGGACGGTGGTGAAGACCAGGTGGCCCGTGAGGGCGGACTGGATGGCGATCTGGGCCGTCTCCGAGTCGCGGATCTCGCCCACGAGGATCTTGTCGGGGTCGTGGCGGAGGATGGAGCGCAGGCCCACGGCAAAGGTGAGGCCCTTCTTCTCGTTCACGGGGATCTGGGTGACCCCCTCCAGCTGGTACTCGACGGGGTCCTCGATGGTGATCAGCTTGTCCTCGGGGCTCTTGATCTCGCTGAGGACGGCGTAGAGGGTGGTCGTCTTGCCGGAGCCGGTGGGCCCGGTGACCAGGAACATCCCGTAGGGTTCGCGGGCGAAGCGCCTCAGCCTCAACAGTTCCCTCTGGCTGAAGCCCAGGATGTCCAGGGAGAGGCTCTTGAACTCCTCCGAGAGGTTCTCCTTGTCCAGGATGCGGATGACCGAGTCCTCGCCGTGGATGGTGGGCATGATGCTGACGCGGAAGTCGATGGCCCGGCCCCGGACCTTGAGCTTGAAGCGGCCGTCCTGGGGCTTGCGCTTCTCGGCGATGTCCAGTTCGGACATGACCTTGATGCGGCTGATGATGGGCGAGGCGAAGCGGCGGTCGATGGGCTCGGCGGCGGCGTAGAGGCTGCCGTCGATGCGGTACTTGATCTGGAAGCCGCTGGAGGTGGTCTCCAGGTGGATATCCGAGGCCCGGCGCTGCAGGGCGTTGAAGATGGTGGTGTCCACCAGCCGGATGATGGGGGCCTCGTCCTTGTCCGTCAGGTTCTCCAGGTCCAGCACGTCCTCGTCGATGTCCTCCTCCCGGAGCACCTGGACCCGGAGGGCCTCCCCGGCCTCCTCCAGGACCTTCTGGCCGCTTTCGGACTTCTTGAGCACCACCTGGATCTGGGCGTAGGGGGCGGCAGCGAAGCGCAGCGGACGCTTCAGATGCATGCGGAGCGCATCCTGGGCGACGACGTCCAGGGGGTCGGCCATCGCCAGCCATAGATGACCGTCCCGCTCATGAACCGGCACGAAGCGGTGCTTGAGCATCAGGTCCAGGGGGATCGCCTGGAAGAGGGCGAAGTCCACCACCTCCCGGGTCAGGTCGAGGGTGGGGTAGAGGGGCGTGGCCCGTGGATCCGTCTTGGATAATTCCCCGGCGGCCTGGGCCGGGCTCATTTCGGACGTGGGGAGCGAAAATCCGGGGTCGGCTTGGGGATCGGTTGGGGATACCATAGATCTATAGTGTGGCGGTTTCCTCAGTGGTTCAAAAGGTCTTAATCGGCCATAAGACCGTGAGGGATCCTTCGTTGACCGCCTAAGAAGGCGCAGACCACAATGGGTTATCCAACCCCGTCCCCTCCGGGAGGAGCCATGCGCAGTTATCTTCCAGTCTTGTTGCTCATACTGGTCGCCGTCGCCCTGCCGATCGTGATCCTGTCCATCTCGAAACTGGTCAGGCCCCACGTTCCCAACGCGACCAAGTATTCGACTTACGAGTGCGGTCTCCGGGTCACCTCCGAGGCCCGCGAGAAGTTCTCGGTGCGCTACTACCTGGTGGCCGTGATGTTCCTCGTCTTCGACGTGGAGACGGTCTTCCTCATGCCCTGGGCCATCCAGATGAAGGAACTCGCCATCTTCGGCCTCGTCGAGATGGGCATCTTCCTGTTCCTTCTCCTGTTCGGCTACGGCTACATCTGGTCCAAAGGAGCCCTCACATGGGAATGAATCAGCCCTCGGCCCTGGAGAATATCCTCATCACCACCAAGGTTGAGAAGGTCATCAACTGGTCCCGGGCCACCTCCGTGTGGCCCATGACCTTCGGCCTGGCCTGCTGCGCCATCGAGATGATGGCGGCCGGCGCGGCCCGCTTCGACTTCGACCGGTTCGGGTGCGGCATCTTCCGGGCCAGCCCCCGCCAGGCCGACCTCATGATCGTGGCCGGCACCGTCACCTACAAGATGGCCCCCATCATCAAGCAGCTGTATGACCAGATGCCCGAGCCCAAGTGGGTGATCGCCATGGGCTCCTGCGCCACCGCGGGCGGGCCCTTCGACAGCTATCACACCATCCAGGGCGTGGACAAGATCGTGCCCGTGGACGTGTACATCCCCGGTTGCCCGCCCCGTCCCGAGGGCCTGCTCTACGGGTTCATGAAGCTCCAGGACAAGATCATGGCGAGCAGCATGGCTGACCGCTACAAGGAAATCTTCGAGGCGGTGGGCTAGCCATGGCGATCATCAAGGTCTGGATCGAAGAAGGTTGCATCGTCTGCAACGCCTGCGAGGCGGAGTGCGCGGACGTGTTCAAGGTCACGGACGATACCTGCGTCATCAACGCGGGCGTCCGGGAAGACGGTAAGGCGACCGAGAACCGCGCCGAGAAGGCCGCCCTCAAGGTGGACCTGCGCACGAGCCTGGAGGCCGGCATCGTCGCCGCCGCCAACGGCTGCCCCGTGAACGTCATCAAGTACGACCAGGTGGCCGCCCCCGCCATGGGCGAAACGCCCATCCCCGCCGCCGAACCCCCCGCGCCCGCGGCGGAGGCCCCCAAGGCTGAGCCGGTCGCTCCTGCTCCCGCCCCGGCCCCCGCCCCGGCGCCTGTTCCTGCGGCCGCTCCTGCCCCTGTGGCCGAGAAGGCCCCGGAGCCCGCCGGCGAGCCCGCCGGCGAGCCCGCCGGCGAGCCCGAGGCTCCCAAGCCCTACGTCTACGACCTGAAGGCCGCCCCCAACCGGCAGGTGACCCTGCCCAAGACGGTGCCCCTGCCCAGCCTCAAGACCTACCTGGAGGAGCAGGCCGCCGCGGCCGCCGCCGAGGAGGCCAAGTGGCAGAAGACCCTGGCCGATTATGAGACCAACAAGGCCAAGGCCGAGGCCGAGGGCAAGGAGGCTCCCAAGGCCCCCGTTCGCCCCGTGGCCAAGCCCGATGCCAACGATATGAAGTACCCCGCCCCCCAGCCGGCCACGGATCCCGATCTGCTGCGCCTGAAGGAGCTGCTGGGCGACAAGGTGGAGGAGATCTTCCAGCAGGGCTCCGAGCTCACCTGCCAGGTGGCCAAGGATGCCATCCGGGAGGCCCTGGAGCTGGTGAAGACTGATCCCGCCCTCCGCTATGAAATGCTCTCGGACGAGACGGCCACCCATTATCCGGCGGCCCAGGGCTGGGCCTTCTCGGTGGTCTACCACCTGACCAGCCTGCGCCGGGCCAAGCGCCTTCGCCTGCGCATCCTCATCCCCGAGGGCTTCGAGCCCATGAGCGCGGTGCCGGTCTACCCCACCGCCAACTGGCTGGAGCGCGAGGTCTACGACATGCTGGGCATCCGCTTCCAGGAGCACCCGGACATGACCCGCATCCTCTGCCCCGAGGACTGGGAGGGCCACCCCCTCCGGAAGGAGTACCCCGTGCCCGGCCTGGGCATGCGGGATATCGATTTCCGCGAGGACCGGAGCGGCGTGCTGGCGCGCATCGCCATGGAGAAGGCCGGCCACCTGGGCATCAACCTCCATCCCCCCAAAGCCGAATAGGAGTTCCTTGTGTTCAAGAACGAGGAGATGGAAATAAACATGGGGCCGCAGCACCCGTCCACGCACGGGGTGCTCCGCCTCAAGCTGAAGCTGGACGGCGAGGTCATCACCTCCTGCCGCCCCTGCATCGGCTACCTCCACCGGGGCGTCGAGAAGATCTGCGAGAACAAGACCTTCTTCCAGGGCCAGGTGTGGACCGACCGCATGGACTACTGCTCCGCCGTGGCCAACAACCTGGGCTGGGCCGAGGCCATCGAGAAGCTCTTCGGCATCACGGTGCCCCGCAAGGCCCTCTACATCCGGACGATGCTCAACGAGTTCAACCGCCTGGCCTCCCACCTCATCTGGCTGGCCACCCACGGGCTCGACATCGGCGCCATGACGGTCTTCCTCTACACCTTCCGCGAGCGCGAGCGGATCCTGGACATCAACGAGGCCTTCTGCGGCTCCCGCCTGACGACCACGGCCTTCCGCATCGGCGGCCTGCGCGAGGACATGCCTCCGGGCTTCGAGAAGCTGGTGCGCGACTTCCTGGCGATCTTCCCCGACGCCATGAACGAATACGAGACCATGCTCACCGAGAACCGCATCTGGAAGAAGCGGACCATCGGGGTGGGCATCCTCAAGGCCGAGGACGCCGTCGCCATGGGTGTGACGGGCCCGGTGCTGCGCGCCGCGGGCGTGGAATACGACATCCGCAAGGCCCACCCCTACGCGGCCTACTCGGAAATGGACTTCTCCATCCCCACCCGGATGGAGGCCGACACCTACGCCCGGTACCTGGTGCGCCTCGAGGAGATGCGGCAGAGCGCCCGCATCATCCAGCAGTGCATCGACGGCATGCCCGAAGGGCCCGTCATGGCCAAGCTCCCCAAGGTCCTGCGGGCCGAGGTGAACGAGGTCTACCACCCCACCGAGGCCCCCAAGGGCGAGCTGGGCTACTACCTGGTGGGCGAGAAGGGCAGCCTCAACCCCTACCGCTTCCACGTGCGGGCCCCCGGCTTCGTCAACCTCCAGGCCCTGCCCAAGATGATCGAGGGCAGCATGGTCGCCGACGTGATCGCCACCATCGGGACCCTTGACGTGGTCCTGGGAGAGATCGACCGATGAACGCACCCGTCCAGATGACCATCCTCCAGAGCTCCGTCATGGCCATCCTCCAGGCCGTGGCGGCGATCATCTTCATCTTCGTGGTGGTCCCCATGACCATCTACGCGGAACGGAAGGTGATCGGCCACGCCCAGGACCGGCTCGGCGCCACCCGCATCGCCGGGCGCCGCGTGGGCCTCACGGGCTTCCTCAACAAGTGGATGTGGCGCATGGGCAAGGTGCCCCTCCTCTCCTACTGGCGCGGCCTGCCCATGCTGGTGGGAGACATCGCCAAGATGTTCCTCAAGGAGGACGTGGTCCCCTCCAAGGCCGACCGCGCCATCTTCCTCGCCGCCCCCTGCCTCTCCATGATCGCGGCCGTCGTCGTCTTCGCGGCCATCAGCTTCTCCCCGGGCGCGCTCTTCACCCTGCCCAAGTGGTTCCCCATCGTGGGCGGCCTGCCCTTCAACGGGGCCATGACCGACATGAACGTGGGCCTCCTCTTCATCCTGGGCATCGCCTCCGTGGGCGTCTACGGCATCGTGCTGGGCGCCTGGGCCTCCAATTCCAAGTACCCCCTCCTGGGCGGCCTGCGCAGCGGCGCCCAGATCGTCAGCTACGAAGTGCCCCTCACCCTGAGCCTCCTGGCCCCGGTGGTGCTGGCCGGCACCCTCAACTTCGGCACCCTGACCCGGGTCCTCGCCGTCGAGACCTCCCCCCTGGCCATCCCCCTGATGGTGGTGGGCTTCCTGGTCTACCTCACCTGCGGCTTCGCCGAGACCAACCGCGTGCCCTTCGATATGCCCGAGGCCGAGAACGAGCTGGTGGCCGGCTTCCACACCGAGTACTCCGGCATGCGGTTCGGGTTCTTCTACCTGGCCGAGTACATCAACATGGTGGTCGTCTCCTGCCTGGCGGGGGCCTTCTTCCTGGGCGGCCCCTGGCTGCTGCCCTTCGGCCTGCACCAGTTCATCGCCCACGTCCCCGTGGTGGGCCAGCCCTGCGCCCTCTGGTTCGTCCTGAAGATCATCTTCCTGCTCTGGGTCTTCATCTGGGTCCGCGCCACGATCCCCCGCTACCGGTACGACCAGATCATGGCCGTGGCCTGGAAGTACCTCATCCCCATGACCCTGGTGCTCGTCGTCCTGGCGGGTGTCGTGAAGTTCGTCGCCTAGGGGAGGAAGACACATGAAAAAGATCCTCAGGACCCTCATCCCCATCGATATCGCCAAGGGCCTCAAGGTCACGGGCACCTACTTCTTCAAGGTGTTCCTGACCGCCAACCGCGCCAAGAAGCGGCCCCACGGCACCCAGGAGTACCCCGAGGTGCCCGTGAAGCTGGCCCCCCGGTTCCGGGGCCGGCTCACCATGCTCAAGGACGAGCAGGGCGAGATCAAGTGCGTGTGCTGCCTGGCCTGCGAGAAGATCTGCCCCACCCAGGTCATCACCATCGAGAGCGGCAAGAAGGAGGGGCGCAAGACCAAGATCCCCACCCGCTACGACTTCGAGATGGAGCGCTGCATCTTCTGCGAGTTCTGCGTGGAGAGCTGCGGGTTCGACTCCATCATCCTGAACCACCAGTTCGAGCTCGCCGCCTATGACCGGGAGGACTTCTCGATCGGCATGCTGGGCAAGGAGCACAACATGTTCGAGACCACCCCCGTCGGCAAGTTCTCCTACTCGGACGAGGACTGACCCATGGAACAGATCCTGGCCTCCATCGGCAACCACCTCTTCCTGGTCTTCGGCCTCATGGCCGTGGCCGGAGCGGTCTCCCTCGTCTTCTCGAAGAACGCCGTCCACAGCGTCGTGGGGTTCCTCTTCTCCATGCTCTCCGTGGCGGGCTGCTACCTCTGCATGTCGGCGGAGTTCCTCGCCGTCGCGCAGCTCCTGGTCTACGCCGGGGGCATCGTGGTCCTCTTCCTCTTCGTGGTCATGCTCGTCGAGCTGACCAAGTACAAGGAATCGGGCATCTTCCAGCGCCAGACCCTCCCCGCCGTCGTGGCGGTGGTGGTGGGCGCGGTGGCCTTCATCGGCGTCTTCTGGGGCACGGTCTTCGGACCCGGCGCCAAGGTGGCCCTCACCCTGGAGCCCGCCCTGGCCCAGAACCTGGACGTGGCCGCCCAGAACTCCCAGGCCGTGAGCCGCGGGCTCTTCGCGGGCTACCTGCTGCCCTTCGAGATCCTGTCGGTGATCCTCCTCGTCGCCCTGGTGGGCGCGGTGGCCCTGGCCAAGAAGGAAAGGGTGTAGACCATGGCCTCCATGAACTCGGTCCTCTTCATCTCCTTCCTCCTCTTCTCCGTGGGCGTGGCCGGCGTGCTGATCCGCCGCAACGCCCTGGTGATCCTGATGTGCGTGGAGCTCATGCTCAACGCCGCCAACCTGAACCTGATCGCCTTCGCCCGGCATGCCGGGACGGTGGCGGGACAGGCCTTCGCCCTCCTGGTGATGGGGCTCGCGGCCGCGGAAGTGGCCATCGGCCTCGCCCTGGTGGTGGCCCTCTACCGCAAGAAGGACACCATCCAGGTCGACAACATCAACCTCCTCAAGGGCTAGGCGGAACCTGACATGGACCATCCCTCGACGACCTCTTCCCCGGTGAACGCATGATCATGGAACCCGCCGCCGTGAGCACGCCGCTGCAAAGCTCGGTACTCTGGCTCATCCCCTTCCTGCCCCTCTTCGGCGCCCTCTTCAACGGCACCACCGGCCGACGCCTGAAGAACAACAAGCTCGTGGACCTGGTGGCCCTGGGCTCGGTCTTCGCCTCCTTCCTCATCGTCTGCTTCTACTTCGTGAAGCTGATGGGGATGGCTCCGGAAAACCGCTCGGTCACCCAGACCGTCTGGACCTGGCTTTCCTTCGGGGACGCCCAGGTGCTGGGGGGCCTCACCCACAACACCATGAGCTGGGCCTACAAGATCGATCCCCTCTCCGGGTGCATGGGCCTCCTGGTGACGGGGGTGGGCTTCCTCATCCACCTGTTCTCCACGGGGTACATGGCGGATGAGCGGAACAACGGCCAGTACTACCGCTTCATGACCTACCTGAACCTCTTCGTGTTCAGCATGCTCAACCTGGTGCTGGGCTCGAACATGATCATGATGTTCCTGGGCTGGGAAGGGGTGGGCCTCTGCAGCTACCTGCTGATCGGCTTCTACTTCGACCGGGAGTACGCGGCGGTGGCCGGCAAGAAGGCCTTCGTCACCAACCGCATCGGCGACTTCGGGTTCATGATCGGGTTCTTCCTCATCTTCATGCTCTACGGGTCGGTGGACTTCGACACCCTCATGGGCATGACCCGCGGCATCCTGGCCCGGCCCGAGATCACCCTCTTCGGCCACTCCATGAGCCCCACGGCCTGGTTCAACCTCATCGGGTGCTGCCTCTTCCTGGGCGCCTGCGGCAAGTCGGCCCAGATCCCCCTGTACGTGTGGCTGCCGGACGCCATGGCGGGTCCGACCCCCGTCAGCGCCCTCATCCACGCCGCCACCATGGTCACCTCGGGCCTCTACATGATCGCCCGGATGAACTTCATCTACGTGAACGCCCCCGCGGCCCTCTCCGTGGTGCTCTTCGTGGGCGCCCTCACGGCCCTGGTGGCCGCCAGCATGGGCCTGGCCCAGTACGACATCAAGAAGGTGCTGGCCTACTCCACGGTGAGCCAGCTGGGCTTCATGTTCATGGGCATGGGCGCCGGCGCCTTCTCCGCCGGCATGTTCCACGTCTTCACCCACGCCTTCTTCAAGGCCGCCCTCTTCCTCGGGTCCGGCTCCGTGATCATGGCCTGCCACCACGAGCAGGACATGCGCAACATGGGAGGCCTGAGGAAGTACATGCCCTGGACCTTCGCCTCCATGGGCATCGCCACCATCGCCATCGCCGGCATCTTCCCCTTCTCGGGCTTCTTCTCCAAGGACGAGATCCTCTGGAAGGTCTTCGAGGGGTGGTACGCGGGCGGCACCTTCGCCGGTCCCAAGCTGAGCATGATCGCCTGGGGCATGGGCATGATCGCGGCCTTCATGACCGCCTTCTACATGGTCCGCCTCATGGTCATGACCTTCTTCGGGGAGTACCGGGGCGCGGGGCACGACCCCTACGGCCACACGGTCCCCTCGGAGGCCCACCACGCCACCCATGACGACGGCCACGACAGCCACGACGCGCACGGGCACGACGCGCACGGGCACGACAGCCACGATGCCCACGCTCCCAGGGAAGTGCCCTGGAACATGTGGTTCCCCGTGGCCCTCCTGGCCCTCCTGGCCCTCGTCGGCGGCTTCCTGAACATCCCCCACAGCCTGCACTGGATCGGCTCCTCCCACTTCAGCGAGTGGATCAAGCCCCTCCTCTTCCAGGCCCACGGCGCCCACGAGGCCCACGGAGCCGCCCCGGCCATCGAGTACGTGCTCATGTTCGTGGCCACCGTCGTCTGGGCCCCCGCCGCCATGGGGCTGGCCTGGTGGTTCTACGGCGCCGACCCGTCCTGGGCCAAGCCGAGGGCCTTCGTGAAGCGGTTCCCCGAGCTGTTCGAATGGGTGAACGCCAAGTACTACATCGACGAGTTCTACGAGGCGGCCTTCATCGGGCCCTGCAAGCAGCTGGGCGCCCAGCTTTGGGCCTTCGATACCTGGGCCGTGGATGGCCTGGTC
>DATGXY010000047.1:0-9766 GCA_035298525.1 Holophaga sp.
GGGGGCCTTCCTGGCCGCATGGGGCGCCGGGGGTTTCGGGTGGGGGGGCGCTGCCGCCGGCCTTGTGGCCGTGGGCTGCGTGGTGGCCGCGGACCGGTTCGCCCGGCCCGGCGCCGAGCCCGCGCCCCTTCCCGCGCCTTCGGTCGAACCCGCGTCTCCCGCCCCGCCCCCGCCTCCGGGGGGGGATGGGCTCGCCCGGGTGGCCCACGTGGTGGTGCCCGTGTGGGCGGGCCAGACCTCCCAGGCCCGGCTCCAGGTGGAGGAGGCCATCACCTCCCTGGCCGTGCGCTTTGCGGGCATGCACGGGGAACTGCGCAAGGCCCTGGACACCTCGGGCCTGGAAAGCAACCGCGGGCTCCAGGCCACCATCGATCAGGGCTCCGCGGCCCTGGGGGGCGTCATCCGGGATCTGGCGGAGGGGGCCCGGGTGCGGGCGGCCCTGGTGGAGCGGATCCAGAGCCTGGCCAGCATCACCGCCGAACTCCAGGCCATGAGCGAGGAAGTGGCCGCCATCGCCAACCAGACCAACCTCCTGGCCATCAACGCGGCCATCGAGGCGGCCCACGCCCGGGGCCTGGGCCGGGGCTTCGCCGTGGTGGCGGACGAAGTGCGCAAGCTCAGCCAGCGCTCGGCCACCACGGGCAAGGCCATCACGGAAAAGGTGGCCTGGGTGAACCAGTCCCTGGCCGAGGCCCTGCGGGACACCCGGACCTTCGCGGACCAGGAGGCGGAGATGATCCGCCGGGCCGAGGGCACCATCCACCGGGTGGTGGACGAGGTCCAGCGCGGGGCCACGGACCTCTCCGGATCCGCCCGGCGCTTCGAGGAGGCGGGGGAGGATCTGGGCCGGGAGATCTCGGGCACCCTGGTCCACCTCCAGTTCCAGGACCGGGTCTCCCAGATCCTCCAGAGCGTCATCGACGACATGGAGCGCTTCGTGCGCCACCTGGAGGAGGGGGGCGGCGCCGACGCGGAAACCTGGCTCCGGGACCTGGAACGCACGTACACGACCCTTGAACAACAGGCGGTGCACCGGGGCGAGGACGCCCGGTCCACCGACGATTCCGAAATCACCTTCTTCTGAGTGGCGCCATGGCCAAGACCATCCTGATCATCGACGATTCCGTGAGCCTCCGGCAGGTGGTGGGGATCGCCCTAGCGGGCGCCGGCTACGAGGTGCTGGAGGCCTACGACGGCCAGGACGCCCTCACCAAGCTCGACGGCCGCAAGATCCACCTCATGATCTGCGACGTGAACATGCCCAACATGGACGGGATCACGTTCCTGAAGACCATGCGGACCCTGCCGGCCTACAAGTTCACCCCCGTCATCATGCTCACCACCGAGGCCGGCGAGGAGAAGAAGAAGGAGGGCCAGGCCGCGGGCGCCCGCGCCTGGGTCGTGAAGCCCTTCAAGCCGGACCAGCTGCTGATGGCCGTTTCCAAGCTCATCCTTCCCTGAGGTGCCCCATGCTCGCCTTCAGCAGGACCGGATCCGTCCTCAAGCCCGAGGGGGAGCTGACCATTTTCGAGGCCGCCGAGGCCTGCCGCCGCCTGCGGGAGGAGCTGGACGCGGGCGGGGACCTGCAGCTTGACCTCTCCGCCGTCGCGGAGCTGGACACCGCGGGGGTCCAGGTCCTGCTCTGGCTCAAGCGGGAGGCGCGATCGCGGGGGTCCGCGGTGCCCTTCGCCCACCACAGCCCGGCCGTGCTGGAAGTCTTCGACCGGCTCAACCTGGCCGGCGTGTTCGGGGACATCCTCGTCATCGCCCCCTCCGCCTGAGGGAGATCCCATGGACATGGACAAGGTCAAACAGACGTTCATCGTCGAATGCCGGGAACTCCTGGCGGCCATGGAGGAGGCCCTCCTGAAGCTGGAGGACCAGGCGGATCCCGGAGAATCCGTCAATGCCATCTTCCGGGCCGTGCACACCATCAAGGGCTCGGCCGGTCTCTTCGGCCTGGACCCCATCGTGCGCTTCGCCCATACCGTGGAATCGGTCATGGACCGGGTGCGGGCCGGGAAGCTGCCCATGTCCGGGGAACTGGTGGGCCTCTTCCTTTCCTGCCATGACCACCTGGTCGTGCTCATCGAAGGGGTGAGCCAGGGCGAGGAGGGCGCGGACGCGCCCGATCCCGAGGGCGAGCGCCTGCTGACGGCCCTGGTCCCCTGGCTGGAGGGGAGCGTCGCCACCGTCCCCGCCCCCGTGAAGCCCGTGGTGGCGGAGCGGGAGGAACCGGGCCGGGAGCACTGGCACATCTCCGTGCGCTTCTCGCCCACGGTCCTGCAGATGGGCATGGATCCCCTGTCCTTCGTGCGCTACCTGGGCACCCTGGGGCGCATGGTCCACATGCACGCCCTCCTGGACCGCCTGCCCACGGGGGAGGCCTTCGACCCGGAGCTGTGCTACCTGGGCCTGGAGATGGACCTGGAGACGGACGCCGACCGCCGGACCCTGGAGGACGTCTTCGAGTTCGTGCGGGAGGACAGCAAGGTCCGCCTGATCCCCCCCCGGGCCAAGGTGGAGGAGTACCTGGACCTGATCCGGGAGCTGCCCCTGGAGGAGCACCTGCTGGGCGAGATCCTCGTGGCCGGGGGCTGCATCACGGAGCTGGACCTGTCCGAGGCCCTGAAGGCCCAGGCGGCCTCCGAGGACGGTCGCAGGATCGGGACCATCCTCGTGCAGGACCAGGACGTGCCCGCCCCCGTCGTGGCGGCGGCCCTGGAGAAGCAGAAGAAGGTCCAGGAGCGCCTTGCCGGGGAGCTCAAGGTCGTGAAGGTCTCCGCGGACAAGCTGGACAAGCTGGTGGACCTGGTGGGCGAGCTCGTCATCGCCGGCGCCAGCGCCAGCGCCCGGGGACTGCAGGTCCGGGACGGCGCCCTGCAGGAGGCGCTGACCACCGTCAACAAGCTGGTGGAGGAGATCCGGGACAACGCCCTGAGCCTGCGCATGGTGCAGATCGGGGAGACCTTCGCCCGGTTCCGCCGGGTGGTGCGGGACGTGTCCAAGGAACTGGGGAAGACCATCGACCTGGAGGTGCACGGCGCCGAGACGGAGCTGGACAAGACCATCGTCGAGAAGCTCAACGATCCCCTGATGCACATCGTGCGCAACGCCATCGACCACGGCATCGAGACCCTGGAGGTGCGCAGGGCCCGAGGCAAGCCGGACACCGGCTCCCTCACCCTGAACGCCTTCCACGACTCGGGCAGCATCGTCATCGAGGTGAGCGACGACGGCGGGGGCCTGGACAAGGCGCGGATCCTTCGCAAGGCCGTGGAGCGGGGCATCGTCCACGAGGGGGCGGCGCTCACGGACGCGGAGATCAGCAACCTGATCTTCGAGCCGGGCTTCTCCACCGCCGAGGCCGTGACGAACCTGTCGGGGCGCGGGGTGGGCATGGACGTGGTCCGCCGCAACATCGACGAACTGCGGGGGACCATCGAGGTGGAGAGCTACGAGGGCTCGGGCACCACCATCCGCCTCCGGCTCCCCCTCACCCTGGCAATCATCGACGGCTTCATGGTGGGCGTGGACGACGCCACGTACGTCATCCCCCTGGACCTGATCATCGAGTGCCTGGACCTGGGCCCCTTCCTGGAATCCGAGGAGAACCACCTGGTGAACCTGCGGGGCGAGGTGCTGCCCTTCCTGCGCCTGCGGGAGGTCTTCGGCGTGCGCGGCGAGCGCCCGGCCCGGGAGCGGGTCGTGGTCGTCCAGGTGGGCGATGTGCGCGCCGGCCTCGTGGTGGACCGCCTCATGGGCGAGTTCCAGACGGTGATCAAGCCCCTGGGAGGCCTCTTCCAGCACATCCGCGGCGTGGGCGGATCCACCATCCTCGGCTCCGGCCGGGTGGCCCTGATCCTCGACGTGCCCCAGCTCGTTCAGCTTGCTTCCGAACGGCGGACCCCCGCCTCGCGCGCCCTGCCGGGCGCGCGCTGATCCCATCCCCTCCTGGAGGTTCCCATGACCTGGTTCAAGTCCCTCCGCCTCGCCACCCAGCTCCTCGCCGGTTTCGTCCTCGTGGCGGTGCTGGCGGGCCTCGTGGGCCTTTTCGGCATCATGAACCTGGATCGCCTGGCCAAGGCCGACGCCCACATGTACAGGGATGCCGTGGCCCCCATGAAGGACGTGGTGGCCATCATGAGCAACCTCCTCCAGAAGCGGAACATCCTCTCCAAGTGCATCAGCGCGCCGGAGAAGACCAAGCTGGAGGCCATGCTGGGCACCCTTCCGCCCATGGACAAGGCGATCCAGGAGGCCCTGGCTTCCTATGAGAAGAACTTCCTGAACGCCGAGGACAAGGCCAACTTCCAGCGCCTGAAGACGGCCCTGGACGTGTACGAGCGGGAGGTGGCCCAGCCCATCATGAGCCTGGCCCGGGCCGGCAAGGCCACGGAGGCCACGGCGGTGTCGTACAGCGCCCGGGTGGCGGAGATCGGCAAGGAGCTGAACACGGCCCTGGACCGCCTGGTGCAGATCAACCTGGAGACCGCCAAGGCCGTGTCCACGGAGAACACCCAGGTCGCGGACCGGGCCATCACGGGCATGGAGGTCACGGTGGCGGCGGCCTTCGTCCTCGCCATCCTGCTGGGCCTGGGCATCACCTACCTGATCAAGGGCCAGGTGGGCGGCGAGCCCGGGGACGCGGCGGCGGTGGCCCAGCGGGTGGCCGCCGGCGACCTCACCGTGGAGGTGGAGGTGGCCAAGGGCGACACCAGCAGCATGATGGCCGCCATCAAGGACATGGTCCTGAAGCTCCAGGACATCATCGGCAAGGTGCGGGACAACGCGGAGACCCTCGTGGGCGCCTCGGAGCAGTTGAGCGCCACGGCCCAGTCCCTGAGCCAGGGGGCCAGTGAGCAGGCCGCCAGTGTCGAGGAGACGAGCGCCTCCATGGAGGAGATGAGCGCCTCCATTTCCCAGAACAACGAGAACGCCAAGGTGACGGGGGATATCGCCACCCGGGCCAACCGGGACACGGTGGAGGGCGGCGAGGCGGTGCGGGAGACCGTGGGCGCCATGAAGCAGATCGCCCAGAAGATCGCCATCATCGATGAGATCGCCTACCAGACGAACCTCCTGGCCCTCAATGCCGCCATCGAGGCGGGCCGGGCCGGGGAGCATGGCCGGGGCTTCGCGGTGGTGGCGGCGGAAGTGCGCAAGCTGGCGGAGCGCAGCCAGGTGGCCGCCGAGGAGATCAGCCGGCTGGCCAGCGGGAGCGTGGACCTGGCCGAACGGGCCGGGCACCTGCTGGACACCATCGTGCCCTCCATCCAGCGCACCTCCGACCTGGTGATGGAGATCGCCGCCGCCAGCAGCGAGCAGAACTCGGGCGTGGGCCAGATCAACGCCGCCATCGGCCAGATCAGCCAGGCCACGAGCCAGAACGCCGCCGCCTCCGAGGAACTGGCCTCCACCTCCGAGGAGGTGAGCGCCCAGGCCATGGAACTGCAGCAGCTGGTGTCCTTCTTCAAGCTGGAAACCCACGCCCGCAAAGCCTCGCGCCGGAACCCGGCCCGCTTCGAGCGCTCCTTTTGAATCCCACTGATCCGGCCCGGCCGGTCCGCTGAAAGGGAATGCCATGAACTGGTTCAGACGCCTCCGCCTCGCTGCCCAGCTGCTGCTGGCCTTCGTCCTCGTGTCCCTGGTCTCGGTCCTCGTGGGGACGATCGCCCTGGGAGGGGCGGGACGGATCAATGACAGCAGCCGGGACTCGTACGTGAACGCAGTCATGCCCCTGCGCTACATGGGCGCCTGCACCCTCCACCTGGCCTCGTACCAGCAGCGTTTCCTCTATGCCATGATCGCGCCCACGGACGAGGCCCGGCAGAAGGAGATCACGGCCATGGACGCGGCCAAGGGCAACCTGGAAGGCTGGGTCAAGAAGGAGAAGGAGACGAAGATGGCCCCCGAGGAGGCGGAGGCCTGGAAGCAGTACGACGCCATCTGGCCCACGTACCTGGCGACCCAGGCCAAGGCCCTTGACCTCCTCAAGAACAAGAAGCCCGAGGATGGCCGGAAGGTCATGATGGAGGAGGTGCGGCCCAAGTACCTGGCCCTGCGCACCCTCTACGACAAGATCACGGAAGTCAACCTCAAGGGGGCCGACGAGGGCCAGCAGTCCAACGATCGCCTCTACCAGAGCTTCCGGAACACCACCCTGCTGATCATCGGCCTGGGCTTCCTCCTGTCCATCGGCCTCGGCCTGCTGGTCACCCGCACCATCAAGGTCCAGGTGGGCGGCGAGCCCAAGGACGCCGCGGACGTGGCCCAGCGGGTGGCCGCCGGCGACCTCACCGTGGAGGTGGAGGTGGCCAAGGGCGACACCAGCAGCATGATGGCCGCCATCAGGGAGATGGTCCTGAAGCTCCAGGATGTCATCGGCAAGGTGCGGGACAACGCGGAGACCCTCGTGGGGGCTTCCGAGCAGCTCAGTTCCACGGCCCAGTCCCTCAGCCAGGGGGCCAGTGAACAGGCCGCCAGCGTCGAGGAGACGAGCGCCTCCATGGAGGAGATGAGCGCCTCCATTTCCCAGAACAACGAGAACGCCAAGGTGACGGGGGATATCGCCACCCGTACGAACCGGGAGACGGTGGAGGGCGGCGAGGCGGTGCGGGAGACCGTGGGCGCCATGAAGCAGATCGCCCAGAAGATCGCCATCATCGACGATATCGCCTACCAGACGAACCTCCTGGCCCTCAACGCGGCCATCGAGGCGGGTCGGGCCGGGGAGCACGGCCGGGGCTTCGCGGTGGTGGCGGCGGAAGTGCGCAAGCTGGCGGAGCGCAGCCAGGTGGCCGCCGAGGAGATCAGCCGGCTGGCCTCGGGCAGCGTGGACCTGGCCGAACGGGCCGGGCGCCTGCTGGACACCATCGTGCCCTCCATTCAGCGCACCTCCGATCTGGTGATGGAGATCGCCGCCGCCAGCAGCGAGCAGAACGCGGGCGTGGGCCAGATCAACGCCGCCATCGGCCAGATCAGCCAGGCCACGAGCCAGAACGCCGCCGCCTCCGAGGAACTGGCCTCCACCTCCGAGGAGGTGAGCGCCCAGGCCATGGAACTGCAGTCCACCGTCAGCTTCTTCCAGCTTCCCGGCCATTCGGGCGCCGCCCCGGCCCGCCGCCGTCAGGCGACCCGGTCCGCCGCGCCCCTTCCGCGCCTGGCCCGCGGGCCCGCGGTTTCCGAGGACGTGGATGAGCGGGAATTCACCCGCTTTTGACGTTCCGGCCGGTTCCGGCCGGCCCTCCACCCCGTCCCGAAAACCGACCAGGATCCATTGAGAGGAGAATGCCATGGCCGCACCGATGCGTTTGGACAAACGGGTCCGGGCCCAGGTCGACCGGACCCAGGCCGAGGAGAAGACCCAGTTCCTGGCCTTCAACCTGGGCGGCGAGGCCTTCGCCATGGAGATCCGCTCCATCAAGGAGGTGATCCAGTACGGCGAGCTGACCCAGGTGCCCCTGATGCCCGAGTTCATCCGGGGGGTGATCAACCTGCGGGGGGCCGTCGTCCCGGTCATCGACCTCTCCGTGCGCTTCGGCCGCCCCCCCACGGAGGTGGCGCGGCGCACCTGCATCGTCATCCTGGAGGTGCCCTGGCAGGGCGGGGAGGTGGAACTGGGGGTGGTGGTGGACCACGTGAGCGAGGTGCTTGACATCGCCGTCTCGGAAATCGAGCCGGCCCCGGCCTTCGGCAGCGCCCTGCGCTCCGAGTTCATCGCGGGCGTGGGCAAGGTGGGGGGGCGCTTCGTCATCCTCCTGGACGTGGCCCACGTGCTGTCCATCGACGAGATGGCGGCCCTGGCCGCGGGCTCCGCCGGGGAAGAAGCGGCCACGTGACCCAGGCAGGCCCCTTCATCCACCAGGCCCCCGCCATCACGGACGCCGAGTTCGGCCGGATCCGCACCCTGATCCGGGACCTCACGGGCATCAACCTCTCCGACCAGAAGAAGGCCCTGGTGGTGGGGAGGCTGGGCAGCCGCCTGCGCCACCGGAAGGTGGCCAGCTTCGGGGACTACTTCCGCCTCATCTCCAGCCCCGCCGAGACCGAGGAACTGCAGATGGCGGTGGATCTGATGACCACCAACGAGACGTACTTCTTCCGCGAGCCCGAGCACTTCGAGTTCCTGGTCTCCCACCTGCGGTCCCTCCGCCCCGTGCCGCTGCCCTTCCGGGTCTGGAGCGCGGCCAGTTCCACCGGGGAGGAGGCCTACACCATCGCCATGACCCTCGCCGGGGTCCTGGGGGGCGGGGAGTGGTCCGTGCTGGGCACGGATATCAGCACCCGGGTGCTGGAACGGGCCCGGAAGGGCCTGTACCCCATCGAGCGCAGCCGGAACATCCCCCTGGAACTCCTGAGGGAGCACTGCCTGAAGGGCACGGGCCGGCAGGAGGGCATGTTCCTCGTGGGACAGGCCCTGCGCCGGCGGGTCTCCTTCCAGCACGCGAACCTGATCCGGCCCCTGCCCCGCCTGGGGCCCTTCGACGTGGCCTTCCTGCGCAACGTGCTCATCTACTTCGAACCCCCCGAGAAGCTCAAGGTGGTGGAGGCCGTGGCCAGCCAGATCAAGTCCGGCGGCCTCCTCATCGTGGGCCATTCCGAGAGCCTCACCGGCCTCGACCACGGGCTGATGCCCGTTCGCCCTACGGTGTACCGTGTCCCCTGATTCCCCCCCCATCAAGGTATTCATCGTCGACGACTCCGCCGTGGTCCGGCAGGCCCTGTCCGAACTCCTGGGCAAGGACCGCGGCATCCGGATCCTGGGCCACGCCATGGATCCCCTCTTCGCCCTGGAGCGCATGAACAAGGACTGGCCCGACGTGATCGTGCTGGACGTCGAGATGCCCCGCATGGACGGCATCACCTTCCTGCGCAAGATCATGGCCGAGCGCCCCACCCCCGTGATCATCTGCTCCTCCCTCACGGGCAAGGGGGCCGAGACCACCCTCCAGGCCATGGCGGCGGGGGCCTTCGCCATCTTCACCAAGCCCACCCTGGGCGTGAAGTCGTACCTGGAGGACGCCTCCGCCGACCTGATCCAGGCCGTGCGCGCCGCCGCCGCCGCCCGGGCCGCGAAGCTCCTGAAGGCCGCCCCGCCCAGGATCGGACCCGACGCGGTCCTGCCCCCGCCGGGGTCCGAGGCCATGGCCGTCACCACGGACCGCTTCTCGGCCATCGGCACCTCCACCGGGGGCACCCAGGCCCTGGAGTACGTCCTCTCGGCCCTTCCCCGCACCTGCCCCGGCATCGTCGTCGTTCAGCACATGCCCGAGAAGTTCACGGCCGCCTTCGCGAGCCGGCTGAACGGCATCTGCGAGATCGAGGTGAAGGAGGCCGTCACGGGGGACCGGGTCCTGCCGGGGCGGGCCCTCATCGCCCCCGGGGGGCGCCACCTGGTGGTGCGCCGCAGCGGGGCCCAGTACCAGGTGGAGGTGGTCGCGGCCCCCCCCGTGAACCGGCACTGCCCCTCGGTGGACGTGCTTTTCCGCTCCGTGGCCAAGTTCGCGGGGCGCAACGCCCGGGGGGTCATCATGACCGGCATGGGCGACGACGGGGCCCGGGGCCTCCTGGAGATGCGGCAGTCCGGGGCCCAGACCTTCGCCCAGGACGAGGAGAGCTGCGTCGTCTACGGCATGCCCAAGGAGGCCGTGAAGATGGGCGCGGTGGACCGGGTTCTGCCCCTCTCCCAGATCCCCGAGATCCTCGCCCGCTGAGGTGGTCATGGAAACGCTGGACAAGGTCCTCATCATCGACGACGACGCCT
>DATGXY010000048.1:0-5852 GCA_035298525.1 Holophaga sp.
CCGGGGCCCCCGCCGCAGCCAGGGGAGGGCGTTCAGGGGCAGCACGAGGAGGAGGGCCACGGCCAGCACCGCCAGGGCCATCACCTTGGCCAGGGGGAAGCCCTGGATCTCGAAGGTGGTGAGGTTGCGCAGGCCCTTCAGGTCCAGGTTCCGCAGCCGGCCCTGGACGGCGATGAAGGGCCGGTCGTCGGTGGCGGGGCTGAGATCGGTGGGGGAGGCGGCGTCCACCTTCCGCCAGCCCTCGCGCACGATGCGGTCGATGGGGGCCCTGGCGGCGGGGTCGGGATCGGGGTAGAGGCGGTGCATGACCTTGGGATCGCCCGCGTCCAGGTTCAGGAAGGGGCGCCGGATCTGCTCCGGGGTGAGGGGCTGCCGCCCCACCACGATCACCTGCCGGGGGTAGCGGCCCTGGGGGATGGCGTACACCGCGATGTGGCGCTCAGGCCGCTCCACGCCGCAGGCCCGGAGCCCGTCGAGGGCCTCGGACACGATGCGCGGCATGTAGAACTGGTGCTCCATGATGAGGAAGCCCCTCGGGCTCAGGGCCCGCACGTAGTCGCGCATGGCCTCCGTGGTGAACACGTAGTTCTCGCTCATGGCGAAGGCTCCGCTGGCCAGGGCCGCGAAACTGTTGGAGCTGAGGCTGAAGGCCAGGTCGAAGCGCCCCGGGTTGCGCCGCACGTAGGTGCGCGCGTCCTCGGTGACCACCTTCACCCGCGGATCGGCGTACATGCGGCCCGTGGCCTCGAAGTAGCGCCCCCCGGGCAGGAGGAGGCGGTTGATGTACGGGTTCACCTCCACCGCGTGCACCTCGGCGGCCCCGTTGCGCAGGGCCAGGAGCGCGTCCCGGCCCCCGCCGGCGCCGATGGACAGGAAGCGGCAGGAGCCCCCCATGGCGTCCATGAGGGGCTTGGGGTCCATGAGGGCCGGGAAGGGCTGGGCCCGGAAGGCCTCCCAGTTCCCGTCGAAGAGGGCCAGGGGAGTGTTGGCGGCGTTGTCGATGTTGAGGTTGAGGAAGCCGTCCTCGAAGGCGTTCACCTTGAGGAGGGAGGTGGCGTCCCAGTGCCGGTGGACCACGGGGGCCAGCTCCTTGCGGGGCCGGGCCATGAACCGGGGCGCGGGGGCCAGGAGGGCCAGGGCGGCGGCGGTCACCGCCAGGGCCGCGGCCTTCACCCGGCGGCCCCCCGCCAGGAAGGCGGCGGCGGCCAGGGGCAGCACCAGCAGCACCGTGGCCCGGGGGGTCTCCACGGCGTTCATGAGCAGCACGATGCCCAGGGCCCCCAGGCCGGCACCCGCCAGGTCCGCGCGGTACAGGCCCGGCATGTCCCTGAACCGGGTGCGGAAGAGGAGGGCCACCCCCATGCCCCCCGCGAAGAAGGCCGAGCCCAGGAAGGCCAGGGCCGCCAGGGCCCGCCAGGCCATGGCCCAGGCGCCGAAGATCTTCGCGATGTCCAGGCCCAGGTGCAGCACGGCGGGGGGCCCCGCCAGGGCCAGGGCGGCGGCGGCCAGGAAGTGGATCCCCAGGCGGTCCGGGCGGGCCAGGCCCGGGAAGAGGCGCAGGGCCAGCCCCCCCAGCCCCAGGCCCAGGATGGCCAGGGACAGGATGAGGAAGGCGAAGGTGTAGAAGAACTCCGCCGACAGGATCCGGGTCCAGGCGATCTCCAGGGCCACGAGGCTGGCGGAAGCCAGGGCGATGATGAGGAAGTCATTCCTTCGGGCAGTCATAAGCATCCTATTACGATGCTCAGATTACGCTCGTCCGGCAGGTTCGTGTAGGGAATATCCAAGGAATTTAGGGGCGGTTTGAATGGAGGCGCTTCCCCTGCCCCGTGCTAGGGTTTCCCTTTCATTCATGGAGACGCCATGATCCGCCTCCTCCCGCTCCTCCTGGCCGCCACCCTCGGGGCGGCCCCCCCGCCCCCCTCCGCGTGCTTGCAGTGCCACGACCAGGTGAACCTGGAGACGTTCCGGAAGAAGAGCCACGGGGGCCTCGCGTGCACGGACTGCCACACGGCGGTGAAGGCGATCCCCCACGCCGAGAAGCTGCCGGCGGTGGAATGCGCCCGGTGCCACCGGCACCAGGACATGGACTTCCGCCAGAGCGTGCACGGGCTGGCCAAGGCCCAGGGCAAGGAGCACGCCCCCGGCTGCACCACCTGCCACGGCAAGGCCCACGATATCGTGGGCCGGGGCCATGCGGCCTCCCGGGTGGCCCGGAAGAACATGGCCGCCACCTGCGGCGCCTGCCACGACCGGCCCTTCCTGGACAAGCTGGATACGCGCCTGGGTCCCCGCAAGAGCCGCATGGACGTGGCGCCCGGCACCCTGCGCTGAGGTCCCCTACTCCGGGGCCGGGTCCGCGGGGAGATGGCCGGTCATGGCCGCCCCCGCGTCCCGGGGCAGGATGGCGCACACGGGGGAGGCCAGGAGCGAGATGGCCGTCACCGCGAGGAAGGCCACGGAGAAATCGGAGAGCCGGGGCACGCTGTGGCCCAGGAGGCGGGTGGAGGTGGAGAGCACCAGGGTCGCCACGCAGATGCCCATGCTCAGCATCAGCTGCTGGCAGGTGGAGTAGAGGCTGGTGGCCAGGCTCATGCGCGACTGGGGCACGTCGGCGTAGGCCACGGTGTTGAGGGCGGTGTACTGGAGGGACTGGAAGAAGCCCCCCACCAGCAGCAGGGCGTTGACGAGGAACAGGGGCCACCCGGGACGGAAGGCGGCGCACACCGCCAGCAGGGAGCTGGCGATGAGGGCGTTCCACACCAGGGTGTCCCGGAACCCGAAGCGCCGGAGGATGGGGGGCGCCGTGAGCTTCATGAGGAGGGAACCCACGGCGGTGCTGAAGGTGATGAGGCCGCTGCGGGCCGCGGAGACCCCGAAGCCCACCTGGAGCATGAGGGGCAGCAGGAAGGGCAGCGCCCCGCCGGTGATGCGGGTCAGGGCCCCGCCGGCCACGGAGATGCCGAAGGTGGGGATCCGCAGGAGGCTGAGGTCCAGGAGGGGATGCTCGGTGCGCTTCTCGTGGACGAGGTACGCCACGGCCATGGCCGCCCCGAAGGCCAGGATCCCGAAGGTCCACGCCAGGGGCACGCCCTCCCGCCGCGCCCCCACCTCCAGGCCGAAGACGAGGCAGGACAGGGCCAGGGAGCTGAGGACGAAGCCCCGCGCGTCGAAGGGCCCCGCCGGGGGTTCCTTGAAGTCGGGGATGTAGCGGGTCACCAGGGCCATGCCGAGGATGCCGATGGGCACGTTGAGCAGGAAGATCCACCGCCACGAGGCGAAGGTGACGATCCAGCCCCCCAGGGGCGGCCCCACCACGGGTCCCAGCAGGGCCGGCACCATGAACCAGGACATGGCGCTCACCATGTCCTCCTTCGCCACGCTGCGCAGGAGCACGAGGCGGCCCACGGGCACCATCATGGCGCCCCCCGCCCCCTGGAGGAACCGCGCGGCCACGAGGAAGGGGAGGCTCGTGGCCTGGCCGCAGGCGATGGAGCCCAGGGTGAAGACGAGGATGGCCAGGCGGAAGGTCTTCTTGGCGCCGTGGCGGTCCGCCATGAAGCCGCTGGCGGGGATGAACATGGCCAGGGCCAGCAGGTACGAGGTCAGGGCCGTGCTCATGTGCAGGGGCGACACCGAGAAGGTGCGGGCCATGGTGGGCAGGGCCGTGGCCAGCACGGTCCCGTCCAGCTGCTCCATGAAGAGGGCGCTGGCGACGATGATGGCCGTGGTGCGGTAGCTGGGCGCGCGGGAATCTTCCATGGCTCCTTCCACCTTGCCGGACGATGGACGGCGCGGCAAGCCGGGGAACGGCATCCACGGGTTTCCGCCGATCGTGACGGGAATCACCCCCCCGGCCCCGGCGCGGGCTTCCCCGGGCCGGGGGCCTGCGCAGGCGGAAAGGACCCTTGTGGGAAATCCGGGGAGCGGCGGAACCGCCGCCCGCGTCGAGAAACAGGTCACGCGAAATCAACAACTTGACCCTCTCCGTCCGGGCCCCAGAATGGCAACAGCGGTATCGATTCCCGACGAACGATTCGAAGCCGCGGGAGGCACCCATGGCCATGGCCCACCGCATCGGGGGAATCCCCCTGGCGACCGTCCAGCGTCTGCCCATCTACCTGAAGGTCCTCCGGGAAATGCGCCGGGCAGGCCGCCAGATCGTTTCCAGCGCCGCCCTGGCCCACCTGCTCCGCCTTGACCCCGTGCAGGTGCGCAAGGACTTCGGACGCCTGGGCCAGGCGGGCAGGCCCCGCATCGGCTTCGCCATCGCGGCCCTCATCGGGGCCATCGAGGCCCGCCTGGACTGGGGACGGGTCAACGCCGCCGTGCTCCTGGGCGCCGGCCACCTGGGCCAGGCCCTCCTGGGCTACCAGGGCTTCGCCCTGCACGGCCTGGAGATCACGGCCGCCTTCGATCCTTCTCCCCGGGTGGCCGGGCGGAGGCTCCACGGCATCCCCATCCACCCCCTGGAGGACCTGGAAGCACGCCTGCCCGCGCTGGGGGCCCGCATGGCCATCCTGGCCACCTCCCCCTGGGCGGCCCAGGAAACGGCGGAGCGCCTGGCCCTGGCGGGCATCGAAGGCATCTGGAACTTCACCGGGGAGATCCTGACCCTGCCCCCCCGGGTCCTCGTCCAGGACCAGGACATCGCCATCGGCCTGGCGGTGCTCTCCTCCCGCCTCTGCACCCGGGTGGGCGGGGCCCCGCCCCTTTCCGCCTGACCCACCCCCCCTGGAGACACCCATGCCCCACCTGACCCAGACCAGCCGCATCCGCCGGGAACTCATGGTCCTCCTGGCGAAGGGCACCCTGGACGGCACCCTGGAGGCCCGCATCGACCGCCTCCCCCTGGAACTGCGGCCCCGCCACCCGCGCCGGGACCCCATGCGCTGCTGCGTCCATTCGGAGCGGGCCATCCTCCGCTACCGCATCATGGCCCTCCTGGGCTTCGGGGCCGAGGACGAGATGGACGAACTGAAGCCCCTGTCGTCCTACGCCCGGGAGGCGAGGCAACGCCGGCGCCGGGGCCGGCGGCTGCTCACCGTCATCGAGGAGGCCTGCAGCGCCTGCGAGCGAGGCAAGCACGTGGTGACGGACGCCTGCCGGGGCTGTGCGGCCCGCTCCTGCATGATGAACTGCCCGAAGAAGGCCATCCGCCTGGAGCACGGCCGGGCCTTCATCGAGCCCGCCCTCTGCGTGGACTGCGGCAAATGCCGGGATCTTTGCGCCTTCGAAGCCATCCACAAGCGCTCCGCCCCTTGTGAGGCGGCCTGCCCCGTGGGCGCCATCGGCGAGGGGTCCTATGGCAAGCAGGTCATCGATGAGGCCCACTGCATCGATTGCGGCCAGTGCCTGGCCCGGTGCCCCTTCGGCGCCATCGCCGAAGTCTCCGAGTTCGTGGAGGTGATGGAGGCCTTGGCCCGGGGCGAGGATGTGGTGGCCCTGGCCGCCCCGGCCATCGCCGGCCAGTTCGACGCCACCCTGGCCCGCATCACCGGTGCCCTGCGCCAGGCGGGCTTCACGGCGGTGGTGGAGGTGGCCGCCGGCGCGGACACCGTGGCCGCCCAGGAGGCCCGCGAGCTGGCCGAGCGCCTGGAATCCGGCGAGCCCTTCATGACCAGCAGTTGCTGCCCCGCCTTCACCGGCTTCATCGCGGCCAAGGTCCCGGCCATGAAGGCCCGGGTCTCCGCCACCCCCACCCCCCTCACCGTGGCCGCCCGGGAGGCGGCCATCCGCTTCCCCGGCGCCCGCCGGGTCTTCCTCAGCCCCTGCGTGGCCAAGCGGCGGGAGGTGATGGAAGGCGGGCTGGTGGACCACGTGCTCACCCTGGAGGAGGTGGGCGCCCTCTT
>DATGXY010000049.1:0-24791 GCA_035298525.1 Holophaga sp.
GGGGGCCTGGAGGAGTTCGGCAACTACTACCTGCTGGAGAAGGTGGCCGTGGGCGGCATGGCCGAGCTTTTCAAGGCCCGCCAGCGGGGGGTCCACGACTTCGAGAAGATCGTCGCCATCAAGCGCATCCTCCCCCATCTCTCGGACAACGACGAGTTCGTGCGGATGTTCATCGACGAGGCCAAGCTCGCCGCCCAGCTCACCCACCCGAACATCGCCCAGATCTTCGACCTGGGCAAGGCCATGGGCTTCTACTACATCGCCATGGAGTTCGTGGACGGACGCGACCTGCGGAGCCTCCTGCGCAAGGTGCGGGACTACCGCCTTCCGGTGCCGGAGCCCATCGCCGCCGCCATCACCATGAAGGTGGCCAGCGCCCTGGACTACGCGCACCGCAAGCGGGGCATCAATGACAAGGACCTGAAGCTGGTCCACCGGGACATCAGCCCCCAGAACATCCTCATCTCGTACGAAGGGGCCGTGAAGCTGGTGGACTTCGGCATCGCCAAGGCCGCCACCAAGAGCACCCAGACCATGGCCGGCGCCCTCAAGGGCAAGCTCCTCTACATGAGCCCCGAGCAGGCCCTGGGCCAGGCCCTGGACGGCCGGTCCGACATCTTCTCCCTGGGCCTGGTGCTCTTCGAACTCCTCACCGGGGAACGGTGCTTCCAGGCCGACAGCGAGCTGGGGGTCCTGGAGAAGGTCCGCATGGGCAAGGTGCAGGACCTTCGCACCGTCAACCCCGCGGTCTCCCCCGAGATGGGCACCATCGTCGCCAAGGCCCTCCAGAAGGACGCCGACCAGCGGTATCTTTCGGCCCGGTTCCTGGAACGGGATCTGCGGAGCCTCCTGGCCCGCACCCAGAGCGAGCCCACGGAGCACGACGTGGCGGAGTACGTGAACACGGTCCTGAAGGGCACCCGGCTCGCCCTGGAGGAGCTCCTGGACCATCGCTATCCCCGCCCGGAACCGGTGACCTCCACCTCCCCCGGCACCTCGCCCGGGGTTCCGGCCCCCGCCCCGGGCAGCTCATCCCCCGGCAGCTGGCCCCCCCGGGCCCCCCAGGCCCCCGGCTCCTCCTCCCCCCAGATCCGGCCCCCGGCGCCGGCGGCCCGGCCAGTTGCTCCTCCGCCTCCCCGGCCCGCGCCGCCCCAGCCGCCGCCCATGGCCGTCCAGGCCCGGCGCCAGCCCTATTGGCTGATCCCGGTGGTCCTGGGCCTCATCGGCTTCATCGCCTGGACCGCCTTCCGGGCCTTCAACTGACGGACCCACGACCCGCCCCGTTCCCGCTATCCTCGTAAGCACCGACCTTCCAACGATCCCTTTCAGCCCCTTGGAGTCCCCATGGATCTCAGCAACGACCAGCAGCAGTTCTATGTGCAGGCGAGAGAGCGCTGCCGCCAGGACGTGGACCAGATGAACAACACGATCCGGGTGGAGTGGGCCCGCCTGAACGACGAGATCAAGCGCGTCCAGGAACTCATCCAGACCCTGGAGACCCGCAAGCAGACCATCGCCCAGATCTACGCCTCCAGCAGCGAGATGCTGGGCCTGGACAACGACCTGGACGTCTCCCCCGCCATCCAGGAAGGGGAGGACTCCGCCGAGGACCTGGGCGTCGGCGAGATCGACCTCTAGGCCTTCCCCCCCAGCCCGATCCGGACCCCGGGAAACCCGGGGTCCTTTTTCAAGGGAGGCGCCCTTGCCGACGATGGACGGGCAGGTCCAGGCCGGGTCCCGCCGCTTCGCGGCGATGGCGGGGGCCTTCTTCCTCGGGGTCTTCAACGACAACTTCTACAAGCAGGCCGTGCTGGTGCTGGCCGTGGCCGCGGGCCGCACGGAACTGCAGGGGCTGGCGGTGGCGGTCTTCACGCTGCCGTACCTGGTCTTCGCCGCCCCGGCGGGATGGGCCGCGGACCGGTTCCCCAAGGGCCGGGTCGTCGTGGCCGCCAAGGCCGCGGAGGTGGCCGCCATGGTGGCCGGGGCCCTGGGCATCGCCTTCGGCCACTGGGGGCTCACCCTGGCCATGCTGGCCACCATGGGCACCCAGGCGGCCTTCATGAGCCCCGCCGTCAACGGCTCCATCCCCGAGCTGTTCCCGGACGAGAAGGTGCCCTGGGCCAACGGCGTCCTCCGGATGGTGGTGACCGTGGGCATCCTCGCGGGCATCGCCCTGGCCGGGCTGGCCCTGGACCGCCCCGGCACCGGCCCCTGGGGCGTCGAGAACGGCCGCCTCTGGGTGGCCGCGGCCGTGCTGGCCGTGGCCGCGGCGGGGCTGGGGGTGGCCCTCCTCGCGGGGCCGGGCGACGCGGCGGATCCCCGGGCGCCCTTCCCCTGGCGGGGGCCCGCGGACACCCTGCGGGACCTGGCGGAGGCGGGCAGGGACCCCCTCCTGGCCGCGACCCTCTGCGCCTCGGTCTTCATCTGGTCCTCGGGCTCCCTCCAGGTGCTCCTGATCAACCCCATGGGCCTGGCCGAGATGGGCCTCTCCAAGTCCATGACCTCCGGGCTCATCGTGGCCCAGCTCATGGGCATCGCGGCGGGCGGGATCCTCAGCCCCCGCCTCTCCCGGGGCCCGCGTTGGCACCGGGTGCTGGCCCCCTACGGGGCCGGCATGGGCCTGGCCATGGTCCTGGTGCCGGCGCTGCGCGTGCTCCCGCCCGGGGCCGCCCTCCCCGGGGCCTTCCTCCTCATGGCCGCCATCGGCTTCTTCGGGGGCGTCGTCCTGATCCCCGTGGAGAGCTTCATCCAGACCCGGCCCGAGCCGGCCCGCCGGGGCGCGGTCCTGGCCGCGGCCAACTTCGCGGTCTTCGCCGGCATCCTCCTTTCCGGGCCTCTGTCCAACCTCCTGAACGACCACCTGCGCCCCACCACCGCCATGGGCCTGGTGGGCGTCCTCGCCGCCGGCATCAGCCTGGTCCTGGGGGCCGCGGCCCGCAGGGCCGATCCAGTCTAGATCGGCTCCGCGATGGGCGAGGGGCCCGGGGCAGGATGCCTAGGCGGGCCAGTCCGGGTCGTCGGGAGTGGCCTCCCGGGGGCCGAGGCGGGTGTCGGGGGGGAACCACCGGTCCAGGGCGGCCAGGTGCCGGGCCACGAACTCCCGGCCCAGCCACGCCGCGCGGCTGCGCGGGGGCAGGGCGGCGGTGGAGGAGGGGACGCCCACGGCGTCCAGTCCCATGCCCCTCGCCAGGTAGAGGGCCCTGGGCATGTGGAAGTCCGAGGTGACCACAGCCGCCCGCTCCACCCCGAAGACCGCCTGGGCCCGCCGGAGGCTGTCGTAGGTCCTCAGGCCCGCGTAATCGGCCACCACCCGGTCCGCGGGCACCCCCCGCTTGAGGAGCCAGCGGCGCATGGCCAGGGGCTCGTTGTAGTTGGAGGCCCGGTTGTCCCCGGACACGAGGATCCAGCGCACCTTGCCGTTCCTGAAGAGCCAGAGGGCGGTCTCCAGCCGTCCCTCCAGGACGGGGGTGGGCTCCCGGTCGGAATAGATCCCCGCCCCCAGGACCAGGGCCGGGCCCGCCACCCGGGGGGCGGATTCCCGGTCGAAGGTGCGGGACCTGACGGTCCCCGGGAACCAACTGAGAATCCACAGCAAATCAATGGTAAGGAATGCAAGTAGGGCCACCCACACCCGCCGGCGTGAAGCTGAACGGAGAACAATCGAGGCAAGCGATCCCATCGTGAGTTAGCATAGACCCTTACCCCCACAGGGGCTCAACGCGAGTGTGAATTAATGAATCATAGAAGCGACCTGCGGTCCTCTTACGATGCCCCTGCCCGGATGGCGCCGGGACGCCTCCGGCCCAGGCTGGGGGCCGCCCTGACGGCGCTTGTGGCGCTCACCGCCATGGGCTGCTTCCGGGCCTCCGGCATCCAGCGCACCACCGTCACCTCCGAAGCGGTGCCTGAGACGGGCGGAGACCGCGTCGGCGGCCTGAAGTCCACGGCCGGCCCCGGGGACTACTACCTGGGCAACGACTTCATCCAGATCACCGTCGACGGCACCCGCTTCGGCGACTCGGCCCAGACCCCCATCGCCGGGGCCCTGGGCGGCGGCAGCATCGTCGACGCCGGCTACCTGAGCCTGGACACCAGCTACCAGCGCGTGAACGTTCCCGGTGATTCCCTGGAGCGCCTCACCCCGGTGGTGAACCAGGATCCCGGCCTCCAGATCGTCATCGACGCCTACAACCCCGATACGCACACCGATCCGGCCACCCTCACCATGACGGGCGGGATCATGGACCCCGGCCACCGGATCCCCGGCGCCACCTGGGACGCCAGCGGGCGCGTGAAGGGCGTCACCGTCCAGCACGTGATCAGCCTGGGCAAGCTGGACCGGTTCTTCACTCTCAAGACCACCGTCACCAACGCCAGCGGCGCCCAGGTCGGCGTGCGCAGCATCGGCGACAGCCTCGTGCAGTCCGGGGGCGGTTACCAGCTGGCCATTCCCGCCGGCGTGGACATCTTCGGACGTCCCCTCCCGAAGAACTGGGGCGTCGAGATCCCCGGCAGCGACTTCGGCAGCCCCATCGCCACGGCCGTGCAGGCCCCCTGCGTCGTCATGATGGCGACGGAACCCGGCGCCGCCACCGTGGATTCCCACGCCTCCCTCGGCATCATGCCCCTGGACCGGCAGGCCCTGGCGGTGACCAGCGATCCCCAGACCCGCCTCACGGCCCTGCGCCCCCTCTTCCCCAAGCGGATGGTGGCCGGGAGCCTTCCCATCGCCCCCGACGGCCTCGCCTCCGGCGGCGCCCTCTCCTATTCCCGCCGCCTCTACGTGGCCGGCGGCTCCAGCTCCTCATCCGACACCCCGGTCCACGGGACCTCCCTCTACAACCAGATCGCGGCCGCCAAGTTCAACAAGACCGACGGCATCTGGCCCCTGGACACCGGCCAGCTCACCTTCACCCTCAGCGGCTCCGCCCGCATGCAGGGGCCCCTCCCCACCCAGGTCCTGGTGGAGCGCCAGGCCGGGGTCACCGCCGGCGGCCAGGCCCTGTGGATCCCCGAGCGGGCCGAGTTCCTGGAACCCGGCGAGAACATCACCTCCCAGACGGGCCTCGCCTCCAGTTCCATCAATTGCATCCTGCCGGTGGGGACCTACCGGCTCAAGGTGACCAACGCCCTTGGCGAGCAGACGGTGACCAGCGCCGTGAACCAGGCCGACAGCCTCGGATCCCAGATCCCGAGGCCCCTCTTCATCCAGTCCGGCATGATCTTCCTCGTCGGCGGCACCGACTACATCTGCCCCGAGGCCGATCAGGTCGTCACCCCCTCCGGCGCGGTGGTCACCTCCTTCTATTCCATCCACGACTTCACCACCCGGAAGGCCAACGCCCCCGAAGGCAGCCTGGAGCCCCTGCGGGTGACCTTCAAGGGCCTGGACGGGACCCCGGATCCCTGGGTCAAGCGCACCCGCACCGCCGGGACCTACTTCAGCTCCATCCTCAATGCCGTGGCCATCGCCACTTCCCCCGGCCGGACCGAGATCCGCGCCGGCAACGAGATGTTCGGTTCCGCCTTCGCGACCTACCTGCAGACCCAGTATTTCTGGTTCCCCAACGGCACCCTGACCGGGGCCCTGACCCAGGAGGGCAACCCCGCCGTCCAGGGCGGCTCCTACCGGGGCTACGGCTCCCGCGGTCCCCTCAGCCGGCTCACCACCGTGGACGTGCTGGCCTATGACGGCCAGAGCGACACCACCCACACCCTCGTGACCTGGCCCGTGACCCTGCCCTCGGGCTGGACCTCCTTCGACGTGCCCGGCCCCAGCCAGGCGACCACCGGCGGCTACCTCCCCTGGGAGAAGCTGGCCTCCGCCCTCGCCGAGGGCGTGGGCGTGGTGGCCCACACCGAGGAGGACCTGGGCACCGACGCCAACCGGCTCTACAACGACTTCAAGTGGGAGTTCAACGCCTCCGGCCTCGAGACCCAGTACCTGGCCTCCATCGGCGAGGAGCCCTACGTCGTCGGGGCGCGCACCTCGGTCCTGCCGGGCTGGGGTCCCGTCACTTCCCTCTTCACCCCCACCGCCACCCGGTACCGCCACCAGGGCGCCATCCAGCCCCGGAACTGGACCCTGGCCGACTTCATGACCCAGGCCAAGGGCACCTACACCATCGTGCACCAGCCCCGCGGCGCCAGCGGCCTCTTCACCCTCAAGGGCTTCGACCGGGCCATGCCGGTGGGCCAGGGCGCCAACGCCTGGTGGAACGGCACCGGACCCTACGCCCAGGGCCTCCTCAACGGCGGCTTCGACGCCCTGGAACTCCTGCGGGGCGAGGGCTTCGACAAGGACAACCCCGGTCCCTGGTTCAACCAGTTCCTGCAGGTGCGTTCCGACTGGTTCGCCCTCCTGAACCAGCAGACCCCCACCCGGTTCACCAAGGCCCTGGGCCTCTCCTACGCCAAGTTCAGCGTCGACACCCCCGTGGGCCTGGCCCGCACCTGGATCAAGGCCTCGCCCAAGCTCACGAACCCGCCCGTTCCCACCGAGGCGCCCACCGCCGACCTGAAGCAGGACCTGTCCTCGGTCCTCACGGCCCTCCAGTCCGGCGCCGCGGTGGCCTCCACGGGCCCCATGCTGGATGTCACCATCGGCGGCAAGGGTCCCGGCTCCCTGGTTGCCGGCCCCCTGGCCACGGCCAACGTCCAGGTGGATCTGTACAAGTCCGACTGGATGCCCCTGGACGAGGTCCGCATCGTCATGAACGGCCAGGTGGTGGGGACCCACCGCATGGCGGAGTTCACGGCCGACGCCTCCAATCCCCTCCACTTCACCGCGACCTTCCCCGTCACCCTGCCCACCTCGGGCACCGGCGCCTGGATCGTGGTGGAGGCGGGCGTGCCCCTGACCCAGACCGGCCCCTACGCCGCCGGCACCCCCTGGGCCTGGATCATGCGCGGCATCTACCCCATCGCCGTCACCAACCCGATCTTCATCGACGTGACGGGCCACGGATACACGCACCCCTGACCAGGCGAACATGAGCGAATGGCTCCCCCAGCGCCTTCCCGAGGACGTCGAAGCTGAACGCGCCCTCCTGGCCACCTGCTGTGCGCCGGGGGCCGAATCGGCCGCGACGGATATCTCCTTCTCCCTCACCGAGGATGACTTCGTCCACCCGGCCCACCGGGCGGTATTCAAGGCCCTCAAGGCCCTGATCGAGGCCCAGGTGGAGGTGAACGTCCTCACGTTGAAGGACGCCCTGGACCAGGCCGGGGACCTGGCCCGGGTGGGGGGCTTCCTGGGCCTCCAGGACCTGCTCTCCGCCGAGGAGGTGGGCCGGCCCCAGGTGCTGGCGGACCTCCTGGTGCGCAAGCGCAAGCTTCGGCAGCTCATCCGCCTGGGAGCCCAGCTCGTGCGCCAAGCCGCCGAGGAGGAGGCGCCCCCGGATACCCTGGTGGAGCAGGCGGCCACGGATCTCTTCCGCCTGGCCCAGGGCCAGGACCGGCGCGGCCTGGAGCCCATCGCCGACGTGGCCAAGGAGGCCATGGTCAACATCCTGGACCGCATCGAGGGCCGGGGTTCCACGGGCCTGAAGGTGGGCTTCAGCCGCCTGGACGCCATCACCCAGGGCTTCCAGCCCGGCAACCTCATCATCCTGGCCGCCCGTCCCGGCATCGGCAAGACGGCCCTGGCCCTGAACTGGCTCCTGCGTTCCTCCCTCTACCACGGGGCCCACTCGGCCTTCTTCTCCCTGGAAATGTCCAAGGAGGAGGTCTACAGCCGCCTCCTGTCCCAGCACGCGGGCCTGAACCTGAAGGCCCTCCAGGCCGGGGACTTCACGGAGCAGACGGAGGCCCGCCTCCTGAAGAGCCGGGACGCCCTGCTGGAACTGCCCATCTTCATCAACGACCAGGCCGCCATCACCACCCGGGAGATCACGGCCATGGTGGACCGCCACCTCTCCCAGGCCAACCGCAAGCTGGACCTGCTCATCGTGGACTACCTGCAGCTGGTGAGCAGCCCCGAGGGCTCCCGCGCCGCCAAGCAGAGCGAGGCCGTGCGCATCGGCGAGATCAGCCGCGGCTTCAAGCTCCTGGCCAAGGACCACGGCATGCCCATCGTCGTGCTCAGCCAGCTGAACCGCGAGGTGGAGCACCGCCAGGGCGGCAGGCCCCAGCTTTCCGACCTCCGCGATTCCGGCGCCATCGAGCAGGACGCCGACATGGTGATGTTCATCCACCGCCGCATGGCCCCCTCGGCCGAGGGCGCCGACGACGACAAGAGCGCCGAACTGATCATCGCCAAGCACCGCAACGGCCCCGTGGGATCCGTTGGCCTCTACTTCGAGGGCGAGTACGCGCGCTACCGCGAGATGGAGCGCAGCACCGATCCAGGGACGGCCTGATGGCCGCAGGACTCCCGCTCTTCCCCCTCAACGCCAAGGTCACGGCCCTGCGGGGGGTGGGGCCGGCCTTCGCCGAGGCTTTGGAGGCCGCGGGCATCCTCACCCTCAAGGAGCTCCTCTGGTCCCTGCCGTACCGCTACGTGGACCGGGGAAGCCTGAGGCCCATCGGGGAGCTGGACGGCGGCTGGGGCATGGAGCGGGAGGTGGTCACGGTCCAGGGCGTCCTCAAGGACATCCGGTCCACCACCACGCGGGTCCGTCGCATGTCCCTCACCGAGGCCCTGCTCCAGGACGACTCCGGGACGGTGCGCCTGATCTGGTTCAACCAGCCCTACCTGGCCCGGGCCCTGCGCCCCGGTGACCGGCTCCTGGCCTTCGGGCCCGTGGCCATGGGGCGGGGCGGCCTGGAGATGCGGAGCCCCGCCTTCGAGAACCTGGGAAAGGGGGAGGCCGAGGAGGGCCTCTGGACCCGCCGCTTCCTGCCCCTGTACCGCCGCCTGGGGCCCCTTTCGGGGCGCTTCCGCCAGCGCCTCGTGCAGGAGGGCCTCGCCCGGGCCGCCGACCCCGGCGAATTCCTTCCCCCGGACCTGGCCAGGGGCATCCCGGACACCCTCTCCGCCCTGCGGCTCCTGCACCAGCCCCCGGACGACGCCGACGCCGCCGACCTGGAGGCACACGCCACCCCGGCCCACCAGCGCCTGGCCTGCGAGGAACTCTTCGCCTTCGCCCTGGGCATCGCCCTGCGCCGGGAAGGGCGCCTGGCCCGGCGGGGGCAGCCCGTGGCCACCTCCCCGGAGCTGCGGGAGCGCCTCAAGGCCCTGCTGCCCTTCCGGCTCACCGGCGCCCAGCGCAACGCCTTCAAGGAGATCGTCGGGGACCTCACCTCGGGGCGCGTCATGAACCGGCTCCTGCAGGGGGACGTGGGCAGCGGCAAGACGCTCGTGGCCTTCCTGGCCCTGGCCATGGTGGCCGAGACGGGAGGGCAGGGGGCAGTCCTCGTGCCCACCGAGGTCCTGGCGCGCCAGCACGCCGCCACCTTCCGCCGCATCCTGGGGCCCGACGCGGACCGCATGGAACTGCTCCTGGGCCCCATGAAGGCCGCGGAGAAGCGCAAGGCCCTGGCCCGCATCGCCTCGGGGGAGGCCTCGTACGTGGTGGGCACCCACGCCCTCTTCCAGGAATCCGTGGCCTTCCACGCCCTGCGCCTGGTGGTCGTGGACGAGCAGCACCGCTTCGGCGTGCGCCAGCGGGAGGCCATCAAGGAGAAGGGCCTCGATCCCCACTGGCTCGTCATGAGCGCCACCCCCATCCCCCGCAGCCTGGCCCTGGCCCTCTTCGGGGACCTGGAGCAGTCGGTGCTGGACGAGCTGCCTCCCGGGCGCCAGCCCATCACCACCCGCCTCGTGGCCCCGGATGACGCCGAGGAGGCCTGGGACCGGGTGGAGCGGGAACTGGCCGCCGGCCGCCAGGCCTTCGTCATCAGCCCCGCCATCGATCCCCAGGACGAGGCCAAGGTGCCCCTGCGGGATATCCAGGCCATGGAGGCCCTCCTGCGCGCCCGGTTCCCCGACGTGGCCCTGGCCATCGTGCACGGCCGGCTCAAGGCCGACGAGCTGGCCACCCGCATGGAGGCCTTCGTGTCCGGGGAGGCGCGCATCCTCCTGGCCACCACCGTCGTGGAGGTGGGCGTGGACGTGCCCAACGCCACCGTCATGGTGGTGGACCACGCCGAGCGCTTCGGGCTCAGCCAGCTCCACCAGCTCCGGGGCCGGGTGGGCCGGGGCTCCCACCGCAGCCACTTCCTCATGATCAGCGGCAGCGAGACCGAGCGCCTGCGGGTCCTGGTGGAGACCCAGGACGGCTTCCGCATCGCCAACCGCGACCTGGAACTGCGGGGCCCGGGCGAGTTCTTCGGCACCCGCCAGGCCGGCATGCCCCGCTTCCAGGCCGCCGACCTGGTGCGGGACCGGATCCTCCTCCAGCGCAGCCGGGAGGCCGCCGAGAAGGTCCTGGCCCGGGGCCTGAGCGAGGCGCAGCGGGACTGGCTCCGCCTGGAGCAGGCCCGGCTCCGCCTGGCTGAGATCAGCTAGTGGAAGGCTCCTAGGGTCAGGCTCCCAGCCGCAGCCTGGCCGCGATGCGCTCCACGAAGGCCTCGGGCACCAGGCCGGAGATATCGCCGCCCATGCTCCCCACCTCGCGGACCATGCGGCTGCTCACGACGCTGTACTCCTCCTTGGGCATGAGGAACACCGTCTCCAGGTCCGCGTTCAGCTTGCGGTTCATCAGGGCCATCTGGAACTCGTACTCGAAGTCCGAGAAGGCCCGCACCCCGCGCACGATGAACTGGGCCGACTGCTGCCGGGCGAAGTCCACCAGCAGGCCGTTGAAGGCGGCCACCTCCACGCCGGGCAGGTCCCGGGTCAGTTCGCGCAGCATCTCCGTGCGCTCGTCCACGGAGAAGGTGCTCTGCTTGGCGGGGTTGTGGAGCACGCCCACGATGAGGCGGTCCACGAGCTTTTCCGCGCGCACGATGAGATCCCGGTGCCCGAGGGTGGGAGGGTCGAAGGAGCCGGGATAGATGGCGGTGCGCAAGACTGCTCTCCTGAGGAACACCTAGTTTAGACTTCTCCCATGGACAACGCGCGCCTTTCCGTCGGATTGCTCTTCGGGGGCCAGAGCCCCGAGCACGAGGTCAGCATCGTTTCGGCCCGCAGCATCGCCGCCCACCTGGACCCCGCCAAGTACGATGTGCGGCCCATGGGCATTTCCCGGGACGGCGTGTGGGTGCTCAGGGGCGATCCCTTCGCGCGCCTTTCCGCGGGCGAGCGCCCCGCGCGCGGTCCCCATCCCTTCCTGCCCTTCGAGGCGGGCGCCGAAGGCGCGGCCCTGCCCGACGTGTTCTTCAACGCCATCCACGGCGCCGGCGGCGAGGACGGCCAGCTCCAGGGCTTCCTGGAGCCCCTGGGGCGCCCCTACACCGGCGCGGGGCTCCTGGCCATGGCCGCGGGCCTGGACAAGTGGATCACCAAGCGCATCTGGGAATCCGAAGGCCTGCCCGTGGCCCCCTACGCGGGCCTCACGGAGGAGGGCTGGGCCCGCGACCGCGAGGGCTGCCTGGCCCAGGCGGCGCCCCTGGGGCTGCCCCTCTTCGTCAAGCCCGCCAACCTCGGCTCCAGCATCGGCATCGAGAAGGTGAAGCGCGCCGAGGACCTCCCCGCCGCCCTGGACCGGGCCTTCCGGTACGACCGCCGGGTGCTCGTGGAGAAGGGCCTGGATGTGCGCGAACTGGAAGTGGCCGTCCTGGGCGGGGACGACCCCTTCGTGAGCGTCGTGGGCGAGGTGCTGCCCGCGGGCGAGTTCTACGACTTCCAGGACAAGTACCTGGACGGCCGGAGCACCACCCGCATTCCCGCCGAGGTCCCGGAGGCGGTGTCCGCCCAGGTGCGGCGCCAGGCCGCCCAGGCCTTCCGGGCCCTGGACGCCTACGGCATGGCCCGGGTGGATTTCTTCCTCGACCGCGGGACGGGGGACCTGGTCCTCAACGAGATCAACTTCATCCCGGGATTCACCAGCATCTCCATGTATCCCAAGATGATGGCCGCCAGCGGGGTGCCCTATCCCGAGCTCCTGGACCGCCTCGTGGACCTGGCCTTGCGGCGTCACGCCCAGAAGGCGGGCAAGCTTCGCACCTTTGAAAGCGGCAGCGCCTGGTATGAACAGCCTTGAGAAGTTCACGGCGGGGCCTATCCTGGTAGAGCCTGTGAGGGATCGCTTATGAGTGCACTATCCGCAGCCGTCTCGGGCGTCGGGGTCGCCTCCCAGGGGGTCGCCCTGGCCGCCAACAATGTGGCCAACGTGAACAGCGAAGGCTACCGGGCCAAGCGCCTGCAGCGGGAGGAACTGCCCCAGGGCGGGGTGAGGGGAGCGGGCGTCCAGGAGACCGGTGAGCCGGCCGTCCCTGGCGGCTCCAACGTTGACCTGGCCGCCGAGGCCATCGCCCTCAAGACGGATTCCGTGGCCTACCAGGCCAGCCTCAAGGTGGTGAAGGCCCAGGAGGACATGATCGGCACCGCCCTGGACATGAAGGCCTGATCACTCCATGCTCGGAGGATGAAGAGCAGGACCTGGGCGTGGGTGACGGTTTCCTTGATGGGGTTCGCCTCCGGCCTGCCCCTGTTCCTGACGGGGTTCACCCTGAAGGCCTGGCTGACGGATTCCGGCCTGGACCTGAAGGCCATCGGCCTCTTCGGGCTCATCGTCCAGCCCTACGCCCTCAAGTTCCTCTGGGCCCCCTTCCTGGACCGGTACCTCCCCCCCTTCCTGGGCCGGCGCCGGGGCTGGATGGTGATCGCCCAGGCGGGACTGGCCCTCCTCCTGGTGCTCATGGCCCTTTCCGACCCCCGGGCGGGGGCCGGGCGCATCGCGGTGCTGGGCTTCCTGGTGGCCTTCGCCTCGGCCAGCCAGGACATCGTGGTGGACGCCTGGCGCCGGGAGGCCTTTTCGGGCCAGGACCTGGGCCTGGCCAACGCCATCCACATCGGGGCCTACCGGGTGGCCATGCTCATCAGCGGGGCCGGGGCCCTCATCCTGGCCGAAAAGACGGGTTGGCGAGCGACCTACCTGGCCATGGCCGGCCTCATGGCCGCCGGGGCCCTGGGCAGCTTCATGGCCTGGAGCACGGATGGGTCCGTGGAGCCCCCCCGCTCCCTGCGGGAGGCCGTGGAGGCGCCCCTGCGCCAGCTCCTGGCCCGGCCCGCCATCGGGGAGATCCTGGCCTTCTGCCTGCTTTACAAGATCGGCGACCAGCTCGCGGACGCCATGACGGCCCCCTTCCTCCTGCGGGGCATGGGCTTCACCAAGGTGCAGATCGGCGCCACCACCAAGACCGTGGGCATGGTGTGCATCATCCTGGGCGGGGTCCTGGGGGGGCTGCTCATGCGCAAGCTGAGCCTCAAGCGCGCCCTCGTCCTCTTCGGCCTCCTCCAGGCCGGGTCGGTTCTGGCCTTCTGGGCCCTGTCCCGGCTGGGCCCCAAGCTGGCGGTGCTGACGGGGGCCCTGGCCCTGGAGAACCTGAGCTTCGGCATGGGCACCGCCGCCTTCGCGACCTTCATCATGCTCCTTTGCGACCGGCGCTTCACCGCCACCCAGTACGCCCTCCTCTCCAGCCTCCTGGCCTTCGCGAGGGGCTATCTGACGGCCCCCGCGGGGTGGTTCGCGGAGCGCTTCGGATGGTCCGGCTACTTCCTGGCGTGCGCCTTCGCGGCCATCCCGGGGCTCCTCCTCCTCCTGCGCTTCGACGCGTGGGGCGTCCGGGAGGAGGGCTGAGCCCGGGCGATTGACGCGGGCGGATTCCCGGGCGCGGGCATACAATGCAGCCGCAGCATCCGGGGAAGGGGGGACGCCGTGTTCGAATCCGCCGAGCTGGGCCATGCTGTTCCGAAGGAGGCTTACGACCGGGAGGTGCCGGGACTGAGGGAGGCCCTCCTGGACGCCCAGTACGACCTGGTGGCGGCGAAGGCCTTCCCCGTGGTCATCCTCATCGGGGGCGTGGACGGGGCGGGGAAGAGCGCCACCGTGGCCGCCCTCAACGAATGGATGGATCCCCGCCACATCCTGACCCACGGCCTCCCCGATCCCTCCGACGAGGAGCTGGAGCGGCCCCACATGTGGCGCTTCTGGCGCCAGCTGCCGCCCAGGGGGAAGATGGGGATCTTCGACGGCAGCTGGTACACCTGGCCCATCGTGGAGCGGGCCCATGGTCGGATCAAGGACGCCCGCATGGACCAGACCCTGGAACAGGTCCGGCGCTTCGAGCAGATGCTCATCGACGAGGGGGCCCTCGTCCTCAAGTTCTGGATGCACCTCTCCCGGGACGTGCAGAAGAAGCGCCTGAAGAAGCTGGAGTCCGATCCCCTCACCCGGTGGCGGGTGACGGACCGGGACTGGAAGCACTTCGAGATGTACGACACCTTCCGCAGGGTGGCCGAAAGGGCCCTGCGCAGCACGAGCACGGCCGAGGCCCCCTGGACCGTGGTGGAGGCCACGGATCCCCGGTACCAGAGGCTGACGGTGGGGCGCATCCTCCTGGAGCGCCTGAGGGCGAGGCTGGACGGGCCCCGCCCGGCCCCGGCCCCCGTGAAGGCCCCTCCGCCCTCGGCCGCCCCGGACGGCCTGAACGTCCTCGGGAGCCTGGACCTGACCCGGCGCCTGGAGCGGGAGGACTACGAGCGGGAACTGGAAGCGTGGCAGGGGCGCCTCAACCTCCTGACCCGGCACAAGGCCTTCCGGCACCACAACGTCGTCCTCGTCTTCGAGGGCTCCGACGCCGCCGGCAAGGGCGGGAGCATCCGCCGGGTGACCCAGGCCATCGACGCCCGCATGTGGCAGATCACCCCCATCGCGGCCCCCACGGAGGAGGAACGGGCCCAGCCCTACCTGTGGCGCTTCTGGCGCCACCTGCCACGGAAGGGGCGCTTCCAGATCTTCGACCGCAGCTGGTACGGGCGCGTGCTCGTGGAGCGGGTGGAGGGATTCTGCCGCGAGGAGGACTGGATGCGCGCCTACGGCGAGATCAACGACTTCGAGGACCAGATGGCCCGCAGCGGCACCATCCTCGCCAAGTTCTGGCTGGCCATCAGCCCCGAGGAGCAGCTGCGGCGCTTCAACGCGCGCCAGGAGAGCCGGTTCAAGCGCTTCAAGATCACGGACGAGGACTGGCGCAACCGGGAGAAGTGGCCCGCCTACGAGGCCGCCGTATGCGGCATGCTGGACCGCACCTCCACGGAGATCGCCCCCTGGACCCTCGTGGAGAGCGAGGACAAGTGCTACGGGCGGATCAAGATCCTCCGGACCATCTGCGCACGCCTGGAAGCCGCCCTCTGATCTTTCCCCGTACTGTCCTAGAATGGCCCGGTGCATCTCACCCAGCCGCCCCTGTCCTGGCTCATCCTCAGCCTCCCCCTGGCCTTCGTGCTGGTGGGCCTGTTCGTGTCCTACCGGCGCTGGCGGCGCGTGAACCGGCATCCGGACCAGGACCCCGGCACCCTCCTCCTGGGGGCCGTGTCCCAGAGCCTCCAGGAGCGGGGCCGGCTCGCGGCCAGCCTGGGCGAGCTCCGCACGGTGCACGAGCGCCTGCTGGACGCCCTCCCCTTCGGCATCCTGTGGGTGGACCAGAAGGGCCAGGTGGCCGCCGTGAACGCCCAGGGCCGGGCCATCCTGGGGGTCAAGGCCGGCGTCGTGGGCCTGGACGCGGCCTTCGTGCTGGAGCCCTTCCCCTGGATCCTGGCGGGCCTCAACGAGGACCCCGGGCCCTCCTGGCGCGCCGACGGGGGCGGGCGCCGGTGGCAGCTGCGGCGGATCCAGGTGCCGGATATCGTGGGATCCCTGCTCCAGTTCGAGGACATCACGGAACTCGAGGCCGAGGAGCGCCGCCAGCAGCTGCGGGACCGCTTCGCGGAGCTGGGCGAGATGACCGCCGGCGTCGCCCACCAGCTGAAGAACGGCCTGGCCGTGCTCAAGGGCCATGGCCAGCTCCTGGAGAAGGCGGGCCACGCCGAGACCGCCGGGGACCTCCTGGAGGAGGTCCAGTCCCTGGAGCGGCTGGCCCAGCGCTTCCTCCTGTGGGCCAAGCCCCTGGAGCCCCGGCTGGCCCCCCTGCGCCTGGAGGAGGTGGCCTCCCAGGCCGCCATGGAGGTGCACCGCCGCCCCGCCTTCCAGGACCGGGTCCTCACCGTGGAGGGGGAGGGGGCCGCCGTGGGCGACCCCATGCTCCTGCACCAGGCCCTGGTGAACCTCCTGGAAAACGCCTGCCAGGCCACCCCCCGGGGACGCCGGGTGAAGGTGGTGGCGGCCCCCGGCCTCCTCACCGTGCTGGACGAGGGCCCCGGCTTCCAGCCCGAGAGCCTGGCGAAGATGCTCCGCCCCTTCGAGAGCGGCAGCCCCGACGGCACCGGCCTCGGGCTGCCCCTGGCCCTCAAGTGGCTCAACGCCATGGGGGCCGAGATGATCTTCTCCCTCCGCCCCGAGGGGGGCACCCGGGTGGATATCCGCCTATGACTGGACGGGCCGCCGGCCCTCCAGGGCCCGGTCCAGGGTGAGGTCGTCCGCGTACTCCAGATCGCTGCCGATGGGCAGGCCCAGGCCGATGCGGGTGGTGCGCATGCCCAGGGGCTCCAGGATCCGGGCCAGCCAGGCCGCGGTGGCCTCCCCGTCCAGGGTGGGATTCGTGGCCAGGACGATCTCCTGGATCCGCCCGTCCTCGAGGCGCCGGAGCAGCTCGCGCACCTTCAGCTGGTCGGGGCCGATGCCCTTCAGGGGCGAGATGAGGCCGCCCAGCACGTGGTAGCGGCCCCGGAAATGGCCGCTGCGCTCGAAGGTGAGCACGTTGCTGGCCTCGGCCACCACCACAAGGGTGCGGGGATCCCGGTTGGGATCCTCGCAGATGGCGCACAGGGGGCGGTCCGTGAAGGATCCGCAGCTGGTGCAGAAGCCCACGGAGGTGGCCGCGTGGCGCAGCAGGTCCCCCAGGTGCTCCATGGCGCCGGGGCCCTCCTTCAGCAGGTGCAGGGCCATGCGCTGGGCGGACTTGGAGCCCACCCCCGGAAGCTTCTGGAGGGCCTCGACCACGGCTTCCAGCGGGGCCGGGAGCTTCATGCTAGAAGCCCAGCCCGGGGATGTTCAGGCCGCCGGTGAGGCCGCCGGTGATCTTGCCCATGCCCTCGTCGGCCTTGGCGGAGGCGTCCTTGAAGGCCGCCAGCACCAGGTCCTCCAGCATGCTGGGATCCTCGGGGTCCATGGCCTCCTTGGCGATGGAGATGGCGACGAGCTCCTTGGAGCCGTTGAGGGTCACCTTGACCATGGCGCCGCCGGCGGTGCCTTCGGCGCGGAGGTTCTTCTGGGCCTCCTGCAGCTTGGCCTGCATGGCCTGGGCCTGCTTCATGAGGAAACGCATGTCCATGGGGGGCTCCTATTTGCGGGGATGCTTGGGAAGGTGGATCTGGGGCAGGTGCAGGTGCATGCGGCGAAGGCGCCGGGCCAGGGCCAGCATGCCGAAGTAGCCCAGGGGCAGGGCGAGGATGGAGAGCATGAACCCGCCCGCCATGTAGGGCACCAGGATGGGCTTGAGCATGGCGAAGACGCCGTCCAGTCCCTCCCGGCTGATGAAGCTCCGCCAGGTGATGGCGTGCCAGTGGATGCCGGAGAGGTCCAGGCGGGTGCCCCGGCCGAGGATGAGGTTGCCGGCCAGGGCGCTGATCGTGGCGATGGGCACCATGGTCCAGGGGTTGTTCACGAAGGCCGCCACGAGCATCACGGGGCGGTGCAGGTGCCTGGACAGGAAGCAGGCCAGGAGGACCATGATCGTGTGCAGGCCCAGGAGCGGGTTGAAGGCCACCGACAGGCCGATGGCGAAGCTGAGGGCGATCTGCTCCGCCGACAGCTCCGGGTGGAGGATGTGGTTGCGCAGCGTCGTCCAGACACCGGGCTTGGAAGGGGGCGCGGACGCTTCCAGGGGTCCGGGTCCCCCCTCGTTCGTGTCAGGCGTCTGGGTCATCGGGTCCTTGGGCGGGGGCGAAGTGGTCGAAGGCGCGGTCCCGGAGGGGCCGCAGCCTTCCTCCATCATAGTGGAGAACGGGCGCTTCTCCAGCGGGGGCCGCGGTGCCCACCCGCAGGAGGGGGATGCCGAGGGCCGCCTCCAGCTCCCCCTGGGGGAGGGAGGAGGAGAAGCACCGGGCGTAGTCCTCGCCGCCCTCCACCGCGTCCGCGTCCAGGCCCGGGTCCAGGATGACGCTGAGGCCGGAGGCCGAGGCCAGGTTGCGCAGGTCCCGGCTGAGGCCGTCCGACACGTCCATGCACGCGTGCACCTGGGGGATGGCCGCCAGCCGGGGTCCCAGGCCCAGGCGGGGGGAGGGGTCCAGGTGGGCCGCCACGTCCGGGTCCGGGGCCAGCGGGTCCCAGCCCGCCATGAGCTTGCGCAGGCCCCGCAGGCTCGCGCCCAGGGGCTGGTCCACGTAGATCCCGTCGCCGGCCTCCAGGGTGTCCCGGCGCAGCCAGCGCGCCGCGCTGCCGAAGGCGGTGACCCCCAGGCCCAGGCCCGAGGCCCGGCCCACCGTGTCCCCGCCCAGCACGGGCACGCCCCATTCCCGGGCCGCCCCGGCCAGGCCCCCCAGGAAGGCTTCCACCCAAGGCCATTCCAGGTCCCGGCCCAGGGCCAGGGTGAGGGTGAAGCCCAGGGGGACCGCGCCGCTGGCGTCCAGGTCCGACAGGTTCACGGCCAGGAGCTTGCGTCCCAGCAGGGCGGGGGGATGCCAGGCCCGGCTGAAGTGCTGGCCGTCCTCCATGAGATCGGTGGTCACGAGGAGGCGCTGGCCCGGCAGGGGGGAGGGCACCTCCCCGCAGTCGTCCACCAGGTCCCGTCCCCCGGGAAACCGATCCCGGATCCAGGCGATCACGGACAATTCCGAAAGGGCCACGGCGCCTCCTGGGCTTACCTTAGCCCAAGCCCGCGGCGGGGCCAAGGCGGGGGCAATCGGTCACAATCGCCCTAGGCTTGGAGGGGCCGAGATGCTATTTTCCAGATAGCGCAACCTGGTGGGGCCGAGGCCCCTGTTGAGGAGATACCCATGGCCATTACCAAGGTTTGGATCGAAGAAGGCTGCATCGTGTGCAACGCCTGCGACGCCGAGTGCCCCGACGTCTTCCTGGTCACCGACACGACCTGCATCATCAAGGAAGAGGTCTCCTTCCCCGTCGAGGGCGAGCTGGAGAGCCAGATCGAAGCCGCCGCCGCCGGCTGCCCCGTCGAGGTCATCAAGTACGAGAAGTAGCCTGGATCCAGGCAAAAAGGAAAGGCGCCCCGCGAGGGGCGCCTTTTTCGTGGGGGGTGCCGGGTCCAGCCTGGTCAGGCTACCTAGCTCTCCCGAAGGCCGACGTTGACCTCGAAGTCGCCGAACTCCGTGGAGAAGGGGATGGCGATGCAGGGCACGTCGCCGCTGCGGCTGATCTTGTGGCCCACGCCGATGACGACGGTGGGGATGGAGATGTTCAGCTGGTGGCCGTCCTGGATCAGGCTGCGCCGGGCGTCGCCCACCACGATGTTCCCGATCTCGCCGATGGCGTCCTCCACGTTCTTGTTCATGGAGGTGATCTCCTCCATGAGCATGTTGGAGGCGATCCTGCAGGCCAGGCTCGAGGGCATGCTGATGATGATGGACCCCGAGGTTTCGCCGGTGAGGCCGATGATCGCCGACACGTCGAAGGTGGTGATCAGGTCCTCCTTCAGCTCCAGCCCCACCTTCTCGGCCTGGATCCCCGCCATCATGTCCAGGCTGCGGAGGGTGGATTCGATGAAGGGATTAATGAATGCGACGTTCATAGGGGGACAGCCTCTTGGTTTGAGCCATTATTTCACTTGTCAAGCCTCGCACAACCAGATTATTTCCACAGGCCTCCGCCGGCTCTGGGGTTTCAGGCCGGGAATGGGATAATGTAGGACTGGAGCCATTCCCATGCTGGATCGCCTGCAATCCGAACTCAAGGCCGCCATGCTCGCCAAGGACGCCCCTCGCACGGCGGTCCTGCGCATGGCGCTGGCCGCCTACAAGAACGAGGCCGTGGCCAAGAACCTGGGCCCCCAGGGCGTTCTCTCCGACGCCGACGCGATCACCGTCCTCAAACGCCTGGTCAAGAGCCGCGAGGACAGCGTGGAGCAGTTCACCAAGGCCGGGTATGCCGACCGGGCCGCGGTCGAATCGGCGGAAATCGTGGTTCTCAAGGCATTCCTCCCCTCCATGCTGGAGGGCCCCGCCCTGGAGCAGGCCGTCCGCCTCGTCATCCAGGAAACCGGCGCCCAGTCCCGCAAGGACATGGGGGCGGTCATGAAGGCCCTCCAGGCCCGCCACGGCGGCGCCTACGACGGCAAGGCCGCCAGCCAGATCGTCAATTCCCTCCTCTCCTGACCCCCATCCCCCCACCGCGCAGCCCGGATCCTTCCGGCTGTATATGAATCGGATATAGACATGAAGCAGAGCAGGATGCTGATCCAGACCCTCCGGGAGGTTCCCCGGGACGCCGACGTGGTGAGCCAGCAGCTCATGATGCGCTCGGGCATGATCATGAAGCTCGCCGCGGGCATCTACGACTACCTGCCCCTGGCCCTGCGGAGCATCCGCAAGTTCGAGCAGATCGTGCGCGAGGAGCTGGGCCGCGACGGCTGCCAGGAGCTCCTGATGCCCACGGTGCAGCCCGCGGAGCTGTGGCAGGAGTCGGGGCGCTGGAGCTTCTACGGCAAGGAGCTGCTCCGCTTCAAGGACCGCAAGGACGCCGACTTCTGCCTGGGCCCCACCCACGAGGAGGTCATCACCGACATCGTCCGGCGCAACGTGCGCAGCTACAAGCAGCTGCCCATGAACCTCTTCCAGGTGCAGACCAAGTTCCGGGACGAGATCCGCCCCCGCTTCGGCCTCATGCGCGGCCGCGAGTTCATCATGAAGGACGGCTACTCCTTCCACGTGGACGACGCCGACGCCGACCGCGGCTACTGGGAGATGTTCAACGCCTACAAGCGGATCTTCAGCCGCCTGGGCGTGAAGTTCCGCCCCGTGGAGGCCGACAGCGGCGCCATCGGCGGCAGCTTCACCCACGAGTTCCACGTGCTGGCCGGCTCCGGCGAGGACGGCATCCTCAGCTGCGACAGCTGCGACTACACCTCCAACATCGAGAAGACCGAGGCCCCCCGCATCCCGGCGGTGGACCACGGCGCGGCCTTCCCCCTGCGCCCGGCCCACTTCCAGACCCCCGGCGTCACCGCCATGGAGGAGCAGGCCGCGGCCTTCAAGGACGCCGAGCACGACGGGCTGCCCCTGCACCAGACCTCCAAGGTCTACTGGCTGGAGGCCGAGATCCTCACCCCCGGCGAGGCCGAGCCCACCCGCAAGGTGCTGGTGGCCGCGATCCTCCGGGGCGACCACGAGCTCAACCCCGTCAAGGTGAAGAACGCCCTGGGCGCCGCCGACCTGCAGCCCATGGCCGACGCCGAGGACTTCTGCGGCGCCTCCGCGGGCTTCCTGGGGCCGCTGCCCAAGGCCGGCACCCGCCACGCCGCCCTGCACGCCGACCCCAAGGACCGCCTGGTCTACCTGGTGGACCGCAGCCTGGAAGGGGCCGTCAACCTCACCTGCGGGGCCAACGACACCCCCGGCCACCACTTCGGCTTCGCCCCCGGTCGCGACCTGCCCATGGCCAAGGTCCTGGACCTGCGCATGGCCCAGGAGGGCGATCTCTGCCCCCGCTGCGGCAAGGGCCACTTCCAGGCCTTCCGGGGCATCGAGGTGGGCCAGGTCTTCAAGCTGGGCACCAAGTACTCCAAGAGCATGAACTGCGTCTTCGTGGACGAGCAGGGCAAGGAGCGGCCCATGGTCATGGGCTGCTACGGCATCGGCATCACCCGCACCATCGCCGCCTGCATCGAGCAGAACTACGACGCCGACGGCATCATCTGGCCCTGGCCCGTGGCCCCCTACCAGGTCCACCTGCTGGACCTGGATCCCGGCAACGACGAGGTGCGCGCCATGGCCGACCGGCTCGAGGCCGAGCTGGAGAAGGCGGGCTTCGAGGTGCTCCACGACGACCGCGAGGGCATGAGCCCCGGCGCCAAGTTCAAGGACGCCGACCTGCTGGGCTTCCCCCTCCGGGTCATGGTGGGCTCCAAGGGCCTCAAGGACGGCGTGGTGGAACTGCGCGACCGGCGCACCAAGGCCCTCCTCAAGGTGAAGCCCGAGGCCCTCGTGGCCGAGGTGGCCGCGGCGAGGGACCGCATCCTGGCCGACCTCGAAGTGCAGGGCGGGAGGTAGGGATGGGGGAGGGGCCGGTCTTCCTGACCACCTTCATCGAAGGCATCCTGGTGCACGGTTCCGCCATGCCCTTCGTGCTGCTGGTGCCCTCCGTCCATCCGCCCCACCGGGGTCTCCTCATGCCGCCCCAGGTGCCCTGGTCCCCCGGTTACCTGCCCCCGGCCCTCCTCCAGGCCCAGATCGACGCCACCTGGAAGATCCCCTTCCGGTTCCACGATCCCTCCCGGCTGCCCGTCGTCTTCGACGAACGCACCTCTCGCCTGCCCACCCCCTGGCTCCTGCGCCTTGAGGGGTTGGAGGGCCAGCAGCGCCTCTACCTCACGCACCTCCTTCGCACCAAGGCCCCGGAAGACCAGGTGCCCGCCCCCCCCGACGGCGGCCAGTGGGTGGGGGAGAAGGCCCTGGCCAGTCTGGACCTCGTCCCCGGCGTGCGGCGCCTTTGCCAGACGGCCCTGGCCCTGGTGCGGGAGAACGCCTAGGTCGATAAAAAATTTATAGCGCCATCGGGGCGCTTGCCCGATCTTTCCATGGCCCTAGGGCTTTGGGAGGGGTTGCATGCGCTCTTCAAGGATGCTGTTCGGTGGCCTGGCCTTGGTCGGGGTCCTGACGGGCTGCGGCGGCTCGGGCCAGGGGCCTGGCACCCCCCGGCCGCCCATGGGGCCCGGCCTCGCAACCGGCCGTGTGGTGGACCCTGCCACGGGCCTGGGGCTTCCCGGCGTCCGGGTCCAGGCCCAGGCCCGCGGGACGGGCTCCGGGCAGCCCCTTCCGCTGAATCATGAGGTGCTGGGCACCGGCTTCACGGATGCCGACGGGGCCTTCATCCTGCGGGGTCTGCCCCTGGACCGGGCCTTCCGGCTCGTGGCCCAGCCCGACCTCCCTTCGGGCGTTCATGATCTGGCTGTGAGCCCCGTCCTGACGGCCACGTCGCAGGCGCCCGAGACGAACGCCCTGCTGGTCGCCCCGGCGGCGGGAACCGGTTCCATCACCCTGGAGGTGCCGGCCCTCCTGGCCCCGGCAAGGGAACTGCGCCTCTACGGCGTTCCCGGGGCCGCCGCCAACGGCGAGGCCTTCCTCCTCCGCCTCGCCTCCCCGGAACCCGGCCGGTTCATGACCCTCGATCGCGTGCCCGCGGGGAACTACCTGGTGGTGGTGAACGCGTGGGGCCGGGGGCCGGAGGGCGGCGCGCAGACCGCCACCTCCCAGGCGATCGCCGTCCAGGCGGGCCAAGCCGCCCCCCTCGATCCCACTCGGCTCTTCGCCCAGTAGGGGCGCTCCTCTGTGGCATCATGCCAACGAGGAGGTCCCCTTGAACCCAGCGCGCCCCGCCATCTTCATCGACAGGGACGGCACCCTGAACGTGGAGGTGGGCTACCTGCACCGCCCCGAGGACGTGCGGCTGGTGCCGGGGGCCGGGGAGGCCCTGGCCCGGGTCAACGCCCTGGGCGTGCCCGTGGTGGTGGTCACCAACCAGGCCGGGATCGGGCGGGGGAAGTACGGGTGGAAGGAATTCGAGGCCGTCACCGGGCGCATCAACGAACTCCTGGCCGGGCACGGGGCCCGGGTGGACGCGGTGTACGCCGCCCCCCACCACCCCGAAGGCATCGGGGAGTACGCCCATCCCGACCACCCCGACCGCAAGCCCAACCCGGGCATGCTCCTGCGCGCCGCCGGGGAACTGGGCCTGGATCTGGCCCGGTCCTGGATGATCGGCGACAAGCCCATCGATGTGGAGGCAGCCCGCAACGCGGGCTGCCGCGCCGCCCTCGTCCTCACGGGCTATGGCCGGGAGGGGGACGCCGCCGGGGCCGACCTGGTGGCCGCGGATCTGCCCGAGGCCCTGGACCGCATCCTCGCGTCGGGGTTCGGTCGGCCATGAATCCCTTCGCGTCCCTGCGGTCCGCCCCGAAGCGGTCCGCCCTGCTGGTGGTGGGCCTGGCCTTCTTCGCGGACACCCTCGTGTACGCCATGCTCCCCCCCCTCCTTCCGGAGTACGCGCGGCTGCACGGACTGAGCCAGACGAGCCTTGGCCTCCTCTTCGGCAGCTACGCGGCCGCCCTACTCGCGGCCTGCCTGCCTTTGGGCGCCTGGTCCGACCGCCATGGCCGCCGCGGCCCCTTCCTGGGCGGCCTCGTGGCCTTCGGGGGCTCCACCCTCCTCTTCGCCTTCGCCACCTCCTTCCCCGTGCTGTTGCTGGCCCGGGTCCTCCAGGGCGTGGCGGCGGCCGCCACCTGGGTGGCCGGCCTGTCCATGGTGGCCGATCACTTCCCCGCGGATCAGCGGGGCAAGGCCATGAGCGCCGTCTTCGCCTGCGCCAACCTGGGCATGTTCCTGGGGCCCAGCTTCTCCGGCTGGATGCTCCGGGCCTGGGGCATGCGGGCCGCCTTCATGGCCGCGGCCGGCCTCGCCCTCCTGGATGCCCTGGTGCGCATGGCCCTGCTTCCGCCCGACCCGCCCCCCCAGCCCTCCGGGCACGGCTACCTGGGCCTCCTGCGGGATGGGACCGTGCGGCTCCTGGCGGGGTTCATGGCCCTGGGGGCCGGCCTGGGCGCCGTCCTGGAGGCGGTCCTGCCCCTCCACCTCTCCC
>DATGXY010000050.1:0-6202 GCA_035298525.1 Holophaga sp.
CGGGGCCTCTCCGAGTACCGCATCGACGGGGAGCGCCGCTCCATGGGCACCCCCGACCACGGGCGGCACCTGGGCGAACCCGTGGGCGAGGTGCGCTCGGTGCAGGGGGACCGCCTGGTGCTGGACGTCGCCCCCGGCCTCGCCCCCGGCGATGGGCTGGCCTGGGTGGACGGGCCCCGCATCGCCGGCACCGTGGTGAACGCCGTGGAGGGCCGCCAGGTCTTCGTGCAGGACCCCTCCCGGATCCGCCCCGGCGTCCGCCTCCACCGCAACCTGGACCTGCGCTGGCTCAAGACCCTGCGCGCGGCCAAGGTGGACCGCCGCATCCCCGTGAGGGCCGTCCTGGAGGCGGGGGAGACCGAGGTCCGCCTGCGCCTGGAGGACCCGGAAGGCCTCGCGGGGACGGCGGCGGCCGCGGGCGCCTTCGCCCCCGCCCAGGATCCGGACCGGGCCCTGCGGTCCGTGCGGGACGCCCTGTCCCGCCTGGGGGGGACCCCCTTCGCCCTGGAGGCGCTGGACGCCGATGGTTCGCGCTTCGTGCCCCTGAGCGTCCTCAACGCCCTGCGCCGGGAGGCCGCCGCCGCCCTGGAGGCCCGCAGGCGCGAACCCCGCCCCCGGGAGGGCCGGCGGATCCCCGCCGCCCCCAGCCCCCTGCCCGAGACCACCCTGGACTTCACCTGGAACGTGGCCAACGCCGCCGCCCGGGCCTTCTACGAGAAGGCCGGGGCCCGGGTGGCGGAGCCCGCCGCGGAGCTCCAGTCCGACCTCCGGGGCCGGGTGGTCATGACCACCCGCCACTGCGTGAAGTACGAACTGGGCTGGTGCGCCGTCCACCCCAACCCCGAGCCCTGGCGCGCCCTGCCCGAACCCGCGGGCCCGGTCTTCCTGGAGAACGGCCCCACCCGCCTGGAATGCCGTTTCGACTGCGCCACCTGCCGCATGCAGCTGATCCTGCGCTCCCAGGGGGAGGGGGCGTGACCGGGACCCTGCCGCCCGGCCCCTGGGACGTGGTGGTGGTGGGCGGGGGCCCCGCCGGGATCCTTGCCGCGGGCCGCGCCGCCCAGGAGGGGGCCCGGGTCCTGCTCCTGGAAGCCATGGAAAAGCCCTTGCGCAAGCTGCGCATCACCGGCAAGGGCCGGGCCAACGTCACCAACATGCGCCCCCTGGAGCAGCACCTGCGCGAGATCCGCCCCGACGGGCGCTTCCTGCGCCAGGCCTTCGGTGCCTTCTTCAACGCCGACCTGGTGGCCCTGCTGGCCTCGGAGGGCTGCCCCACCCGGGTGGAGCGCGGGGACCGGGTCTTCCCCGAGAGCGGCCGCGCCTGGGACGCCGCCGAGGCCCTGTGGGCCTGGGCCCGGCGCCAGGGGGCCGTCATCGCCGTGAAGGCCCGGGTGGAGGGCCTGGTGGTGGAGGCGGGGGTCTTCAAGGGCCTGGAGGTGGCCCACGCCGGGCGCCGGGAGCGGGTCCTGGCCCCCCGGTGCGTCCTGGCCACCGGCGGCCTCTCGTACCCCCGCACCGGCTCCACCGGCGACGGGCTCGCCTTCGCCGCCGCCGCCGGCCACCGCGTCGAGGCCACCCGGCCCTCCCTGGTGGGCCTCGCCACGCGCCCCGCCTTTCCCGGCGCCGCGGGCCTCACGGTGCGCAACGCGGAGCTGACTCTCTGGATCGAGGGCCGCAAGAAGGCCACGGAATTCGGCGAGGCCGACTTCACGGAGCGGGGCCTGGGCGGGGCCGCCGTGCTGCGCCTGAGCCGGGAGGCCGTGGACGCCCTGGCGAAGGGGAGCAAGGTGGAGATCAGCCTGGACCTGAAGCCCGCCCTGGACGGGCCCACCCTCGCCGCGCGCCTGGACCGGGAACGGGCGGAGCGGGGCGGGGGCACCTGCGCCCACCTGCTGCGGGCCTTCCTGCCGCCCCAGCTGGTGCCCGTCTTCGCCGGGGAACTGGGCCTGGCCCCGGGATCTCCCGCCTCCCGCCTGCAGGGGGAGGCCGGCCGGCGCCTCCTGGCCCTCCTCAAGGATCTGCGCCTCCAGGTGACGGGCCACGGGGGCTGGGAAGAGGCCATTGTCACCGCCGGGGGCGTCGCCCTGAAGGAGGTGGACCCCCGCACCCTGGCCTCCCGCCGGGTGGAGGGCCTCCACTTCGCGGGGGAGATGCTGGACCTGGACGCCAATACGGGGGGCTACAACCTGCAGATCGCCTTCTCCACGGGGTGGCTGGCGGGGACCTCCGCGGCCAGGGCCGCCCTTTCGAGCCATCAATAGGTCCATTGCCTTTGCTTAACCTTGGCCCCCGTTCATTGACGGGGCCCGGGGCGGAACCGAGCATGGTCGGAACATGACGCGCCGCCCCTCCACCCTCGCCCTCGCCGCCGCGATTCCCGGCCGGGATGGGCTGCGCGCCCTGGAGGCCTCCCTCGCGTTTACGAGCCTGTTCCTGGTGGTGCTGCTGATTGGCGCCGGGGCGGGGGCTTTCTAGGATCGATCGACCGGAACCCACCCGCCCCGCACCCGGAAGGATGCGGGGCTTTTTCCTTTCCACCTCCCTTTTCGAGGACCGCCATGAACCAGCGCCGCAACGAATCCGCCTCCATGCGCGCGGGCGCCAAGACCTCCGCCTCCGGCAAGACCGCCGCCGTCACCGAGCGCGTGGACGCCGGCAACCGCTTCGGCGCCGCCTTCTCCCGGGACGCCCAGGCCGAAATGAGCCTCCAGGCCGACGGGTGGAACTTCCGGCTCATCGTCTGACCTTCCCAGGAGCCTTCTATTACTTGGTCAGGCTCCTGGGCTCAGGGGCGGTCCGTGGCCAGTTCCGGGATCGCCGCCAGCGGGAGGGCCGTGGCCCCGGCGCCCATGGGGAAACGGTGCGCGCCCGGGTGGACCACGTAGAGGTGATCCAGCCCGAGGGTCTCCTGCGCCGTGCGCATGGAAGCCGTCATCCGGGGGGCTTCCGTGAACCTGATCTCGAATCCGAGCTTCCTCCCGCCGGCCGTGAACAGGAGATCCACCTCGGCCCCTTCGTGGGTGGCCCAGAAATAGGCTTCGCGGGCCCGGAAGGCCCGCAGGATCTGTTCGATCGCGAACCCCTCCCACGACGCCCACACCTTGGGGTGGCCCAGGAGATGATGCCGGGTGGGGATGTCCAGCAGGTGGTGCAGCAGGCCAGGATCCCGGAAGTAGATCCTGGGAGCCTTCACCTGGCGCTTGCCCAGGTTCTCGTGCCATGGCTGGAGCTGGCGGAGCATGTACGTGCCCGTGAGGAGATCCAGGTAGCCGCGGACCGTCTTGTCCGACAGCCCCATGGAACGGGCCAGCTCGGAGGCGTTCCAGGTCTGCCCATGGTGGTGGGCGAGCATGGTCCAGAACCGCCGCATGGCCGGAGCGGGGATCCGGATCCCGAGCTGGGGGATGTCCCGTTCCAGGAAGGTCCGGACGAAGCCTTCCCTCCAGGCCAGGCTGTCGCTTTCGGATGCGGCCAGCCAGGAACGCGGGAACCCTCCCCGGAGCCACAGGGCCTCGAGCCCGCCGGCGCCCGTATCCGTCAGGTCGAATCCGCCCATCTCGATGAATTCGATGCGGCCCGCCAGGGATTCCGAGGCGCCCCGCGTCAACTGCGGAGAAGCGCTCCCCAGGATGAGGAAGCGTGTGTCAGCCCCAGGACGATCCACCAGCACCCTCAGGACCGCGTAGAGCTCCGGCGCCTCCTGGATCTCGTCCAGGATCACCAGGCCCGGCAAACCGCCCAGGACCAGTTCCGGGTTCTGGAGCCTGCGCCGGTCCACGACGGATTCCAGGTCGAAAAATGTCGCCTGTCTGTCCGTTGCAAACAAACGAGCGAGCGTCGTCTTGCCGCACTGGCGGGGACCGAGCAAGGCCGTCACGGGTGAACGGGAGACGGTGTTCCGAAGTTGCTCCAGGTACCCGGGCCGATCGAGCATGCCTGAATATAGGCAAAAATTCGGAGTCTGACTCCGAAATTTTGTCATTTTTTTAGGTCCGAAGACCAGCGTCCTCGTCATGGGCGAGGGCATTGATGATAAGTTTATTTCGGCTGAGGGTGGGACCATGACCAGAACGAACCTGCTGCGGGGGGCCGGGGCCGCCCTGCTCCTCCTGGTGCTCGCGGCCGCGGGCCCCCGGATGGCGCTGGGGCCGAAGCTGGCCGCCGCCCGGGTGGAGCGCCGGGACCTGGAACGGACCCTGGTGCTGAACGGCCGGGTCCTGGCCTCCCGGAAGGTGAGCGTGGGGGCCCTTACCACCGCCGTGGTCTCCCGCCGCCTGGCGGATGAGGGGGATGGGGTGAAGGCCGGCCAGGTGCTGGCCGAACTGGAGGATTCCGAGCAGCGGGCCAGCCTCGCCCAGGCCCGGGCCAGGCTGGGCCAGCTCCTGGAAAGCGCGGCGCCCTCGGCCCGGGCGGCCCTGGCCCAGGCGGATAGTTCCCTGCGCCAGGCCCGCCTGGCCTGGGAGCGGGGACAGCGCCTGGCGGGGGAGGGCATCCTCAGCGAAAGCCAGCTGGACGATCTGCGCAAGGCCTTCGAGACGGCCCAGGCCGGCCGCGAGGCGGCCCTGGCCCAGGCCCGGTCCGCCGAAGCGGGCCCGGACCTGAGGGCGGCCCAGGCCGCCGTGGACCTGGCGGAGGTGAAGCTCCGCCAGATGCGCATCCAGGCCCCCGCCGACGGGGTGGTGCTCACCCGCGCCCTGGAGCTGGGCGACCTGGTGCAGCCCGGCAAGGTGCTCTACACCCTGGCCCTGGAGGAGCCCCTCCAGCTGCTGGTGCAGCCCGACGAGAAGAACCTGGGCTTCCTGGCCGTGGGCCAGAAGGCCCTGGCCAGCACGGATTCGCGGCCCCTGGACCGCTTCGAGGCCGTGGTTCGCCAGGTGGCCCCCGGCGTGGACGCCGCGCGGGGCACCGTGGACCTGAAGCTGGCCGTGCCCAAGCCTCCCCCCCATCTGCTTCCCGACATGACCGTCTCGGTGGAGATCCGCCTGGGCCGGCACCCCGGGGCCCTCGTGGCCCCCCTGGCCGCGGTGCGGGACATCGCCGGCGCCCCCCACGCCCTGGTCCTCCGCGGGGGCAGGGCCGTGCGGGTGCCCCTGGGCATCGGCTTCCGGGGGGAGGGCACGGTCGAGATCACCTCGGGCCTGGCGGAGGGGGACGTGGTCCTGACGGCCCCGTCGGCGAAGGACGGGCGCCGGTGCCGCGCGGTGGTGGAGCCTTGAGGCCGCTGCCCTTCACCTGGGCCGTGGCGCTGCGCTTCCTGCGGGAGGGGCGGACCCAGACCCTGCTCATCCTCCTGGGCATCGGCACGGGGGTGGGGGTGATCGTCTTCCTTTCGGCCCTCATCACGGGGCTCCAGGAGAGCCTGGTGGAGAAGACCCTGGGCACCCAGGCCCACGTGGTGCTGCGGCCCCCCGAGGACGTGGCCCGGCCCCAGCTGGCGCGCCAGGGGGAGGCCGTGGCCGCCCGGGTCCAGCCCCCGGAGCAGCGCCTGCGAACCATCCTGGACTGGCCCCAGGCCCTGCGCCGGCTCAGGGCCACGCCGGGGGTCACCGCCGCCAGCCCCACGGTGGCGGGCAGCGCCTTCGCCTTCCGGGGCAACGCCAACCGCAGCGTCGCCCTGCGGGGGGTGGACCCCGACACCTTCGGGGCCATCCTGGACCTGCGCCCGCGCCTGGTGGAGGGCGCCTTCGACCTGGGGGCCACCCGCGCCCTCATCGGCACGGAGCTGGCCCACGACCTGGGCCTCTCCAGCGGGGACCGCGTGCGCATCCAGGCCCCCGGGGGCCAGGACGCCGTGTTCACCGTGGCCGGGATCTTCGATGTGGGGAACAAGGACCTGAACCAGCGGTGGGTCTTCGTGAGCCTGCGCAACGCCCAGACCCTCCTGGACCTGGCGGGGGGCGTGAGCACCCTGGAGGTGAAGGTGGCCCGCATCTTCGAGGCCGAGGCCCTGGCCCAGAAGCTGGGCGCCTCCACCGGGCTCCAGGCCGACAGCTGGATGAAGCTCAACGCCCAGCTCCTGGTGGGCCTGCGCAGCCAGAACTCCAGCTCGTACATGATCCAGACCTTCATCATCGTGGCGGTGGTGCTGGGCATCGCCTCCGTGCTCGTGGTCTCGGTGGTGCAGAAGTCGCGGGAGATCGGCATCCTGCGGGCCTTCGGCACGACCCGGGGCCAGGTGATGCGGATCTTCCTCCTGCAGGGG
>DATGXY010000051.1:0-15170 GCA_035298525.1 Holophaga sp.
CGGGGCCGGGGGTGGGGGGCGGCCGGTCCTTGCCCCCCTGCGAGGCCGGGGCCTGGGTCCTCATCCTGGGGGCGCTGGGGAGCCTTCCCGTCCGGATGCTGTTCCCGGAACTCATCCCCCTGTGGGGGGTTGGCCTGGCGCTGGGGTCGGGCCTGGTCCTGTCCCTGGCGGAGGAGATCCGGTCCACGCCCCCATGAAGGAAGGCGGCCCGTCCCGGGGATGGGACGGGCCGCCGAGTCCTTGGAAGAGGTCCGTCAGGCCTTCTTCCACGTCCAGGCCGCGATCACCGCCTTCACGGTGAAGGCCGCCACGGCCAGGGCGCCCAGGCCGAAGAGCACGTCGCCCGGGAGGCGGAGCCAGGTGAAGGACCGCATCAGGGGGCTCTGCACCACCTCGGCGCTGCGGGCGTACCAGGTGCCGTGCTGCAGGCTCAGGGCGATCTGGTGCAGGCCGCTGGGGATGAGGCTCATGGCCAGCATCAGCACGAGGCCTCCGTTCAGGCCCCAGAAGCCCCACTTGAGGAGCCGGGGGTTCCAGCCGGAATCGGGGGTCATGCCGCGCAGGCTGAAGAGCATCAGGGCGATGGCGAGGAAGCCGTAGACCCCGAAGAGGGCGGCGTGGCTGTGGATGGGCGTGGTGTTCAGGCCCTGGCCGTAGTAGAGGATGGAGGGCGGGTTGATGAGCATGCCGAAGACGCCGGCGCCCACCAGGTTCCAGAAGCAGACGGCGGCGAAGTACCGGAAGGGCCACTCGTAGCCGCTGCCCAGGGCGCGGCCGGCGCGCAGGCTCTGGGCCAGCTCGAAGCCGACGATGGTCAGGGGCACGATCTCCAGGGCGCTGAAGGTGGAGCCCAGGGCGGAGATGAAGGCCGGGGACCCGGTGAAGTACAGGTGGTGGAAGGTGCCGATGACGCCCGATCCCAGGAAGAGGATCATGCTCAGGTTCACGCTCCGGAGCGCGGTCTTCTCGCGCAGGAGCCCCATGCGGGTGGAAAGGAGGGCGATGGCCACGGTGGCGAAGACCTCGAAGAAGCCCTCCACCCAGAGGTGGACCACCCACCAGCGCCAGTACTCGGCCAGGGCGATGTGCGTCTCGCGGTTGTACATGAACCCCGCGGAGTAGAAGAGCGGGATGGCGATGGCCGCCAGGAGGAAGAGCTTCAGGAGGCCCAGCTGGCCCTTCTCGGCCTGGAGGGCGGGGCGCAGGGCCCGGACGACGAGGACGAGCCAGCCCACCATGCCCACGGTGAGGAGGATCTGCCAGAGGCGGCCCAGTTCCACGTATTCGTAGCCCTGGTGGCCCAGGAGGAAGGAGCCGGAAAGGCGGCCCAGGATGGCCTGCTGGCTGCCGGAGAGGGCGCCCACCACCACGACCACGAGGGCGAGGAGGAGGCCCGCCACGCCCAGGGCCTGGCCCTTGGGCTCACGGCCGGCGAGGCGGGGGCCCAGGAAAAGGCCCGTGGCCAGCCAGCAGGTGGCGATCCAGAAGACCGCCAGCTGGAGGTGCCAGGTGCGGCTGGCGGCGTAGGGGAGGATGCGGGACAGGTCCACGCCGTAGAGGGAGTTGGATTCGATGCCAAAGTGCACGGTCACCACGCCCATGAGCACCTGGACGAGGAAGAGGGCCATGGCCACGCCGAAGTAGATGGCGGACCAGCGCTGGCTGGGGGTGGCGGGCTCGGGGCTGAGCGCCTGGGGGGCGGGGAAGGGCTCCTCCGGCCGGGAGGCGTGGTGCCAGACCATGAGGCCCACGCCCAGGATCAGCAGCACGATGGAAAGGATGCTCCACAGGTGGCTGAGGGGGGTGATCTGGTTGCCCACCAGGGGCTCCTGGGGCCAGTTCTGGGTGTAGCTGGCGGCCTCGCCGGGGCGCCGGGCCGCGGCGGACCAGGCGGTCCACAAGAAGAAATCGGCCACCCGCTCCCCCTCGGCCCGGGTGGGAATCCAGCGGGCGGGGATGGAGGCGTCCTTGTCCCCCTCCACGACGGTGGCTGCCAGCTCGGCCCGGGCACGGGCGTAGGCCGCGGCCTGGACCTCGTCCAGGACCAGGGTCTCCGAGGCCGCCTCATAGGTGTTGGCCTGGAAGAGGGCCTGGGTGCGGGCCCGGGCTTCGGCCTCGGAGAGCCCCTTGGCCCGCAGGCCCTCCAGGGTCAGCTCGGACCAGCGGTGCAGGGCCTTGGCCGTCCAGTCCGGGGCCAGGTAGGCCCCGTGGCCCCAGATGGACCCGATGTGCTGGCCGCCGTGGCCCAGGTAGCTCTTCTGGCCCGCCAGGATCTGGCCGGGCCCCACGAGTGCCCCGGCCGGGCCCTGGACCCGGGCGGGGATGGGGGGGGCGTTGCGGGCGATGGACCTCCCGCCAATGCCCAGGACTCCGAAGCTGGCGATGAGGACCAGGAACAGGATCAGCCAACGCTGTCTCATGAAAACCTCCGGCCTCCAGCCTGGGGGGTGGGGGCGGGGCCCGCCTTGACGGCCGTCAAGCGAACCGCTTTTTAGCCATGCCGGATGCCGCTATCCTGGATTCCATGCCGTCCGTCCCCGGACGTCCCCCCCTGTCAATTTGGAAGCGCGGAGCTTCACCTTGGGAAGCCTGCCGGAAAGCTGCCTGATGGAACCCTTAGCCCACCACCTCCACCTGTCCCCCGCGACGTTCTGGATGATCGTCAAGCTGGTCATCGCCTTCGCGGCCCCCCTGACCCTGGCCGCCATCCTCACCTGGGTGGAGCGCCGGGGGAGCGCCATGATCCAGGACCGCATCGGGCCCAACCGGGCGGCCATCCTCGGGCGCTGGCGGCTCCTGGGTCTGCCCCAGCTGGCCGCGGACGGCATCAAGTTCTTCCTGAAGGAGGACCTGGTCACCCGGGACGCCAACAAGGCCCTCTTCTGGCTGGCCCCCGTCATGGCCTTCGTGCCCGCCATGATGGGCTTCGCCGTCATCCCCTTCGGCCGGACCTTCATGGAGAACGGCACGGCCTACCACCTGAGCCTCCTGGATCCCGGCAACGGCATGGGCATGCTCTACCCCATGGCCATCGGCGCCGTGGCCGTCTACGGCATCCTCACCGCCAGCTGGAGCTCCAACAACAAGTGGGCCATCCTCGGCGGCATGCGCAGCTCCGCCCAGATGGTGAGCTACGAGATCGGCATGAGCCTGGCCGTCCTGGCCATCTTCATGACCACGGGCGGCTACGACCCCCACCAGATCATCGGGGCCCAGGACAGCGTCCTGCACTGGAACGTGGTGCGGCACTTCTTCGGGTTCATCGTCTTCTTCACCTGCATGTTCGCCGAGACCAACCGCCTGCCCTTCGACTTCGCCGAGGGCGAGAGCGAGATCGTCGCCGGCTTCCACACCGAATACGGCTCCATGAAGTTCGCCCTCCTCCAGCTGGCGGAGTACGTGCACATCGTGGTGGCCGCCAGCCTCATCGTCACCCTCTACTTCGGGGGCTGGCAGGTGCCCTTCATCAAGGAACCTCCCGTTCTCCTCTCCGTCCTCTCCTTCGCGGGCAAGGTGGTGTTCTTCTGCTGGGTCTTCATCTGGATCCGCTGGACCCTGCCGCGCTTCCGCTTCGATCAGCTGATGTTCCTGGGCTGGAAGGTCATGCTTCCCCTCAGCCTGGCCAACCTCCTGGTCCATGCCTTCCTGATGCACCAGAGAGGTTGATCCATGGCCGTCGTTTTCAAGAAAGTCGAACTCACCTGGGTTGACCGCACCTACGTGGTCCCCGTGCTCAAGGGCATGGCGATCACCATGAAGCACTTCCTCAGGCAGCTCTTCACCTCCAGCCGCAAGCGCTACACCGTCCAGTACCCCGACTGGAAGCGGGAGGTGGGCCCGGGCTACCGCGGCCTCCACGAGCTCAAGCGCTTCGAGGACGGGTCCATCAAGTGCGTGGCCTGCTTCATGTGCGCCGAGGCGTGCCCGGCCCGCTGCATCACCATCGAGGCCGACGAGTTCGGGGACCTCAACACCCTGCAGGGCTTCGCCGAGAAGCGCCCCAGTGTCTTCCGGATCGACATGCTCCGCTGCATCTACTGCGGCATGTGCGAGGAGGCCTGCCCCAAGGACGCCATCTGGCTCCGGGGGGACTACGAGCAGGCGTCCTACGACCGCCTCTCCATGCTCTTCGGCAAGTGGGACCTCATGAACACCTACGCGGACAAGGACGGCAAGGCCCGGATCACCCAGGACCCGACCCCCAGCGTCCCGCGCCCCTCCGGAAAGGCCTAGGACGCCATGTTCGCGATCTTCGCCCTCATCACCCTGCTCGGCGCCCTCTCGGTGGCCTTCCAGAAGAACCTGGTCATCGCCGGCCTCTGCATGGTGGTCACCTTCTTCGGCGTCGCCGGCCTCTACCTGATGCTCTCCAACCCCGTGGCCGCCGCCCTGCAGATCATCGTCTATTCCGGCGCCATCGTCGTGCTGGTGCTCTTCGTGATCATGCTGCTGAACGCCCACGAAGAGGAGGCCGCCGCGAGGACCCACCCCGTCCAGCGCTGGGGATCGGCCGCGGCCGCCCTCGTCCTCGCCGCCGGCGCGGTCAAGGTCGTGCTCTCCTCGGGCTTCGCCTCCGCCATGCGGCCCATGGACATCAAGGGCCCCATGGACCTCAACCGCCTGGGCATCGAACTGTTCCGGGGCCACCTGGTGGCCTTCGAAGTCGTCGGCCTGCTGCTGCTCGCCGCCATGATCGGGGCCGTGGCCCTGGTGAAGAAGGACCTGTGATGACCTCCCTGACCCCCATCCTCCAGGGCAACCTCCAGGGCTACCTGATGGTGGCCCTCCTGCTCTTCGTCATCGGCCTGTTCATCGTGCTGAGCCGGCGCACCCTCCTCATCCAGTTCATGGGCGTGGAGCTGATGCTCAACGCGGCCAACGTGGCCCTCCTGGCCTTCGCCCGGGCCCGGGGCAACGATGTCCAGGGGACGGTCTTCTATCTCTTCATCATCGCGGTGGCCGCCTGCGAGGCGGCCGTCGGCCTCGGGCTGGTCGTGGGCCTCTTCCGGCTGCGCCAGACCACCGATTCCGACCGCGCCGACGCGCTGAAGCTGTAAGGGGTAGATGATGCACAAGACCGCCTGGCTCATCCCCGTCCTGCCCCTCCTGGGCTCCGCCTTCCACGGCCTCCTGGGCCGGAAGGCCGGCAAGGCCGCCGTCACCGTCGTGGCCCTGGGCACCGTCCTCGCCTCCTTCGCCCTGTCCCTCCTCGCCTTCTTCGCCGCCAAGGCCGCCCCCGGCCACCGCCTGGACCTGGTCTACGGCGACTGGATGGCGGTAGGCGCCCTGAAGGTTCCCTTCGGCCTCGTCTTCGACCCCCTCTCCTCCGTCATGGCCCTGGTGGTCAGCGGCATCGGCGCCCTCATCCACCTCTACTCCGTGGGCTACATGTGGGAGGAGGAGGGCTACGCCCGCTACTTCTGCTACCTGAACCTCTTCGTGTTCTTCATGCTCACCCTCGTGCTCGGGTCCAGCCTGCCCCTGCTCTTCGTGGGCTGGGAGGGCGTGGGCCTCTGCTCCTACCTGCTCATCGGGTACTACATCGAGACGGACTACGCCCCCGCGGCCGGCCTCAAGGCCTTCCTCTTCAACCGCGTGGGCGACCTGGGCATGACCATGGGCATGATGGCCCTCTTCGGCGCCTTCGGCACCCTGACGGTCTCCGAGATCCTCGCCAAGGCCGGCCACCTCCACCCCGAGACCACCTTCGGCCTGCTCACCTTCGCCACCCTGATGATGTTCCTGGGGGCCACGGGCAAGAGCGCCCAGATCCCCCTCTACCTCTGGCTTCCGGACGCCATGGCGGGCCCGACCCCCGTCAGCGCCCTGATCCACGCCGCCACCATGGTGACCTCCGGCATCTACCTCATCTGCCGGCTGGCCCCCGTCTTCGTCCTGACGCCCACCACCCTCACGGTCGTGGCCTGGACCGGCGCCGCCACGGCCCTCTTCGCCGCCACCATGGGCCTCTTCCAGCGGGACATCAAGAAGGTGCTGGCCTACTCCACCGTGTCCCAGCTGGGCTACATGTTCCTGGGCCTGGGCGCGGCGGGCTTCGCGGCCGGCTTCCTCCACGTGTTCACCCACGCCTGGTTCAAGGCCCTCCTCTTCCTGGGCGCCGGCAGCGTCATCCACGGCCTCCACCACCAGCAGGACCTGTTCAGGATGGGCGGCCTCAAGGCCAAGATGCCCGTCACCTTCTGGACGATGGTGATCGCCACCCTCTGCATCATGGGCTTCCCCGGCACCTCCGGCTTCTTCAGCAAGGACGAGATCCTCTACCTGGCCTTCCTGAAGAGCCCCGCCCTCTGGGCCGTGGGCCTCGCGGGCGCCGCCTGCACCGCCTTCTACATGTGGCGCCTCATGGGCCTGGCCTTCTGGGGCGAGGCGCGGGACCACCACGCCTACGACCACGCCCACGAAAGCCCCTGGACCATGACCCTGCCCCTGGCCCTCCTGGCCGTGGGCGCCCTGGCGGCGGGCCTCCTGGGCATCCCGAAGATCTGGGGCGGCACCTTCGCCATCGAGCACTGGCTCGAACCCGCCGTCACCTTCGGCCAGGTCCACGCCGGGGAACACGCCGAGCACGGCTCCCACGCCCTGGCCTGGGGCCTGATGGGGGTCAGCACGACGGTGGCCCTCCTCAGCGGCTTCCTGGGCTGGTCCATCTACCGCAAGGGCACCGCCTCCGAGGAGGCCTTCGCCGAACGCAATCCCCTCCTCTACAAGGTCCTCGCCAACAAGTACTACGTTGACGAGGGCGTGGAGGCCTTCATCCTGGCCCCCACGCGCTGGATCGCCAACCTGGCCTGGAAGCTCTTCGACGTCATCCTCATCGACGGCGTCGGCGTGAACCTGCCCGGGGCCGTGACCCGCATCGCCGGCGACTTCACCGCCCGCACCCAGACGGGCCGGGTCCGCAACTACGCGCTGGGCATGGCCTTCGGGACCGTGCTCCTGCTCTGGCTTTTCTTGAAGTAGGACGCCCCGTGATCACGCCCTGGATGAACTCCCATCTCCTGACCTTCCTTGTCTTCGCCCCGTTCGTCTGTGGGGCCATCCTGCTGCTGTTCCCCCAGCGGCAGGCCGCCCTGGCCAAGCTCCTGGCCGTCATGGGGGCCACGGCCGTGCTGGCCGTGGCGGCCATCAAGCTCTTCCGGCTCCCGGCCGGGGAGAACGGCGTCCTCTACCTGGAGCGGGCCTACTGGTTCACCGCCGTGGGCGTGCCCGTGGAGTACCACCTGGCCCTGGACGGCCTCAACTTCTGGCTCGTGATCCTCACGGTCTTCCTCGTGCCCCTCACCATGCTGGGCACCTGGAACAGCCTGTCCAACCGGGCCGGCACCGCCTTCGCCCTCTTCCTCATGCTCGAGACGGGCATGCTGGGGGCCCTGGTGGCCCAGGACCTGCTGCTCTTCTACCTGTTCTGGGAAGCCATGCTCCTGCCCATGTACTTCCTCATCGGGGTCTGGGGCGGCTCCGAGCGCAAGTACGCCGCCACCAAGTTCATGCTCTTCACCCTGGCGGGCTCCCTTCTCTGGCTGGTCGCCCTCCTTTACACCGCCGGCGCCGCCGGGAGCTTCTCCCCCGAGGTGATGGCCCAGGCCGCCACCCGCATGCCCGTGAAGGTCCAGAACCTGCTCTTCGTGGCCTTCGCCCTGGCCTTCGCCATCAAGGTGCCCCTCTTCCCCCTGCACACCTGGCTGCCTGACGCCCACACCGAGGCTCCCACCGCCGGCTCCGTCATCCTCGCCGGCGTGCTGCTGAAGCTGGGCTCGTACGGCTTCCTGCGCTTCGCCATCCCCATCTTCCCCGGCGCCGCCGCCCACTACGCGGGGCACCTGGCGGCCCTTTCCACCGTGGCCATCGTCTACGGGGCCCTCGTGGCCATGATGCAGACGGACATCAAGAAGCTGGTGGCCTACTCCTCCGTGAGCCACATGGGCTTCGTCATGCTGGGCATCGCCTCCATGACCGTCGTGGGCACCCAGGGCGCCATGCTCCAGATGCTCAACCACGGCGTCTCCACGGGCGCGCTCTTCCTCCTCGTGGGCATGATCTACGACCGGGCCCACACCCGGCGCATCGCCGATTTCGGGGGCGTGGCCCTGCGCATGCCGGTCTTCACCACCTTCTTCCTGATCGTCACCCTCAGCAGCATCGGCCTGCCCCTCACCAACGGGTTCGCGGGCGAATTCCTCATCCTCAACGGCACCTGGCTTTCGGGCTTCGGCTGGGGCCGGACGGCGGCCTGCTTTGCCACCCTGGGCGTGCTGCTGAGCGCCGCCTACATGCTCTGGATGTTCAAGCGCGTGTTCTGGGGCCCCGAGAATCCCGACCCCGAGAGCGGCACCCACCACCTCAACGAGGACCTCACCCCGAGGGAGATCGCGGTGATGCTGCCCCTCGTGGCCCTCATCTTCTGGATGGGCATCCACCCCCAGACCTTCCTGGGCCACTCCGAGAAGCAGGTGGCGCGGGCCCTCCAGCAGGCCCAGGCCCCCGAAGGCCGGCCTGCCGCGTTTGATTCCGAGGTGAAGTGATGTTCCTCTCCGCGGGCGAGCTCTCCGCCATCCTCCCCCTCCTCATCCCGGCCTTCGGGGCCTGCATGCTGCCCCTGGCCTCCCTCGACAAGGACCAGGCCACGGTGAAGTGGATCCGGGGCGCCATGTTCCTCATGGCGCTCTTCAGCCTCGGCGGCGGGTTCCTCTACACCGCCCGCCTCTGGGCCTCCGGCGCCCAGCCCGCCTTCGGCGCCCTGCACATGGACCGCCTGGCCCAGTTCTCCGCCATCTTCACCTTCGTGGCCGCGGCCCTGGCGGTGCTCCAGCTCTGGGACCACCTCCACCAGGAGGGCTGGGTGAAGGGCGAGACCCTCTCCCTGCTCCTGTTCTCGGCCACGGGCATGATCGTCTTCGTCGCCGCGAAGAACCTCATCCTCCTCTTCCTGGGCCTCGAACTCCTCAGCATCCCCCTCTACGCCCTCACGGCCACGGTCCGCACCCGGTCCCAGGCGTACGAAGGCGGCATGAAGTACTTCATCACCGGCGCCGTCGCCGCCTCCTGCTTCCTGATGGGCTCCGTGCTCCTCTACGGCGTCACGGGGACCCTCGACCTGGCCACCATCGGCCAGTTCCTGGGCGCGGCCCGTCCCGATCCCCTGGCCCTGGCGGGCGCGGCCCTTGTGCTGGGCGGCTTCCTCTTCAAGATGAGCGCCGTCCCCTTCCACCAGTGGACCCCCGACGTGTACGAGGCCGCCCCCCATCCGGTCACGGCCTTCATGTCCGTCGCCACCAAGGCCGCCGCCGTCCTGGCCCTCATGCGCTTCCTGGGCGCCGGCGTCTCCGGCCCCGGCTCCCTGCGCATCCAGTCCGCCCTGGCCGTGGCCGCGGTGCTCACCCTGGTGCTGGGCAACCTGGCCGCCCTGGCCCAGGAGAACATCAAGCGCATGCTGGCCTATTCCAGCATCAGCCACGCGGGCTACATCCTGCTGGGTCTGGTGGCGGGCACCCCGGAGGCCCACGCCGGCGTCATCTTCTACCTGACCGCCTACCTCTTCATGAACATGGGCGCCTTCGGCCTCCTCTCCTCCTTCGGCCTGGTGGGGGACCGCACCACCTTCGACGATGTGAAGGGCCTGGGCTGGAAGCGCCCCGACCACGCGATCCTGGCCACCCTGTGCATGTTCAGCCTCGCCGGCATCCCCCCCCTGGCGGGCTTCTACGGCAAGTACATGATCTTCAAGGAGCTGATCGTCCAGGGCCACATCGGCATGGCGGTCACGGGCGTGCTCGCGAGCCTCGTCTCCGTCTACTACTACCTGCGGCTTCCCGTGGCCCTCTTCCTGGAGAAGCGGAGCGAGAAGGCCGAGCGCGACGATGCGGAGCGGCCCGCCTTCAAGGCCCGCATGGCCGGCGCGGCCCTCATCGTGTGCGGCGTCCTCGTGGTGGTCCTGGGGCTTTTCCCGGGCAGCCTCTACAAGGGCCTGGCCAAGCGGGTCGCGGTGGACGCCTTCCAGGCCGTGAGATAGCGTCGCAGCCGGCTTTCCGGAAATTCCCGGAGCGGCTCAACCTTTTTGCCAATTCGTGCCTCACATGGCAAGGTAGAGGTGTGTGAACCCTTGCTTCCGAGGTAGTCATGAATCGTAAGGCGTTGATTGGCGCGGGCGTCGCCGTGATCGTGGCGGGGGGCGGCGCCGCCCTCTTCATGCGCGGCGGCAAGGAGGAGATCAAGTGGCGCACCGCCAAGGTGGACCGCGGCAGCATCACCGCCCGGATCAGCGCCACGGGCACCCTCAACGCCCTCATCCAGGTGCCGGTGGGCACCCAGGTGTCGGGCGTGGTCACCAATCTCATGGCCGACTTCAACAGCATCGTGAAGAAGGGGCAGGTGATCGGCAAGATCGACGACACCCCCTGGGTGGCCTCCGTGAACGACGCCAGCGCCACCGTGGAGAAGGCCAAGGCCGCCCTCTTCAACGCCGAGAGCGACTACAAGCGCAACAAGCGCCTCTGGGAGCAGAAGCTCCTCTCCGACGCCGACCTGGACACCAAGGAACTGGCCCTGAAGAACGCCAGGGCCGGCCTCGAGAGCGCCAAGGCCAACCTGACCCGGGCCAGGCTGAACCTGGACTACTGCACCCTGAAGGCCCCCGTTGACGGCGTCGTCGTCGCGCGCCTCGTGGACGTGGGCCAGACGGTGGCCGCCAGCTTCTCCACCCCCAACATGTTCACCATCGCCCAGGACCTCTCCAAGATGAAGGTCCAGGCCGCCATCGACGAGGCGGACATCGGCCAGGTGCAGGTGGGGCAGCGGGCCTTCTTCACCGTGGACTCCTACCCCGAGAAGCAGTTCCGGGGCGTCGTGAGCCAGGTGCAGCTGAACCCCGTCGTCAACCAGAACGTGGTCACGTACCAGGTGGTCATGGAGGTCACCAACGAACCCCGCAACGCGCCCGCCGGCGATCCCCGCCAGGGCGGCAAGCCCGGCGAAGGCCGTGGCGGCCGCGAGGGCGGCGAGGCCAAGGCCGGGGGCGGCCGCGGCGAGGCCCGGGGTGAAGGCCGGGGCCCCTGGAAGCGGGGCGAAGGCGGGGCCTGGAAGGCCGGCGAGGGCCGGCGGGGGCCCGACGGCAAGGGGGGCAAGCGCCCCGAAGCCAAGGCCAGCCTGGTGGGTTCTCCCGCCACGGAACTGGAGGCCGCCACGGCCCGTTACATCGTGCCCGGCACCCTCATCTACCGGGGCGACCTGGCCCTGTTCCCGGGCATGACCGCCAATTGCGCCATCGTCACCAAGGAGCGCCAGGACGTGCTCCGGGTGCCCAGCGCGGCCCTGCGCTTCAATCCCAACGCCTTCCTCAAGGATGGTCCCGTCCAGCAGCGTCCCGGCCAGGGCGGTCCCGGCCAGGGCCAGGGCGGCGGTGGCCAGGCCAATCGCCAGGGCGGCGGCAAGGGCCTCGTGGCGCGGCGGGAGGACCGGGTGTGGATCCTGGAGAACGGCAAACCGAAGATGCTCCCCGTGAAGGTTGGCGCCACCGACGGCATGTTCACGGAGATCAGCGGCGAGGGGGTCAACGAGGGCCTCGTCGTCATCACCGGCGTCGAGGACCTGAAGAAGCTCCAGGCCGGCGGCGCCGCGCCCATCGGGGCTCCCGGCGGGCCCGGCGGCCCCCGCCGCTAGCGCCCTAGGACCATCCCATGAACATCCTCGATTTCATCAAGCTGGCCCTGTTCGCCATCACGCGGAACAAGACCCGCGCCTTCCTCACCATGCTGGGCATCATCATCGGCGTGGGGGCGGTCATCGCCATGATCGGCATCGGCCAGGGCTCCAAGAAGGCCTCCATCGAGATCATCCAGAACATGGGCTCGAACATGCTGACCATCTTCAACGGCGGCGGCGGCTCCAATTCCCGCATGGGGCCCATGGGCATGGGTTCCGTTCCCATCCTCGTGGAGGACGACGCGGCCATGATCGAGCGGGAGCTATCCGGCTCCAGCGTCGTGGCCGCCACCCCCCAGGTGCGCGCCAACCGGGCCTGCATCTACCAGAACAACAACAGCGTCTCGACCATCCAGGGCTCCGGCGTGCAGTTCCTCCAGATCCGGGGCTGGGAGGTGCTCAGCGGCCGCTTCTTCACGGAGCAGGAGATCAAGGGCCAGGCCAAGGTCTGCGTGCTGGGCACCACCGTGCGCGACACCCTCTTCCCCAACGGGGAGGACCCGGTGGGCAAGACGATCCGCATCGCGGCCCTCCCCTTCGAGGTGGTGGGCGTGCTCGAGAGCAAGGGCGCCGGCATGATGGGCGACCAGGACGATGTCATCGTCGCCCCCTACACCACCGTCATGCGCAAGATCATCGGCGTGGACCGCATCCAGAACATCATGGTGAGCGCCCAGGAGGGCAAGGCAGACCTGGCGGAGATGGAGATCACCGCGCTCCTGCGCCAGCGCCTGCGCCTCACGCCCAAGGACGAAAGCCCCTTCATGATCCGCAAGCAGGACGACTGGGTGAAGATGCAGGATCAGCAGGCCAGCGTCCTCACCACCTTCCTCGCCATGGCGGCCAGCATCTCCCTCATCGTGGGCGGCATCGGCATCTCCAACATCATGCTGGTGAGCGTCACCGAGCGCACCCGGGAGATCGGCGTGCGCCGGGCCCTGGGGGCCACCCGCCAGAGCGTTCTCCTGCAGTTCCTCACCGAGGCCGTGGTGCTCTCCATCCTGGGCGGGCTCATCGGCGTGGGTCTGGCCTACCTGATCATCTGGGTGCTGAAGTACTTCGCCGTGCTCCCCGCCGTGGCCGAACCCTGGGCCGTGGCCCTGGGTCTGGGCTTCTCCGGCGTGGTGGGCATCTTCGCGGGCTTCCTGCCGGCCCTCAAGGCCTCCAAGCTGGATGTCATCGACGCCCTGCGCTATGAGTGAACGGCAGGACCCCTACCAGGCCCTGCGCTTTCCCGAATTCCGGTGGTTCCTGGCCGGGACCCTCGCCCTCACCATGGGGACCCAGATCCAGACCCTCGTCATGGGCTGGCAGGTGTACCGCCTCACCCGCGACCCCCTGAGCCTGGGGCTCATCGGGTTATCGGAGGTGGTGCCCTTCCTGTCCCTGACCCTCTTCGGCGGCTGGCTGGCTGACCGAATGGACCGCCGCACCATCGGCCTCGTCTCCAGCTCCCTCCTCCTGCTGGGCGGCCTCGTCCTCCTGACCCTCAACGTGCAAGGGAAGGTGACCCACGCCTGGCCCTTCTATGCCATCCAGGCCTTCGCGGGCGTGGCGAGGGCCTTCGCGGGCGTGGCGAGGGCCTTCAACCGGCCCGCAAGTCTCGCCCTGTCCACGGAACTGGTGCCCCCGGCGGCCTACCAGAACGGGACCACCTGGCGGAGTTCCACCATGCAGACCGCCCAGGTGGCGGGGCCCGCCCTGGGGGGCCTCCTGTACGGGTTCGCCGGGGCCGTGGTGGCCTATTCGGCCCAGGTGGTCCTGATGGGCTTCGCCCTGGCGTCCCTCGTGCGCATCCGGCCCCGGCCCCGGAAGGGGGGAGGCGGCCCCCTGCTCAGCAGCCTCGTGGAGGGGGTGGCCTTCGTGTTCAACCGGCGCCTGCTGCTGGGAGCCCTCTCCCTGGATCTCTTCGCCGTCCTCTTCGGCGGGGCCGTGGCCCTGCTGCCCGTGTTCGCCTCCGATCTCCTCAAGGTGGGGCCCCAGGGCCTGGGGCTCCTGAGGGCGGCCCCGGCGGCCGGATCCGTGGCCATGGGCTTCTGGCTGGCCCACCATCCCCCCCGGAAGCGGGCCGGCCTCGTGCTCCTGGCCTGCGTGGCGGGCTACGGCCTCTGCTGGGTGGCCTTCGCCCTGACCCCGTGGTTCGTGCCGGCCCTCGCCCTCCTCGCGGCCAGCGGGGCCATGGACGCGGTGAGCATGGTCCTGCGGGGCACCTTGGTCCAGACCTCCACCCCCCCGGAGATGATGGGGCGGGTCCAGGCCGTGAACGGGTTCTTCATCGGGTCCAGCAACGAGCTGGGGGCCTTCGAGTCCGGCGTCGCGGCCCGGCTCCTGGGCGTCGTGCCCTCCGTGGTCTTCGGCGGGTTCGTCACCCTGGGGGTCGTCGCCGTCACCGGCTGGCGAGTGCCGGAACTGCGGAGTCTGAAGCGGCTCTGATCCTCCTGGGGGGGGGACCGCCCGCTCCCTGCGGTCGCTCTGCGTCCCCCCACCCCCCCACGTCATGCCCGGGCGGAGCCCGGACATGACGTCCGGAATGCGGAAGGCCCCCTCGCGGGGGCCTTCCGGAGCCATGCCTTGGGACCTTGTCAGGCCAGGACGGCGAGGGCCGCGGCGTAGTCGGGTTCCTGGGTGATCTCGGGCACCAGTTCCACGTGGGTCACCTTGCCTGCCTCGTCCAGCACCACCACGGAGCGGGCCAGGAGCCCCCGCAGGGGGCCGTCCACCACCGTGACGCCGTAGGCCTGGCCGAACTCGGGGCTGCGGAAGGCGGAGGCGGGCACCACGTTGTCCAGGCCCTCGGCGGCGCAGAAACGCCCGGCGGCGAAGGGCAGGTCCTGGGAGACGCAGAGCACGACGGTGTTGGCCAGGGCGTTGGCCTTGGCGTTGAAGGTGCGCACGGAGGTGGCGCAGGTGGGGGTGTCGATGCTGGGGAAGATGTTGAGCACGACCCGCTTGCCCTTGTGGTCCGCGAGGGTGGTCTCGGAGAGGTCCTTGCGGGTGAGGGTGAAGGCCGGCGCCGCGGCCCCGATCCGGGGAAGCTCGCCGGAGGTGTGGACTGGGTTGCCTTTAAGGGTGACTTGGGCCATGGCGTCTCCTCGGAGGGCTCCTGGAGCCCAGGAGCCCATGGTATCACGGTTTTTTAATAACCCCATCCCAGGGGGTAGCTCCTCTGTACGACATTGCCCCCGGCCATGACCGTGTTGAGGTCCATGGACGGCGGGGCGGGGATCTCGCCGGGCTGGGGCAGGCGGGGCTTGAAGAGCTTCAGCTTGCCGTCGAAGACCCGGATGCCCGTGGCCAGGGTGGGCAGGGGGAGCCCCATCGCCCCTTCCACCACCACCACGGCCTGGCCCATCTCCTTGAGGGACCAGCGCACGTAGGCCTTGGCGTCCGCCCCGGCGTTCATGGGCTTCACCAGCCCCTTCACGGGGGGCAGGGAGGGGCCCGGGGAGGGG
>DATGXY010000052.1:0-1707 GCA_035298525.1 Holophaga sp.
GGGGGCCGGGGGGGTGGGCCAGGCGCCGGGAGGGGCGGCATGGGTCTCGGCGGCCAGGCATCTGGCCTCCTCCTCCCAGCGCCGGAGTCCCAGGCCGGCCAGGCGCCGGTGCACCAGTTCGTGGCGGAGCAGGGCCCCCAGGTCGCGGCGCTCCAGCTGCAGCCAGGGACGCAGGTGGAGGGTGGCCCCCACCCACTGGGCGGCCCGGGCGGGCGGGGCGCCGGTCGCCCGGTCGAAGGATTCGACGGTTTCGTGGAGGTGCACGGTCCACCTCCCCTCCGGCCAGGGGCCCCAGTCCCGGGTGGTGGCGGCGGCGGCGGCCAGGGGTTCTTCCAGGCGCATGGCGGCCTCGGGATCCCCCGCGAAGGTGGGCCGGTCCTCCGGGACTTCCGCCTCCAGGTCCAGGGCCAGGGCCCTGAACCGGGCGAGGCCCTCGGCCTTGCCGCGACCCCGGGGCAGGCGCAGGACGATCACCCGCCCGCCGCGCACACCGGCCGCCCAGGCGCAGGTGGCCAGGGGGTCCCCGGGCACCGCGGCGGTGCCCGTCTTCACCCATCCACCGTCAGGGTCGGAGAGGAGGGCCGCCCCCTGGGCCAGGAGGGCGGGCCGGGCCGCGAGCCAGGCCACAAAGGTGGCCGGGCTCGTGCGCAGCAGGTCCCCCGTGCCGATCCAGGCGGTGCCCAAGGGCCCGGGGGGCGCGGGGCGGGGGCCCATGAAGGGGGCGAAGTCCGCCTGCAGGGCGCTCCGGGCCGCGGAGGGCCCCTGGCGCGCCCAGGCGTCGGCGAGGGTCTCCCGGGCCCAGGCCAGGAAGGCCAGGTTGCAGCTGGCCCGGGCCGCCCCCGCCAGGTCCAGGGGGCCGTGGCCCTCGCGGTTCCAGCAGGGGAGGCCTTCCCAGACGCCCTGGCAGCGGAAGGTGACGTGGCGCGCCGCCCAGGCCGGCCCGGCCCGGTCCAGCCAGACGAGCTTCGCCAGGCTGCCCATGGGCGCCTCCCGCTCCGCCTCGCCCCACAAGCCCAGGCGGCCGGACCCATCCAGGGCCGCCAGTCCCTCGCCGGGCAGGAGCATCGGCTCCCCGGCCGAAAGCGTCAGGGCCGCCGCCAGGAAGCTAGTCCTCCACATGGAACCGGCCCAGCACCGCTTCGCCCTCCCCGGGGAGGCAGGTGCGGGTGAAGCGCTGGATCCGCTCCCGGTGGGTGCCCGCGTCCAGGAGCACCTCCACCGTCACCACCCGGGGTTCGCCGGCACGGGGTTCCCAGTCGCCCTGGGCCGTGGCCTCCCATCCCGACCAACGGATCGTGTAGGTGCCCGGGGCCGGGGCGGGGTGGCGGTACTCCCAATCCGCCGGGCTCACCTTGCCAGAGGGCGCCAGCACCTTGAACTGGGTGTCGCCGTCGGCCAGGATCTGGAGCCGGGGCGCGGCGCCCCCCTCCTGCCACCAGGTGCGCACCTCCCGGCGTCCGGAAGCGGTGTCCAGGATCTCCAGCCGGTTCTCCCCTGCCCGCGGGGCCAGGGCGATGCGCAGGGGGCGGTTGACCTGGGCCTCCACGGTGCGGGCGCGGCCGTTGCACCAGACCCGCAAGGTCCGGGCCCGGGCCCGGGCGGCCTCCTCCAGCTCGGTCTCCGCTTGGCGCTGGGCCCCCGCGGCCCGGGCCAGGAAGGCGACCTCGCCGGGCTGGAGCTTGCGGGTGGGGGCATGGCTCCCGCCCC
>DATGXY010000053.1:0-6149 GCA_035298525.1 Holophaga sp.
CTTCGGGCCGGATGGGCGCACCGTGTACCTCTCCGCCCGTGTCCAGGGCCGCGCCCCCGAGACCTTCCTCCTGGCTCCCGACGGGGATGCGGCCCGCCCCCTGGGACTTCCCGGCACCGTGCTCCTGGGGGTATCCGCCGAGGGCGATCTGGCCCTCCTGCGCCGGAACCCGGGTCCGGGCCCCGGCAGCCTCCTGCGGGTTCCCGCGGGGGGCGGAGCCGCCCGGGCCCTCGCCGGGGACACCCTGGACGCGACCTGGGCTGGGGCGGACCCCCTGCGGCTGACCCGCCAGGGCGGCCGGATCCATCTGGACTTCCCCCCGGGACGGCCGATCCTGGACGCGGAGGCGGACACCTGCGCCGTCACCTGCCTGCGGGCCTCCCCGGACGGGAGCCGGCTGGCCTTCATCGTGACCCGGGCGGGAACCTCCGTGGTGCGGGTGGCGGACCGCACGGGGCGGGTGCGGGACCTCTTCGGGCCCCACGGGCCCACGCTGACGGGCCTGGCCTGGATTCCCGGCGGCGGCCTCCTGTGCTCCGAATGGGAGGGAGACCAGACGTCCCTCTGGGATCTGTCGCTCCGGGGTCGCCGGCGGTTGGTGTGGCGGGGTGATGGGCTCCGCCAGCTCCTGGACGTATCGCCCCAGGGGACCGTGCTCCTGGCCAACCAGCGGGTGCGGCGGCGGGTCTTCCTGTGGCGGGGCGGGGCGGCGCGGGAAATCTCGATCTTCGAGGGGAGCCAGGCCGCGGACCTGAGCGAGGACGGCCGCACCCTCCTCCTCCTGGAGTCCTCGGCCCCCGGCGGCGGTACGTCCCAGGACCAGGCCTTCCTCTGGCGGGAGGGCCAGGAAGGTCCCCAGCCCCTGGGGCGGGGCCTGCCCCTGGCCCTGGTGCCGGGGGACGCCTGGCAGCTCTCCCTGGCCTCCCTGCGGGGGGACCTGGAGCCCCCCCTGGCCGCCGCCCTGCGGGAGGCCGGCCTGGATCCCGGGGAGGCGGGGCGGGATTCGGCCCTGGTCTTCCAGCCCCTGGCGGGGGGATCTCCCCGGATCCTCGCCCTGCCCGGGGATCTGCGGGCCCCCGGCCGCGTTTGGCCCGTGGGCGGCGGTCTCCTTTTCACCGCCCGGAAAGGGGACCGGCGTTCCTGGTACCGCTGGGTGCCCGGCAAGGGGGAGCCCCGGGCCCTGCGCCCCGCCGACTCCCTGCAGGCGGCCCTGCCCGCCCCCGATGGACGGCGGGTGGCCGTGCTGGATGCGGGGGGCGCCTGGCGGCTCCAGAGCCTGGATACAGCGCGGGAATCCCAGCCCATCCGGGGGCTGGCCGAGGGTGAGCGCCCGGTGGCCTGGAGCCGGGACGGGCATGCGCTGCTCGTGGCTTCCGCGCCCTGGTCCCTGCCCCTGGGCGTTTGGCGCCTGGACCCGGTCCGGGGGGACCGCGCCCCCGCCCTCACCTTCACGCCCCAGGACCTCACGGGCCATCAGGCCTTTTCCTCCCTGCTGGCGGCGGGGGACGGTTCGGCCTTCGCGGTCACCTGCGAGCGGCGCATCACCGAACTCTTCCGGGTGGAGGGGCTTCTGCGTTGAGGCTGGACGCGGGCCCGTCTTCCCGTATGATGATCCCGGCAATCCCGCCCCACCCATCGGATCCCATGTCCTCCAGCGGTCCCGAGGCCCACGACCTGGCCGGCCAAACGGCCCTGGAAGCTACCCTGGCCGCGGTCCTGGAGGGCCTGCCGGACGCCGTTTTCGTGCACGAGGCGGCCACGGGGCGGATCCTTTGGGCCAACCCGGCCTGCGGCGGCCTCTACGGCTGCGATCCCGCCCGGCCCGAGTCCCTGGACCTGGAATCCCTGTGCTCCCTGGAGCCGGGCTTCACCCTGGCCGACGCGGAGGTCCGGCTCGCCCAGGCCCGGGCCGAGGGCGCCGCCGTCTTCCCCTGGCGGGGGCGCAGGGCCGACGGGACCTTCTTCTGGTGCGAGGTGCGGCTGACCCTGGCGGGCACCCACGTCATCGCCGTGGTGCGGGACACGGACGCCAAGGTGCGGGCCGAGGCGGGCCTGGCCCGGGTGACCCGGCTCTATACGGCCCTCAGCCTCGTGAACCAGTGCCTCACCCGGGTGAGGGACCGCCGGGAACTCTTCGAGAGCGTGTGCCGGTCCCTGGTGGAGGGCGGCGGCTTCTTCGCGGCCTGGATCTCCGCGCCGGACCCGGCCACGGGCCGCTTCCACCCGCTCACGGTGGTGGGAGGGGAGCCGGGCTGGGCCGAGGGCGTGGTGGTGTACGCCACCGATGACCGGCCCGAGGGCCGCGGCACCATGGGCAGGGCCTACCGGGAGGGGCGGCCCATGATCTCCAACGATTTCGGGGTGGACCCGGTCACGGCCCCCTGGAAGGAGGTGGGGCGGATGCGGGGCTTCGGCGCGGTGGTCTCCATGCCCCTGCTGGAGGACGGGCGCGTCTTCGCCGTGCTGACCCTGTACGCGCGGGAGAAGGGCTTTTTCGGCCCCGCGGAGATGAAGCTGCTGGAGGAGGTGTGCGAGGACATCGCCTTCGGCCTGGCCAATCTGGCCCGGGAGAAGGCCCGGCTGCGGGCCGAGGAGGAGCGGGAGGAAATGGAGGCCCGCCTCCAGCAGTCCCGGCGCCTGGAGAGCCTGGGCACCCTGGCCGGCGGCGTGGCCCACGATATGAACAACGTGCTGGGGGCCATCCTCACCCTGGCCTCCGGGGAGCGGGCGCGCCTGGAGCCCGCCTCGCCCCTGCGCCGGACCCTGGACACCATCCAGCAGGCCTGCGTGCGCGGCCGGGAGGTGGTGCAGGGCCTCCTCGTCTTCGCGCGGCACGAACTGGGGGAGCGGCGGCCCGTGGACCTGAACCAGCTGGCCACGGAGATCGTGGGGCTGCTCAGCCACACCACCCTGCAGCGCATCCGCTTCGCCCTGGACCTGGACCCGGGCCTGGCCAGCGTGGAAGGGGATCCCGGGGCCCTCAACCACGCCCTGATGAACGTGTGCGTGAACGCCGTGGACGCCATGCCCGGCGGGGGCGCCATCACCCTGCGCACCCGGAACCTGCCGGGGGGCCGGGTCGAGCTGGTCGTGGAGGACACGGGGGAGGGCATGCCGGAGGAGGTGATCCGCCGGGCCGCGGAACCCTTCTTCACCACCAAGCCCGCCGGCAAAGGCACGGGTATGGGCCTGGCCATGGTGTACGGCACCCTCCAGGCCCACGGAGGCGAGTTGGATATCCGGAGCGAACCGGGCCGGGGCACCCGGGTCGCCTTCCGCCTGCCCTGCACGGGCAGCCGTCCGGAGGTTCCCCCGGAGGCTCCCGCCGCCCCGGCCGTCTCCCCCGCCCGGGGCTTGCGCATCCTGGTGGTGGACGACGACGAACTCATGCGCGAATCCGCCGAGGACGTGCTGGCCTGGCAGGGCCACCAGCCCGAGGGGGTGGGCGGAGCCCGGGAGGCCCTGGAAAGGCTGGACGCCGGCGAGGCCTACGACGTGGTGATCCTGGACCTGAACATGCCGGGCATGTCCGGCCTGGAGGCCCTGCCGGAGATCCTGGAACGGCGGCCCGGGCAGCGGATCCTCGTGGCCTCGGGCTACACCGACGCCCCCACCCGGGCCCGGCTGGAGGGCTTCCCCCGGGTGGGCACCCTGCCCAAGCCCTTCAGCGCCGAGGAACTGGCCCGGCGCCTGGGGGAGATCCTCAGGGCCTGACTTCCAGGCCCAGGCCCATGCGGACGCGGGCCGTGGCGTCGAAGGACTCCACCTCCTTGAGGTCGATGCCCCCCGCCAGCCTCAGTTGCACGCGCCGGGCCGTGTCCACCAGGTCCGAGGCCCGGACCCGGGCGCCGGGCAGGACCCGCACCTCCACGGCCGCGAAGGGCCCCTCCCAGGCCTTCCTGCGCAGGCACACCAGGGCGATGCGGATCCCCTCATCCTCCCGGAAGCGGCCGGAGGCCAGGGTGGGCAGGCCCGGGGCCTGCAGAAGGGCGTCGCCACGGATGCGCCCCGTCTCCGGATGGCAGGGGACGATCACCCCCGGGGGCAGCGAGATATCCAGGGCCAGGTGGGTGATGGGCCGCTCCCCGGGGTCCAGCCAGCTGGCGGACACCCACAGGAGGTAGCGACCGGCCGGCAGACAGGGTTCGGCCGGCGCGGCCAGGGCCAGGGAGGAAAGCACGAGGGCGGCGGGGTGGAGATCCATGGGGGCTACCAGACGCCCTGGGCGAAGACCAGTTGCACGGCGGCGTCATCCACGTCCAGGCGCTGGTTCCCCCAGCCTTGATCGTTGCCCAGGGGCGCCACGTCCAGGCGGGAATCCTCCCCGGGCTTCTCGGGTTCCAGCCCCGCGACCACGTCCAGGGTCCGCTTCACGTCCTCCAGGCTGTAGACCACCGGCACTTTGAAGGCGGCTCGGATGATGGGGCGGCGGACCTCCCGGGTCTCCCCGTCCGGGCCCGTGAGCCTGGCGACGGCCAGGTGCATGCCCAGGGCGGGCAGGGGCATCTCGGTGCCGAAGGCGCCCCCGGGGGCGTCCAGGAGGAGGGTGGTGCCGTCCAGGGCACATTGGATCTGGCCGGGAGCCGTTCCCGATACGCTCTGGGTATCCAGGGCCGTGAGGATCGGATCCCCGGGCTCCTGGATGTCCAGGGCCGGGCCCGGTCGCTGGAAGAGCGTGCGGCAGGCCCAGGATTCGGAGCCGTCGGGCAGTTCCAGGCGCACCCACAGCACATTGGGGCCCGGCTCCAGGGCCAGGGGGAAGGCGAAGTCCGTCCCCTGGAGGGGCACCTGGGAGAAAGGCCCCCCGTTCACCGCATAGGAGAGCCGGGGTCCATCCTGGCCGCCGGGCACTTCAGCCAGCTGGCCGGAAACCTGTACCTCCCTGTCCGGCAGCCAGGCCCCGTCCCCCGGGGGGTCCAGGGTGATGGAGGGCGCCGAGTACTGAACGGTGATGGTCCGTTCCCGACGGGTCTCCCGGCCCGCCCGGTCCCGGGCGATGACGGTGATCCGGTTCTCGCCGTCCCGGGCCAGGTGGGCCCAGGTGAAGGTGCCATCCGGGCCCAGGGGGACCTCCTGCCCCGCCACCTCCACCCGGGGCGGGCCCAGGGGGCTCGAGGCCCGGCCCCGCAAGGAAAGGATGGGGACCCGGGTGGTGGCCCCGTCCGGCAGGGCCCACACCTCCAGGTCCGGCGGGGGGGCCACGGGCTCCACCCTCACCTGCCGGGTGGCCGAGGCGGAGGCGGCCCAGGCGCCCGTACCGCCGTACAGGGCCATCAGGGCATGGGGACCTGCCGTCAGCACCGCCGCCGTGATCAGGGCCCGGCCCGCCACCAGCGGCCGGGTGCCCAGGGATTTGCCGTCCGCCAGGAAGGTCACCCAGCCCCCGGAGGGGGGCTCCAGGCCCTGGGGACCGCTCACCAGGGCGGCCGCCATCAGGGGGCGGCCCCAGACGCCCCAGGGCGCGTCCACCTCCAGGCGGACGATGGTCGGGGCCGGCTCCCCGGGCGTGGCACCGGCGGGCAGGGCCAGGCAGAGCGACGCCCCCAGGCCCAGGATCCAGGTTGGGAACTTGTCAAAAAGAGTCATGGCTTCCCGCGCGTCTAGACCCCAGGTTAGGCGCGGGTTGGGATGGAGCAATAATAATTTATAACCAGGCCGGCCCCGGTACGCCGAACGGGGCCGGCATGGGCCGGCCCCGTCGCACCCTCGAGCCCGGGTTCAGGGCTTGGGGGTCTTGGCGTCCACCACGTCGGTGGTGATGGTGGTGACTTCGACGCCCTTGGCCTTCACCTCGATCTCGACCCGGCGGTTCTTGGCCTGGCCGATCGCGGTCTTGTTGTCGGCGATGGGCTCGTCGGGGCCGGCGCCCGCGGTGGTGACGTTGGCGGCGGGGATGCCGGAGGCCACGAGGACCTTGGCCACGGCGTCGGCGCGGCGCTTGCTCAGGGCCTTGTTGAAGGCGGCGCTGCCCACCGAGGAGGTGTGGCCGGTGACCTTGAGCGTGTACTCGCCCTTGAACTGCTTGAGCTTCTCCGCGACCTTCCGGATCGCCTCGACGCCCGCGGGGGGCAGTTCGTTGCGGCCGTTGGCGAAGTGCAGCACGGCGTTATCCAGGCTGATCTTGATGGGCTTGGGGGCCGGCGGCGGGG
>DATGXY010000054.1:0-26821 GCA_035298525.1 Holophaga sp.
GCCCGCATCTCCAGCTTCGAGAACCTGCTGGAGCAGCAGGGGAAGGAGAAGGAACAGCAGCTGGAGATCTACATCCCCGCCGGTCCCCGCCTGGGCGACGTGGTGGCGGAGCTGGACGGGGTCACCAAGGCCTACGGCGACAAGGTGCTCTTCGAGAACCTCAGCTTCGCGATCCCCAGGGGCGGCATCCTGGGCGTCATCGGCCCCAACGGCGCCGGCAAGACGACCCTATTCAGGCTCCTGGCGGGCCAGGAGACCCCCGATTCGGGCTCCATCAGCATCGGCTCCACGGTGAAGATGGCCCTGGTGGACCAGCTGCGCCAGGGGCTGGACCCCGAGCGCAGCGTCTTCGAGGCCGTCTCCGGCGGGCGCGAGCTCATCGAGATGGGCGGCCGCGAGGTCAACGCCCGGGCCTGGCTGAGCAAGTTCGGGTTCTCGGGCGAAAGCCAGCAGAAGAAGGTGAAGGAGCTCAGCGGCGGCCAGCAGAACCGCCTCAACCTGGCCCTCACCCTCAAGAGCGGCGCCAATGTCCTCTTCTTCGACGAGCCCACCAACGACCTGGACGTGAACACCATGCGCGCCCTGGAGGAGGCCATCGAGGCCTTCGCCGGCTCCGCCGTGATCATCAGCCACGACCGCTGGTTCCTGGACCGCCTGGCCACCCACATCCTCGCCTTCGAGGGGGAGAGCCGGGTGGAGTTCTTCGATGGGAACTATTCCCAGTACGAGGCCTACCGCCGCGACCAGCTGGGCCTCACGGCTGGGCCCCACCGCATCCACTACCGGAAGCTGACCCGCTGACATGTGCGGCCGCTATGCCCTGAGCTCCTCCGCCCGGGTCCTGGAGGCCCAGTTCGAGGCGGAGGCCCAGGTCCTGCTGGAGCCGCGCTACAACATCGCCCCCACGACCCCCGTGCCCGTGGTGCGCAACGGGGCGTCGGGGCGCATCATCACCCTGCACCAGTGGGGCCTCGTGCCCTCCTGGTCCCGGGACCCGGGCATGGGCGCCCGCATGGCCAACGCCCGGGCCGAGACGGCGGCGGAGAAGCCCTCCTTCCGGGGGCCCTTCCGACACCGGCGCTGCATCATCCCCGCGGACGGGTTCTATGAGTGGCAGGCCCTGGCGGGGGGCAAGCAGCCCCACTTCATCCGGGCCGCGGAAGGCCTGCTGGCCTTCGCGGGGCTCTGGGACCGGTGGGAGGGGCCGGAGGGGAGCCTGGACACCTGCGCCATCCTCACCACCTCGGCCAACGAAGCCATGGCCCCCATCCACGACCGCATGCCCGTGATCCTCGCTCCGGAGGACTACGGACGCTGGCTCGACCCCACCACCCCGGCCCGGGATCTGCAGGCCCTGCTGCGACCCTGCCCGGAAGCCTGGCTGCGCATCCATCCGGTGGACCGGCGGGTGGGCAACGTTCGCCACGACGACCCCTCCCTGGTGGAGCCCCTGGATGCCTGAATGGCTTTACGTGGCGGGGGTGGTGGTGCTGGTCTTCGGCCTGCACGCCCTCCGGCGCACCTTTTGGCTCTTCGCCCTCCTCATCCTGCCGGGAACCCTGGCCCACGAGGTGTGCCACCTGGGCATGGGATTGCTGCTGAACGGAGGGCCCACCGGATTCACCGTGATCCCCCGGCGGGAAGGCCGGGGCTGGGCCCTGGGGTCGGTGAGCTTCAGCCACATCCGGTGGTACAACGCCTTCTTCATCGGGGCGGCCCCCCTCCTGCTGCTGCCGGGGGCCTACCTGCTGCTGCGCTGGCGCCTGGGGGGGCCTCCGGTCTTCGGCTGGCCGGAGATCCTGGCCATCTACGCCATCGCCAACCTGGTGTACGCCTCGGTCCCTTCCTGGCAGGACCTGCGCATCGCGGCCCGCTCCCCCATAGGCTGGCTGCTGCTCGCCGGCGGCCTCGCCTACGGCTGGCAGGCCTTCAGGGCGCCGGCCCATCGTCCGCCATCACCCGCAAGGGGACCCGCAGCACGTGGGTGAGACCCTCGCAGGCCACGGCGGAGATCCGCATCTCATAGTCCCCCGGGGTGGCGAAGGCGCATTCGAAGCCTCGGCCGAAGTGCTCCGGCTCATCCAGCACCTGGGGCCCGCCCACGGGTTCCCCCGTGGGGGTGGCCACCTCCAGGATCCATAGGCATACGGGCTTTAGCGACTGGAGGGCGGCCCGGGAAACCGGGTGCACGGAAACCAGGAAGGGCCGGCCGGGTCGGACGAGGATGGCGCGGGTGCCCGGCTCCCTTGTCAACTGGCGGTCCAGCCCTTCCCGCCCGCACTGGGAAAGGCGTACGACGCAGGCTCCCGTGGCCACCAGGGCGCCGTCCTCCCCGTCGAAGGCGATGCCCCGGGGGGCCAGCAGGGACCCGTAGGCGGGCAGCAGGGGCCAGGGCCGGCCCAGGCGGAGGAGGCCCCACCGGATTTCGGGGCGGCCCGGATCCCCGGCCAGGGGGTGGGCCACCCAGGCCTGGGGCACCTGGGGATCCCGGGCCAGGCGCCGCACCATGTGGCCGCCGGATTCGGTCACCAGGAGCTCCCGGCCGTTGCCGGCGATGCCCCAGGGATCGTGGAAGGCCGGCCCATCGCCCAGGGGATATCCGCTGGCGGGAAGGCCCGGGTCGGCGGCGGCCTCCCCGGCCCGGCCCACCAGGGTGCGCACCTGGCCCCGGGCGTCGATGTGCCGCACGGCGTGGCCATCCACGGCGTAGAGCCCCCCCTCCATCCAGGCCAGCCCCTTGAGGTCCAGGAAGGAGGCCTCCTCGCCCAGGCCATCCTGGCTCCCCGCTCCCCGGCCCCCGGCGAGGGTGGTGACCCGCCCCCGGGCGCTGATCCGCCGGATGGCGCCGTTGCCGGCATCGGCCACGTAGATGTTGCCGTCCGTATCCACCGCCACGCCCCGGGGGTCCCGGAAGCGGGCGTCGCGGGCCCGTTCGGCATCGGCGAAGCCGGGGGTGCCGTCCCCGGCCACGGTGGTGGCCACCCCCCGGGCGTCCACCACCCGGATGGCGTGGTTGCCCGTGTCGGCCACCACCAGGTTCCGGCCCAGGACCCCATTGGCCCCGTCCCGGGGCCGGGCCGCCAGGAAGGTGGGGCCCCGGAACCGGGCCCGGGTTCCCGGGCCGTCCAGGAAGCCCGCCTCCCCGGGCGCGCCGCAAAGGGTGGCCACCCGGCCCTCCGGATCCAGGGTGCGGATCACGTGGGCCCCTTCGTCGGCCAGGGCGAAGTCCGCGCCCTCCCGGGGGTCCCCCCGCCGCGCCAGACCGGCGGGGTGGGTGAACCGGGCCCCGGCCCCGGCGCCGTCCCGGTGGCCGGGGGAATCCGGATTCCCGGCGTGGGCCACCACCCCCCGCACGAGGATGCGTCCGGGATGGCGCAGGCTGCTCCAGAGGCCCAGGCGGGGATCGATGCACCGGAGCCCTTCCAGGGCGGCCTCGCGCGCGGTGCCGGTCACCTGGACGCGGACTTCCGTCCGGCCCGTCACGTTGTGCCGGACCCAGTGGCCTTCCTCCCGGTAGGTCAGCTGCAGGCCGTCCTTGCCGGCCAGGCCGGGATCCCACCGCAGGGGCGCCCGGAGGCCATAGCCGGCCACCACCTCCCAGGGGGGGGACTCCCGCAGCATGTCCAGGGTGCGAAGACCACCCTCCCGCCTTCCCGTGGCGGGATCCAGGAAGGGCAGGCCGTCGGCGCTGAAGGCCCGGGCGGCCTCGGCGCCCATGACCTGGCCCAGGATCTGCCAGAGGTGGGTCTGGGCCGGGTCGTCGCGCAGCACGAGCACCTGGACCTCGCCCCAGGCCCCGGTGGAGGCGGTGGCCCGCACCCTCAGGATCCGGGCCTCCTCCAGGACCGGGGCGGTGAACACGCCCCCGTCCGTCACCGTGCCCTGGCCCTCGGGCAGGGACCATGTGAAGGTCGCGCCCGGGGCCTCGTCCAGGCGGGCCGTACAGGTGACGGAACCCCCGGCGGGCAGGATGTTCGCGGGGCAATCCACCCGCACCCGGCCCGTGGCGGCCAAGGGGAGCAGGGCGGCCAGGACGGCGAGGACGCGGATGAGTGCACGGCGCATGGAACCCCCCCGGGGCGGGCCCGGTCGGGAGGAATCTGGCGCCGGGACGCCCAAGGTTCCTGGCGGGAGTGTTTATAAGGGCCCCATGGGGGCCTGGGTCAGCCCGCCGGTTCCTCCGCGGCGGCCAGGACGCGGGTGACGCATTCATTGAAGACCTCCCGGGTGAAGGGCTTCTGGAGGAAGGCGGTCCCGGGGGGGAGCTGGCCGTGCTCCAGGACGATGTTATCGGTGTGGCCGGACATGAAGATGGCGCGGGTCCAGGGCTGGGTCTCCCGGAGGCGGCGGTGGAGCTCGGGGCCGTTCATGCCGGGCATGATCACATCGGAGAGGAGCAGGTCCACGTGGTGCCCCTTGGCCAGGGCCAGGGCCTCCGCGGGCTCCGGCGCTTCCAGCACCTGGAAGCCCAGGCGGCGCAGCAGTTCGGCGGCGGTGGCCCGCACGAGGTCGTTGTCCTCGGCCAGAAGGGCCATCTGGCCCCGGGCCACGGCGGGAAGGCGGATGGCCCGTTCCGGAGCCGGGTCGGCGGCGGCGGCCCCCGTGTGGAGGGGCAGGGAAAGGGTGAAACGGCTGCCCTCGCCGGGCACGGAGGCCACGTCGATCTCGCCGCCGTGCTGCTGGATGATGCCCAGGACGGTGGCCAGGCCCAGACCCGTGCCTTCGCCCTTGGGCTTGGTGGTGAAGAAGGGCTCGAAGATGCGGCGCCGGGTCTCGGCGTCCATGCCGCAGCCCGTGTCCTCCACGGCGATGCGGGCGCAGCCTTCGGCGGGCTCGGCCCAGGCGCGGATGGCGATGCGCCCCCGCCCCTGGATGGCGTCCCCGGCGTTGATGACGAGGTTCATCAGCACCTGGTCGATCTGGGTGGGGTCGGCCCGCACCAGCAGGGGCCGCCCCGGGATCTCCACCACGATATCGATGTTCTCCCGGATGGTGCGCCGGATGATATCGATGAAGGATTCGATCGTCCGGTTCAGGTCCACCGTTTCCAGATGCAGCACCTGCTTGCGGCTGAGGCCCATGAGCTTGGCGATGAGGGTCTTGGCCTTGGTGGAGGCGGCGAGGATCTGGCGGGCCTTCGTGCCGACCTTGCTCTCCGTGTCGTGGCTTTCGGAGAGGAGCTGGCTGTAGATCATGATGGGGGTCAGGAGGTTGTTGAAGTCGTGGGCGATGCCGCCCGCCAGCCGTCCGAGGGACTCCATCTTCTGGGCCTGATGGAGCTGTTCCGTGAGGCGATCCCGTTCCGCCTCCCGGGCCTCCAGGGATGCCACCATGCGGTCGAAGGCCCGGCCCACCTGGCCCACCTCGTCCTCCCGGTCCTCCAGGCCCGATCGCACGGAGAATCCTCCGGATCCCGCCTCACGGGCCACCCGGCTCAGGGCGCGGATGGGCCTCACCAGGTGGCGCTGGGCCAGGAGGTGCAGGAGGAGCCCGGCCACCCCCGCCGCCGCCGCGCAGCTCAACAGGGCCCAGCCCGCGAAGCGGTTGGCCTCGGCGAAGGCGATGGGCTCGGGGATGGTGACCCGGGCGTACAGGTAGGGGGCATCCTCCGGCCTCAAGCGCAGCCGGCGGAACCCGAAGAGGCGCTTCACCCCGTCCAGGCCAACGGCCCGGAAGACGCCTTCCTCCGCGGCGCCGTCCACCTGGGCCCGCAGGTGGGGCTGGTCCCGGAGCCCGGGCTTCACGACCCCGTGCCTGGGGTGGCGGTAGATGACGCGGCCGTCGTGGTCCGTGAGATTGAGCACGGCCCCCTGGGGCAGGTTCTGGTGGGAGATGATCGATTCGAAACGGTCCAGGTTGTACGAGGCGAAGAGGACGGATTCCACGTTCCCCTCCCCGTCCAGGACGGGCAGGGAGAAGTGGATGGTGGGGTGGCCCGTGGCCCGGCCCACCACGTACTCGCCCACGCTGAACCGGCGGGTGCGCAGGGCGTCCAGGAAGTACTTGCGGTCCTCCACCGTGTAGTTGCCCTGGATGGAGGAGGCGATCACCTGCCCCGTGGGCGCGGCCAGGCCCAGGTTGTCCACGTACGGGGTGGACACGTGGACCCGATGGAGGATGGCCAGGCACTCGGCCTTCCGCCCCTCCCGGATGGCGGGGTGGGTGGAGAGGACCTGCAGCAGGGCGTGGAGGCCCTCCACCTCGGCGGAGTACTCCCGGGTGAGGGCGAGGACGGCCTTCAGGGACTTGGATTCCGCCTCACGTTTGTCCGTCTGATAGTTGGCCAGCACCCCCACGCCGAAGCACACGAAGATGGGGGCCATCACCAGGAGGAAGATGACCATCAACCGGGCTTTGATCGTCCGCGTGCCGCGCGTGGGACCTCCTATGCCCCGGGAGGGGGTAATGATCAACTAATACAAGTTGACGGTCCCCCGGGGCTCCCTGTCAATGGTCCATGGTCACGGGTTTGTTGCCCGCGTGGGTCTTCCGCATGAGGAACAGGAGGGGCAGGAGGGCGAAGCAGAGCACGCCCATGATCCAGAAGGTGTCGGAGAAGGCCATCATGTTGGCCTGCCGCAGCAGGGTGCCGTAGGCCATGCCCTGGGCCTGGTGGGCGGCGTCGGGGGCGCTGGCCCCCTTGGCCACGAGCAGGTTCTGGGCGTTATGCAGGAAGCCCTGGAGCTGCAGGCTTCCGGGATGCAGGTTGCCCACCAGGTTGGCCTGGTGCACCTGGCCCCGGCGGCTGAGGATGGTGCTCACCAGGGCGATGCCGGTGGAACCGCCGATGTTGCGCACCAGGTTCAGCATGCCGGTGGCATAGCTGGTCTTGTCCATGGGCACGTTCTGGAAGGCCGTCACGTTCATGGGGATGAACAGGAAGGCCAGGCCCAGGCTCTGCACCATGCGGCTCATCATGGCCGTCTCGAAGGGCACCTGCAGGTTGAAGGCCGACATCCACAGGAGGCCCGCGCCGCAGGTCATGAAGCCGAAGGCGATGAGCTTGCGGGTGTCCACGTGCTTCAGGAGCTTGGCCACCAGGGGCATCATGAAGAGGATCACGACGCCGCCGGGGCTGAGGATCCACCCCGACAGGCTCGCGGTGTAGCCCAGGAGCGTCTGCAGGAAGATGGGCAGCAGGGCCAGGCTCCCGTAGAGCACGAAGCCCAGCACGAAGAGCATGACGGTGGATACGGCGAAGTTGCGGTCCTTCAGGAGGCGCAGGTCCAGGATGGGGTGGTCCTTCTTCAGCAGGTAGAAGACGACCCCCACCAGGCACACCACGGCCAGCACGGCGCAGACGGTGATGAGGCTGGAGGCGAACCAGTCGCGGCGCTGCCCCTCGTCCAGCACGATCTCCAGGGCGGCGAGGCCCAGGGTGAGGATGCCGATGCCCAGGTAGTCCACCTTGAAGCCGTCCTTGATGGACATGCGCTTGAGGGTGGGCGGGTCGTGCACCATGCGGTAGGTGAGGAAGAGGCTCAGGGCCCCCACCGGCACGTTGATGAGGAAGATCCAGTGCCAGCTGTAGTTGTCGGTGATCCAGCCGCCGAGGACGGGGCCCACGATGGGGGCCAGCACCACGCCCATGCCGTAGAGGGCCATGGCGGCCCCCCGCTTCTCGTGGGGGAAGTTCTCCACCAGGATGGCCTGGGAGGTGGGCTGGAGGGCGCCGCCGCCCAGGCCCTGCATGATGCGGAAGAAGATGAGCCAGGGCAGGCTGGGGGCGAGGCCGCACAGGAGGCTGCTGACGGTGAAGATCGTCACGCAGGTCATGTAGAAGCGCTTGCGCCCGAAGAGCATGCCCAGGTAGCCGCCCAGGGGCAGCACCACGGCGTTGGCCACCAGGTACGAGGTGAGGACCCAGGTGGCCTCGTCCACCGTCGACGACAGGTTGCCGGCGATGTGGGGCAGGGCGACGTTCGCCACGGAGGTGTCGAGCACCTCCATGAAGGTGGCGATCATCACCACGAGGGCGATGGCCCAGGGATTGAAGGGCTTGTGAGCCCGTTCGGAGGTCATGGGCGGAGGCCTACTTCGTGATGACGGTGGCGTCGACGTTCATGCCGGGGCGGAGGATGACCTTGTTGGCCTCCTCGGGATCCAGCTTGATCTTCACGGGGATGCGCTGGACGACCTTCACGAAGTTGCCCACGGCGTTCTCGGGGGGCAGGAGGCTCATGCGGCTGCCGGTGGAACCGGCGACGCTATCCACGGTGCCCTTCAGGACCATGCCGTTCATGTCCACCTCCACCTCGGCCCGCTGGCCGGGGCGCACGTGCTTGAGCTGGGTCTCCTTGAAGTTGGCCGTGATCCAGGTCTGGTGCAGGGGCACCAGGGTGAGCAGGCCCTGGCCGGGGGCGATGATCTGCCCGGGTTCCACGGTCTTGCGGGTGACGACGCCATCCACGGGGGCCACCACCTTGGTGTAGCCCAGCTGCAGGAGGAGGGCGTCCAGGTTGGCCTTGGCGGCGGCGATGCCGGCGGTGGACTGCTTGGTGCGGGCCTCGGCGGCGGAGAGGGCGGCGCGGCGGATATCCGCCTCCTGCTTGACGCCGGCCAGGCGGCGCTGGGCGGCCTTCCAGTCGTTCTCGGCCACGTCCGCGGCGGTGCGGTAGGCGTCGAACTGCTGGGCGCTGATCTCCTGGCGCTCGGCCAGGGGCTTGGTGCGGGTCACATCGCCCTTGGCCTTCTCATAGGTGGAGCGCCGGGCTTCCAGGTTGGCCTCGGCCACCTGCAGTTCGGAGCTGCGGGCCTGCTCCAGGCTCACCTTGGAGCGCTCCACGTCGGCGCCGGCGCTGGAGGCCTGGGCCTCCGCCTGGGCCAGGGCGGCCCGGGCCTGGTCCACCCGGGCCTGCAGGTCGCGGGCGTCCAGCTCCACGAGCACGTCGCCGGCCTTCACGGCCTGGTTGTCCTCCACGGCGATGCGCTCCACGCTGCCGCCCACCTTGCAGGAGACGGGCACGAGGTGGCCGTCGACCTGGGCGTCGTCCGTGCTGACGCGGTCGTGGAAGTGGTACCAGGTGGCGCCGGCGGCGATGGCCACGATCAGCGCCACGGCGCCGAGGGCCATGCGGGTGCGGTCGCGCCCGGAAGTGTCCTTGGTTTCAATCGTCTCGCTCATGGTCGGCTCCGTCAGTGCGCGAAGAGGGGTTCCAGCTGGCCCATGGCGCGGGCCAGATCGGCCCGGGCCTGGTTCAGGCGGTGGAGGGCGTTGATGCGGTTGTCGGTGGCCTTGGCCAGGTCGTCCTGGGCGGCGGTCACCTCGATGTTGTTGGAGACGCCGGCCTCGAAGCGGTGCCGGGCCTGGGTCATGGCCTCCTCGGCGAAGGCCACGGCGGCCCCCGTCACCTCGACCTCGTTGCGGGCGGATTCCAGCTCGGCCTGGGCCACCTGGACCTCGTAGCCCACCTGGCCGCGGAGCTCCTTGCGCTCCTCCTCCACCCGGGCCAGCTCGGTCTTGGCCTTGGCCACCTGGGCCGAGACCCGGCCGCCGGTGAAGAGGGGCACCTTCAGGCCCACGCCCAGGGTGTAGACCGGCACCCAGGGCTGGCCGGGGTAGAGGCCCGTGGAGGAGTAGCTGCCCGTGGCCACGAGGGTGGGCAGGCGCAGGCTGCGGGCGGCGCCCTGCAGTTCCTTGGCGGCCCGTTCCCGGGCATCCAGGGCGGCCATCTCGGAGCGCTGGGCCAGACCCTTGCCGTAGGCCTCCTGGAAGGTGAAGGCGGGGATCTCGGGGGCGGTGAGGGGATCCGTGAGTTCCAGGGCCGTGCCGGGGGCCAGGTCCATGAGCTTCACCAGCCCGTACTGGGCCGTGCGCCACTGGGTCTCGGCCTGGATGAGGCGCTGGCGCTCGGCCTGCAGGGCCACCTGGGCCCGCAGGGTGTCCAGCTTCGTGCCGAGACCGTTCTTCTGCTGGTTCTCGGCCAGGGTCTCCAGCGCCCGGGCCAGCTCCACCCGGCTGGCGGCGGCCTTGCGGGCCTCCGCGGCGCGCTGGCTGCGCAGGTACTGGCCCACGATGAGGGCGGCGATCTGCTCCCGCACGACCCGGCCCTGGGCCTGGCTAGAGGCCTCGCCCTCCCGGGAGGCCTTCCAGCGCTTGTACAGGGACAGGTCGAAGAGGGGGGCCTGGGCCTCCACGCCCACCTGGCCCGCGTTGAAGGGGCCCACCACGTTGGGGCCGTGGGGGGTGGGGGTGCCCAGGAGGATATCGAAGTTCTCCTTCATGCGGGTGAGGCCCGCCCCGGCGCCCACGCTGGGCATGAGGGCCCCGGCGGCCATGCGCCGGTCCTCCTGGGCCTGGGCCACCGCCAGCAGGGACTTCTGGATCTCGGGGTTGCGGCTCAGGCCCTGCTTCAGGGCCTCGGCCATGCTCAGGCGCAGGGGGGGCTCGGCGGCGGCCAGGGTCCCGGCCACGGCGGTGGCGGCCAGGGGCAGCCACAGGAAGCGCAGGCGGGCAACGCCCGCCTCGCCGGCGTGGAGGATGGACTGGACGATGGGACCCACGTAGCACCCGGAGCCCACCAGGTCCAGGCCCTCCCGGTGCAGGTCCTCCAGCAGCGCGCGTCCCCCGTCATCCACGAAGGCCACGGCCCGGAGGTCGATGGTGGCGCGGCGCGGGTCCGTCCCGGCCCGGCGCTCGCTCCAGGCCTGGGCCAGCTCGGCCACCCACGGGCCCGAGAGCTTGCCCTCCAGGACCAGGGTGAGCCGGCCGTCCTTCTCTTTGGGGGTGATGCGAAGCATGGAAACCTCCGACCGAAGGAACAATGCCGGAATCGTGCCGAAGTTATAAAGAAGGGGAATAGGGTATTTGGATGCAAAAACCCGTGAAGTGCCGATGATGACCAGGCCGAAATGTCGGCAAAAGCCGATATTTCGGCATCGGCATCTCGCTCCTGGCTGAAACGGCCCGTCTACCCTCCGGTGGGAACAGGCCTGGGTTCATGGAAGGGTGTTCTCTGCGACCCTCAGCGAAACCTCAGCGCCTCCGGGTCCCAGTGGATCTACCCACCCGCGGCGCACGTCCTGCCATCGCGCCGCGGGTGGGTAGATCCATTGGGACGCGGAGGCGCAAAGGTTTCGCAGAGGCATGCGGAGAGAAGCCTCGTACAAACGAAATTGGATGAATAGGATATGCAGGTATGCCTGGGGTGTAAGCCTTGCCTGCCCTGATGGATGTTGACAGCTCGGTTGGCAGGGCTATACATGCAGGCAAATTAATGAGAGATTAATGAAATCATGGCTGCTTCTCACCCTCCCCTCCCTCCTGGCGGCCGGAGACGGCCCCGATCCGAATAGGGTCAAGGAGGCCATCCAGAGATACGCCCCGATCCTCGTGCTGCACGACGATGAGAAGTACCTCCCCACCAGCGTGGAGGAGTTCCTGGCCGTGACGACGCCCTGCACCTACAAGGAGGACGGCAAGGATCACAAGGGCCTCCAGCTCAAGAACAACGCGGACATGAAGATGCGCGGCGGCAACCTGCAGAAGGCCAAAACCTATGTCAACGTGAAGGTGGACAAGGCCTCCGGGACGTTGGACCTGCAGTATTGGTTCCTCTACGCATTCAACGGGCCTGGGACCATCTACACGGCCGACTTCAAGTCGGTCCCCAGCGTCGCCCCCGGCCTCGCGTGGTTCACAAAACGGATCTTCGACACCAACCAGCCCAAGATCAATACCTATGAACTCAAGGAACTGGGTGTCCATGAGGGGGACTGGGAGCACCTGACGGTGCGCGTATCCGCCAAGGATGGCCGGATCGTGACCGACCGGGCCGTGTTCATGTCAGCGCACGGAAGCGGAGGTTGGCTGCCGGCCGCCAAGGTCCTCGACAAGGGGATCACCGATCCCACGGCAGACCGGGTGTGGGCCTATGCCTCCAAGAACGGGCATGCCCTGTTCCCCCGGGCGGACCGTTACCTATACAGCGCCGTCAAGATGCCGGGGACCGGCAAGGTTCTTTTCGGCATGGTGAACGACGCCTCGAAGGTGGGCTCCTCCATCGACTACGGCAGGGCGTTCGCTGATCGCTCGCCCCGGTGGCAGATCTTCGGCGTGCAGGGGGACGACGTCCTCCGCAAGGCGCTCATGCCGACCGAGCCCGCCTTCATCCAGAAGTATCCGGATCGCTGGGGCCGCTTCATGACGAAAAAGCACCCTCTGGAGGACATCAAGGTCCTGGGTGGGCTCATGGGGGACCTCCTGAAGAAGGTGGGCGCCTACGATGAATTCACCCTCGAGGCCGGCCCGCAGCCCCCCTGGAAGAAGGACATCTGGACGGCCCCGGAAACGGGTGGGCACTGAGGGCCCTCCGGAGGCGCGCCCTTCGGATCCGGTGCCTTGGCGGGATCAGGGCCTCGATGGGATCCCCAGCTTCAGCATGCGGCTCTGCAGGGTGGTGCGCTTGAGGCCCAGACGCTCCGCGGCGCCCCCGGGGCCCCCCACCTTGCCCCTCGCGGCCTCCAGGGCGGCGAGGATCGCCTCCCGCTCCGCCTCCTCCAGGGTGCGGGTCCCCCCCGGCGGGGCGATCCGGGCGGGGGCTTCCAGTTCCGTGAAGGGGATCTGGAGCTCCCGTCCCCGGGTGAGGATGACGGAGCGCTCGATGAAGTTCTCCAGCTCCCGCACGTTGCCGGGCCAGGGCCAGGCGGAGAGGGCCTCCATGGCCCGGACCGGGATGGCGTCGATGGCCTTGTGCATGCGCTGGGCGAACTTCTGGGTGAAGTAGCGCACCAGCACCGGGATGTCCTCCCGCCGCTCCCGCAGGGAGGGGATGCGGATGGGGAAGACGTTGAGGCGGTAGTAGAGGTCGGCCCTGAAGGTCCTCGCCTCCACCATGGCGGCCAGGTCCTGGTTTGTGGCGGCGATGAGGCGCAGGTCCACCTTGCGGGGCCGGGTTCCCCCCAGCCGCTCGAATTCACGCTCCTGCAGGGCCCGCAGGAGCTTGGGCTGCAGATCCAGGGGGAGATCCCCGATCTCGTCCAGGAAAAGGGTCCCCTCGTGGGCCAGCTCCAGGCGCCCGGCCTTGGCCGCGAGGGCCCCCGTGAAGGCCCCCTTCTCGTGCCCGAAGAGTTCCGACTCCATCAGGCCCGAGGGGATGGCGGCGCAATTGATCTGCACGAAGCTGCGCTCCGCCCGGGGGCTGAGGCCGTGGATGGCCCGGGCCATGAGTTCCTTGCCCGTGCCCGTCTCGCCCAGGATGAGCACCGTGGCCCCGCTGGGGGCCACCGTCTCCACCTGGCGCAGCACCTGGCGCAGGGCGGGGCTGGTGCCGATGATCTCCAGGCCGTAGTCCCGGTCCATCTCCTCCTGCAGGTAGAGGTTCTCCTGGGCCAGCTTGTCGCGAAGGGTCTGGATCTCCTGGTAGGCGAAGGCGTTGTCCAGGGCGATGGCCACCTGGGCCCCGGCCCGGCCCAGCAGGGCGGCCACATCGGGCGGGAAGGCCCCCGCGGAGCGGGAGGCGAAGTTGAGCACGCCCATGACCCGGTTGCGGGAGATGAGGGGCACGCTGCAGAGGGTGCCGAATCCCTCGCCCTGCACCATCACGGAGGGCACCGGGTGGGGGAAGGCCAGCAGGTCCTCCCGCTCGAAGACCTTCACGCGCCGCTCCTTCATGGCCACGGCGGTGGGGCCCTCCTCCAGCGTGAAGACGATGTTCTCCTGGATGTGGCCCCGGCCCCCGGGGAAGTCCATGAAACGGACCTCCGCCTCCCGGCCCCCGTCCTGGCTGAGCACCAGCACGAGGCCGTCGAAGGCCAGGTGGCGCCGGAGGCTGGCCGCGATGGCCTCGAAGAGGTCCCGGGGCTCCCGGTGCTCCATGAGCTCGTTGGTGATCTCCAGGAGGATGCGCTGCTGGTCCCGCTCCCGGGTGAGGCTGGCGTTCAGTTCGTCCAGCTGGCGCAGGCGCAGGATGCGCAGGGCATAGCTGGCCAGGAAACGGGCCAGGAACACCAGGTAATCCCGGCCCGCCTCCCGGAAGGCCCCCGGTTCCCGGCTGGACAGGGCGAGGCCCCCCACGAGGCGCTCGGGGGTGCGCAGGGGCAGGAGGACGGCGGACTGGTAGCCCAGGTCCGAAAGCACCCGGGCCATGCCCCCGGCCCCCGAGGCCTCCGCCTCCTCCAGGCTGTACAGATCCGCGGCCAGGTTGCGGGTGGCCTCCACCCAGCCGGGCAGGGGCTGCACGGCCTCCAGGATGCCATCCGGTCCCCGCTGGGCGGCCCACTGGGAAATGGGCAGGCCCTCCTCCGCGGAGCCCAGCCAAAGGGCCAGGCGGTGCAGGGGCAGGCCCTCCTGGAGCACCCGGAAGAGGGCGGGGCCCAGGGTCTCCAGGTCCCGGCAGGGCCCCAGGGCCGCGGACGCGTCCAGGAGCTGGGCGAGGCGGGCGGGGTCCATGTCCCGGAAGGCCCGGGGCGGGTGGGAAGGCGTCATGGGGCGATGATATCAGGCGGGCGCGGCCCTATTTCAGGTAGCGTCCCAGCCAGCCCTGCACTTCGGCGAACCAGTGGCGGCTGTCCTCTCCCTTGCTGATCCAGTGATTGGCGTCGGGGAAGACCAGGAGGCGGCTGGGCACCTGGAGGCGCTGCTGCAGGGTGAAGTTCATGAGCGCGTTGTTGAGGGGGACCCGGAAATCCTTTTCGCCCACGGTGATGAGGATGGGGGTGGTGAAGCCGGTGCCCTTGGCCTTGTTGCCGGCCTGGAGCACGGGGCTCTGGTCGCGCCAGGCCTTGCCGCCCTCCCAGGCGGGGCCCCCCGTGGTCACCTCCCGGTGCCAGCACACGTCGCTGGTGCCCCACTGCATGAGCAGGTCCATCTCGCCGGCGTGGCTGACGATGGCCTTGAAGCGGGTGGTGGTGGCCTGGAGCCAGTTGGCCAGGTGCCCGCCGTAGCTGGCCCCGGCCGCGGCCTGGCGGGAGCCGTCGATGAAGGGGAAGCGGGCGATGGCGTCGTCCGCGGCGGCCAGGATGTCCTGGCCGGGGCCCCGCAGGGGATCCAGGCCGATGGCCCGGGCGAAGGCCTCGCCGTAGCCCGTGGAGCCGGCGTAATCCGTGAGGAGCACCACGTAGCCGGGCTCGGCCATGAGGTGGTAGTTCCAGCGCAGGCCGAAGGCGTCCCGCCACATGTTGGCGGCGCCCCCGTGCATGAGCACGAGGAGGGGGTACTTCCGCGCGGGGTCGAAGTTCCCGGGCCGCACCACCATGCTGTGGACGCGGCGGCCCCGGGAGGCCGTCCAGAAGTGCTCCACGGGGGACCAGCGAAGGGCGGCGGCCCGTTCCGCGTTGAAGGCGGTCAGGGGCCGGGCGCCGCCGGGGCCGAAGGCGTGGACTTCGGCGGGGCGGGTGGCGCTCTCCCACTTGCCCACGAGGGCGGTGCCCCCGGCCGCCAGGGCCGTGATGCAGCCGTTGGCCGGGCCGGGCTCGTCCCGGACCTCGCCACCGTCCAGGGCCACGGAATGGAGGCGCTCCAGGCCGGCCTCCTCGTAGGTGAAGAAGACCCGCCCGGAGTCGGGCAGGGCGAAGCGCTCCACGCTGCGGTCCAGGGCGGCGGTGAGGACCCGGGGCGCGTCCTGGAAGGGCCAGGGGAAGCTCACGAGGCGGGTGAGGTCGTAGGCCTTGCCCGGGGTCTCCAGGGTGCGGACGCAGAGGAGGCGGGAGCCGTCCCGCGTGAAGCGCAGGTGGCCGAAGTGCCCGGGGCCGGGGGTGAGGCGACGGGGCTCGCCGCCCCTGGCGTCCACGAGGAAGAGGGGCGTGTGGAGCTCGGTCCGGGCCGCCTCGTCCAGGTTCACCTGGGCCGCGAAGACCACGGCGAGACCATCCGGGGTCCAGGCCGCTTCCAGGGTCTGGCCCCCGTCGTTCTGGAGGGAGCCCGCGAAGCCCGGGGACGCGGCCAGGGATGAACCCGCCAGCAGGTCCAGGGCGGGGGCGCCGGGGCGGGCCTCCTGCACGAAGAGGTGGGCCTTGCGTTCGCCCAGCCAGTGGTCCCAGTGGCGCACGGGGAAGGCGTCGTAGGCCCGCACGTTGTACTTGCGGTCCTTCCGCTCCTTGAGGGCGGCCTTGTTCTCCGCCTCGGTGCGGGCGCCGGGGAAGACCTCGCTCACGAAGAGGAGGCGGGCGCCGTCGGGGCTCCACCGGGGGGCGTCGGCCCCCAGGGCCAGGTCCGTGACGCGCTGGGCCTCGCCGCCCCCGGCCAGGTCCAGCACGTACACCTGGGCCACCTCGTCCCCCTCGCGCTTGGCGGTGAAGGCGATGCGCCGGGAATCGGGGCTCCAGGCCACGTCCCCTTCGGCCCCCTTGGTGAAGGTGATCTGGCGGGGCGGGGCCTCGTCCTCCAGGGAGCGGATCCACAGGTCGGAGGTCTGGTCCTTGGCGTCGTAGGCGGGCTGGGTCACGGGGAAGACCACCTTCCGGCCGTCGGGGCTGGGCACGGGGGCGCCCACGCGCTTCATGAGCCAGAGGGCCTCGTGGGTGACGGGGCGGGGGGCTTCGGCCTGGACCTGGAGGACCAGGGCGGCGGCGAGCAGGGCGGAGCGGAACATGGATACCTCGTGTTGCGAGTAAGCTTAGCACCGGGAAGGGGAGGACAAACGTCCAGCCTCATGGTTTGATGTATGAGGAGAATCCCCCCATGCGAACCATCCCCACCCTCCTGGGCGTCTGCCTCCCGGCCATCGCGGGCCTGGCGGCGGAGCCCGTGGCCGTGCCGGTCTTCAACGCCGGATTCGAGCAGCAGAAGGGCGAAATGCCCCTGGGCTGGACCCTGGCCTCGGGCCAGGCCAAGGTGTCCATCGGCCCCGGGCGCCGCCAGGGCTACCGGAGCCTGCGCCTGGCCAGCCCCGCCGGGGGCTCCGAGACGACCGTGGTCTCCGAGCCGGTGAAGCTCCAGGTGGGCCAGCTGTACCGCCTCAGCGCCTGGGTGCGCACGGAGGGCGTCGCCGCCGATCCCACGGCCCGGTACCCCACCGCCCTGGGGGCCTGCCTCTCCATGAAGAGCTTCCCCTTCACCAACGCCTCCTCCACGGCCGCGGGCACCGGGGCCCGCTGGGTCTCCGTGACCTTCTTCGCCACCACGGCCAACGACCGGGTCCAGCTCCACCTGGGCCGCAACGGCAAGGCCACGGGCACCGCCTGGTTCGACGGGCTGACCCTGGAGAAGGTGGACGACATCGGCGCCATCATCCCCCTGGAGACGGTGCGCTGGTCCGGCAAGGGCTTCCGGTACGAGGAGGGGGGCTGGACCTTCCTGCACATCGAGGGGGCCCCCTACGAGCGGGGCTACCAGCACGGGCAGCTGATGGCGAAGGAGCTGGGGGTCTTCGTGGAGAAGCTGGCCAGCCTCCAGGACAAGGCCAATCCCGCCGCCGGCTGGGATCGCCAGCGGGGCCTGGCCGACGGCTTCATGCTGCGCAAGTACGACACCGAGTTCCTGGAGGAGATGAAGGGCATCGCCGACGGCGCCGCCAAGGCCGGCATCAAGGTGCTGGGCCGGACCATCGATCTCCTGGACGTGGTGACCATCAACTCCGATATCGACCTGGGGGAGATCGCCAAGGCCGCCAGGGTCACCGCCACCCCCCTCTCGGGCCGGACCTTCTCCGCGCCCGCCGGGGACGAGCCGGGCCGCACCGACCGCTGCTCCTCCTTCATCGCCACCAAGAGCGCCACCATGGACGGCCGTGTCGTCATGGGCCAGGTGTTCATGTGGCCTCCCGGATACACCGGCGTGGACTGGAACGTGATGGTGGACGTGCAGCCCACCCAGGGCCGGCGCTTCGTCATGCAGACCTTCGCCGGGGGCATCAGCTCGGGCACGGACTGGTACATCAACGACGCCGGGCTCGTCATCGGCGAGACCACGGTGGCCCAGACCCCCTTCGAGCCCGAGGGCACCCCCGAGGCCAACCGCATCCGCAAGGCCGCCCAGTACGCCACGAGCATCGACCAGGCCGCGGAGATCCTCAAGACCCGCAACAACGGCCTGTACACCAACGACTGGCTCATCGCCGACATCAAGACCGACGAGGGCGCCGACTTCCTCCTTGGCACCAAGCAGACCCGCATGTGGCGCACCGGCAGCAAGGGGAACCCCGCGGACACCCCCGGCGGGCTCAAGGACTTCATCTGGGCCGACAACGACAACCGCTCCCCCGAGGTGCGCCGGGAGCTCATGCCCAACCTGGAGAACCTCCCGGTGGATCTGGCCGTGATGCCCTCCAACAACCGGGGCGTGGCCTTCCACGAGATGTACCGCAAGTACGGCAAGGGCGGCTTCGACCTGGCCGCGGGGGTGGCGGTCTTCGCCTCCAGTCCCATCAACAGGCCCCACGCCTGCGACACCAAGCTCACCACCTCCGAGATGGCCGAGAAGCTCATGTTCGTCGCCCACTACGGCAAGGCCACCCTGCGCGAGAAGTGGGTGGGAGGGCGCTGGATGGCGGACCTGCCCCACGCCACCCCCCACCTCACCCTGGGATACACCACCTTCGCGCCGCTTTTCGTCTGCGAGAAGCTCAAGGGCCTGAAGGCCGCCGCCGAGCCCGCCCCCGCCCCCAAGGCCGAGGTGGCTCCGGTCAAGGAGGCCTTCGCCTATCCCAAGGACCTCCTCTGGTCCAACACCGTGCTTCCCGCCACGGACGGGGACGGCTGGTACATGACCGGCAACGCCTTCTACCACGCCCTCCTGCGCCGCCTCCCGGAGGATCCCGCCAAGGCCTTCGAGACCCAGCGGGACGCCCTGGCCGACCTCAACGCGCGCTACGCCTACTTCGCCGCCCGCGAGGGGGCCGTTGCCCCCCGCAAGGCCGTCACCGCCTTCGACAGGCACGGCATGTACCACCTGCCCCGGGCCAAGGGGGCCTTCCTCCACCACCAGCTGCGCCTCCTGCTGGGCAACGCCGCCTTCGCCAAGGTCATGGGCGAGGTGCACGCCGCCTACGCGGGCAAGCCCATGACCTCCGACGCGTTCATCGACGCCGCCTCCAGGGCCGCGGGCCGGGACCTCAAGGCCTTCGCCGGCCAGTGGCTGGACCGGGACGACCTGCCCGATCCCGCCGTGACCGTCACCACGGCCAAGAACGACGCGGGCTGGGAGACGAGGCTCAGGATCACCCAGCCCGGGACCCCCTGGCACTTCCTCGCCACCGTGGAACTGCGCACCGCCAAGGGGGCCCGCCTCCACAAGATCGAGGTCAAGGGTGGGGACCAGACCGTCACCCTCGCCTCCGGCGAGAAGCCGGTGCGCGTCCTCTTCAACGCGGGCCGCGACCTGCCCGTGCGGCTGGCCAACCCCTACGCCCTCCCCAACCAGCTGGACGACTTCTCCAACCTGCTCTTCATCCACGGCACCACCCGGGAGGTGGAGGCCAGCCGGAGCATCGCCCTCAACTACCGGGAGCTCCTGGCGGACAACTTCTCCGAGATCCTGCCCCCCATCAAGCCCGACGCCGAGGTCTCCGACGAGGAACTGGCCGGCAGGGACCTGGTGGTCTTCGGCGGGCCCGAGGTGAACGGCGTCCTGGCCCGCATGGTCCACGACAAGAAGCTGCCCGTCACCTTCGGCAAGGGCTGGTTCCGCTTCCAGGGCCGGCTCTACGCCAAGCCCGAGGACGGCCTGGCCCTGGCCATGCCCAACCCCTACAACCCCAGGCTCACCCTGTACCTGTACACCGCCAACAGCCGCCTGGAACTGCACCAGATGCTCAAGACCTTCCAGCGGGGCCTGCCGGAGTGGGTCATCTACCGGAACACCGAGGCCGTGGCCAAGGGCTACACGCCGGAAGCCCGGTTCGACCTGGCCGTGGAGTGAGCGAGGCCCGGCCTTGGGTTTCCTGAAGCGCCTGTTCACGAGGAAGCGGGCGGGGGTGGCCCCCCCCGACGACGGAGGGCACCGGATGACGAGTCTGGTGCTCCTCTCCGTCTCCCCCGTGGCCCTGGACCTGGAGACCCTGCGCGCAGCCCTGGACGCCGTTTTTCCGGGCCAGTTCCTGCCCCCCCGGGAGGCGGGGAACCTGGTGGTGGACGGGCCGGTGAAGGGCGCCATGTTCATGGTCATGAGCGCCGTCCCGGGCTTCGAGGGCGGCTTCATGGTCCACGCCGTCCCCGGCCCCTACGACGATTTCAGCCCCTTCCGGGCCCGCATCCGGGATCCCCGGGTCCTGGACGCCGTGGCCCGGCACCGGGCATGGATGTCCGTGGACCGCATCGTGCCCATGGGCACCGAGGAGGGGCACTACCGCTTCATCGGCCGTCTCCTGGCCCATCTGGTCCCGCCGGACGCCGTGGCCCTGGTCCATCCCTCCCGGATGCAAACCCTCGAGGCCACGCCCGATGCCCTCCGGGATCTGGCCGGGGAGGGGCCGGTGCGGTGGTTGGAGGGGCGCGGGTGATCAGCTCCTTTTCGGGCCTTGTCTCGAGGGTGGCGAACACATAACCCATCGGCACGCGGAGGAAAAGGTCTCCGGCGGTTTCGCCCCCCCAGGATCCCCGCTACCACCGCCCCTGGGGCCGCTTCTTCCAGGCCCAGATGATGTAGTCCACGTTCTGGGCCTTCCCTCCCAGCTCCTTCAGCCGGGCCATGAGCTGGCCCCGGTGGTGCTGGGTGTGCATGGCCACCTGTGTGAGGGCCTCGTCCACGGTGATCACGCAGGGGGGGCCGGGGAACCAGGGGATGGTCACCTCCCGGGCCAGGCCCGGGGCGTCGAGGCCCTCCAGGATCCCGGCGAAGGCGGCGTGGTTGGCCCGGGTCGCCGCGCGCAGGTCCTCGAAGGTGGGCAGGGGCCGTTCCCCGCCGAAATCCACCTCCCGGCCCTCCAGCACCATGAGGAAGCCCGCCTCCACGTCGGCCATGTGCCGCACCCGGGCCCGCAGGTCCTCGTCCTCCCGGGCCTCCGACTTGCCCCAGGTGTCGAACCAGACGGCGTCCGCCCAGGCCATATGGTCATGCATGTCCTTCACGTGCTCCAGAAGCGTGGCGGCCAAGGTTCACCTCTCGGGCGTGTTCGTAATGTAGGAGGCCCCGCGACGGCGCCTGGAGGCCCGATTATCGGGCGCAAGGCCCGCAGGAAATACAGGTGGTCTTTTCAAGGGACTTGCACCCGATAATCGGGCCTCCAGGCGCCGCCCTCCGGGTGGTGGCAGCGGCCACGGCAATACGGCGTTCCGCTCGTCGAACGAATTCCCGATTCGCTCTCCTCGCGGGCCTTGTCTTGCCATGGCCGGTGCCACCATCGCGGGGCCTCCTACATTACGAACACGCCCTACTGTGCGCAAGAGCATAGCATCGGCCCGAAGTGACCCCCCGGCGTCGTGAAATGAGGTATAAGGGATGAATCCAAATGGGAGCCGCCATGAGCGTCGAAACGCCCTCCAAGGGCCAGCCCGCAGGCCTCTGGGTCCTGATCTTCACCGAGACCTGGGAGCGCTTCAGCCACTACGGCATGCGGGCCCTGCTCATCATCTACCTCACGACCCCCGTGGCCCTGGGGGGCCTGGGCCTGGACAAGTTCCGGGCGGGCGGGCTCTTCGGCGGGTACATGCTCTCCATCTACCTGTTCAGCCTGAACGGGGGCCAGATCGCGGACCGCTTCCTGGGCGCCAAGCGCACCATCGTCCTGGGCGGCCTCCTCATCGCCGCCGGGCAGATCATGCTCCAGATCAAGTCCCTGAACGGGGTCATCGGGAGCCTGGTGTTCATCGCCATCGGCACCTGCCTGCTGAAGCCCAACATCTCCGCCAGCGTGGGCCGCCTCTACGGCAAGGACGATCCCCGCCGGGACGGGGCCTTCACCATCGAGTACATGGGCATCAACACGGGCGCCTTCCTGGCCCCCCTGGTCTGCGGCACCATGGCCGAGCACCCCCGCTTCCACGCCTTCCTCAATTCCATCGGCCTCAATTCCTCCGCCGGCTGGTCCTGGGCCTTCGCCGTTTCCGGCTTCGGCATGCTGCTGGGCCTGGCCAACTTCATGCTGCGCCGCCACCTGGTGAAGGACGCCAGCATGCCCGAGGGCGCCGAGGAACCCGCCCCCAAGGGCCTGGGCTTCGTGGCCCTCATGGTGCTCGTGCTCATGGCCATGGCCTGGGTCGTGGTGGGCGCCAAGGCCTGGTACGTGCAGCTGGTGCTCGGCGCCATCGGCGCCACCGCCATCATGACCATCGCCCAGATGCTGGTGAACCGCGGCATCGTCCAGACCCGCACGCCCCTGGCCCAGGCCGGCGGCGGCGAAAGCGCCTCCCTCAGCCCCGAGGACCGCAACAAGCTCAAGGTCGTGGGCGTGATGCTGCTGTTCTCCATCACCTTCTGGTTCGTGTTCCAGCAGGCCGGGAGCACCCTCAACCTGTTCGCCAAGGACTACATCCGCCGCGTGGTGAACAACCCCGAGGCCGCCCAGGTGCAGGTGGACATCGCCAACCTGGGCAATGCCTTCCAGCCCGTGAAGGCCCAGCGCGACAGCCTCGAGACCGCGATCCTGCGGGACGGCAGCGAGGCCCTGAAGGCCGCCAAGTCCAAGAGCCCCGCCGAACGCCCCGCGGACCTGGCCCTGGCCGCCCCCGAGCGGGAGCAGCTGGCCAAGTGGGACGAGCTCACCGCCCGCAAGGGGGACTACGACCGCCAGGTGAAGGCGCTGGACGACCGCAAGGCCCGCCTCATCCGGGAGAAGGGCGGGTTCGAGATTCCCGCTACCTACTTCCAGTCCGTGAACGCGGTGCTCATCGTGGCCCTGGGTCCCCTCTTCGTGTGGATCTGGCGCAAGCGGGCCGGACTCTTCCCCAGCAGCCCCGTGAAGTTCGCCATCGGCCTCCTCATGGCCTCCCTGGGCTTCTTCCTGCTGGCCCCCGCCGCCCACACGGTGCAGAGCGTCCCGGGCACCATCACCCCCGTCAACATGTCCTGGCTCGTGGGCGTCTACTTCATCCACACCCTGGGCGAGCTCTCCCTGAGCCCGGTGGGCCTCAGCTACGTGTCCAAGCTGGCCCCCAAGCACCTCACCTCCCAGCTCATGGGCGCCTGGTTCTTCTCCCTGGGCATCGGGGCCTACCTGGCCGGAAAGGCCGCCGGCTTCATGGACAGCGTGCCCCTCTGGCAGATCTTCACCTTCGGGGCCGTGGCCGCCCTGGCCATGTCCCTGCTGCTGTGGGTCGTGGTCAGCCGCATCATCCACAAGATGATGGGCGGTTACAGCTAGGAATTTTCAAGATTCCCGGTCTATCATCGAGGCACCCAAGGGAGCCATGCAGAACAAGACCGAACCCTCCATCCGCAATTCCGTGGCCATCAAGGAGGCCCTCCGGACCGTTTGCGAGAAGGGCGAGCTCCTTCTGCTCGTGACGCCCTACGTGCGCTTCGAATCCCACTTCATGCGCCTGGACGCCGACCAGGTCCACGTGGCGGCCACCATGAGCCGGGAGGACGCCCAGTACGGCCTGCGCAGCCCCGATCTCCGCATCCGGTTCCCCTACGGGCACCAGTTCTTCGAGGCCCCCACGAAGCTGAAGGGGGTGGGCCTCGTGCGGGGCCGCCAGAGCCTCGCCCTGAGCCTGCCCGAGATCATGAACGTGGATGATTACCGGGCCAGCTACCGCGTCGAGCGGGTGGGGCGCCTGGTGGCTTCCTTCAATTCCCGCCGCTACGACCTGCTCATGGCCACCGTCATGAACATCAGCACCTCGGGCATCCGCATCTTCGCCCAGCGGGACTTCGAGGAAGGCGACGTGCAGGTGGACGACGTCATCCACATCGCCGTCACCGTCACCCCCGAGATCAACATCAACTGCAAGGCCAAGGTCCGCTACGTGAAGGACCGGGTCCTGGGCCTGGAGTTCCGGCCCCGGCCCGACGGGGAACTCCTGGACCACTTCTCCCGCTGGGTCTTCCAAAAGCAGGAGGAGGAGCGGATCCTCCAGGGCGGCCGGGGTGATGCGGACGCCTCGGACGCCCAGGCCGAGGCGGGTCCCCGGGCGGAAGGCCCCTCCCTCGTCCTCGTCAGCTCGGATCCGGCCCTGGAGGCCCGCCTCCGGGAGCCCCTCAAGGACCTGCCCGCCTTCCACCGGGTGGGACCCACCGTCCAGGCCCTGAAGGACCTGGCGGCGGCGGGGCGCTCCCTGGTGGTCCTGCACGTGCCTTCCATCACCATGGACGACCGCAAGCGCCTCCGGACCCTGGCGGAGACCCTGGGCAGCCGGATCCCCGTGCTCCTGCTGGGCACGGGCGAGGTGGACGGCGCCGCCCTCTTCGAGCTGGGCAACGAGGTCAAGGCCGTGGCCGTCTACAGCCTGGGGCCCACCGTGTCCGGCTTCTTCCCCCGGCTCCTGCAGGGCATCCTGCGCAAGCACTTCGGCGAGGAGCCTGCAGGCTCCTAGGGAGCGCGCACCCTAGGCCGGGTCGAGGCGCTTGAACATCCCTCCCAGGGAGGCCGTGGCCCAGATCCAGACCCCGATCACGCCGGCCAGGATGACGGCGGTGGGGCCGGTGATGGCGCCGATGGATCCGTAGGCGGCCAGGAGGGCCTGCTGGATGAGGGAGCCCCCGGCCTTGCCCAGGCGCGCCCCCACGACATCGATGGCCGCCTTGCCCCGCACCTTGGATTCCTGGTCCAGGGGGATGTAGGCCATCTCCTTGGTGGGATCGAAGAGGGAATACTTGGCGCTCTTGCTCATGACGTTCTGGATGGCCCCGAAGTGCACGCTCATGGCGGCGGGGGTGGTGGCGAGGCGCGCCAGCCATCCCGCCAGCACCCCCTGGCCCAGGATGAAGCCGAAGAAGCCCGCCCCGGTCACGGCCAGGACCACCGGGGTGACCAGGGCCGCGAAGGTCCACCCGAACCGCCGCATCAGGTTGCCGGACACGAAGAGCATCAGCACGAGGGTCAACAGGCCCGTGGCCATGGAGAAGCCCGCCATGTAGTCCTGGTAGTCCCCGGGATCGGGGTAGCGCAGGCCCAATTGGTTCTTCCAGGCCACCTCGATGAGGTTGATGGCGATGCCGTACGAGAGCACCAGCAGGGCGATGAGGCGCAGGTAGCGGGACTTCGCCAGGAACCGGATCCCTTGGCCCATGGACATGGCGACCCGGGGCTTCCGGAAGGCGGCCGGGTCCACGGAGGCCGGGAAGCGGGGGTCGGTGAGCACCCTGGCGTGGATCCAGCGGTACAGGCCGATGATGGCGGCGCCGCAGAGCAGCACCACCACCACCAGGGCCCGCAGGTACGAGGTCCAGCGGTCAGCCCCGGTCACGGCCTGGAGGGCCGAGCCCAGGGCGTGGATGAGGGGATTCACGAAGCGCACGGCGACGAGGGCCAGGTTCGCCCCGATGCCGAAGAGGGCGTAGAAGCGCTTGGACTCCTCCACCCGGGTGATGTCGTTGGCGAAGCCCCAGAAGAGAAGGGAGAGGGCGACGCTGCCCCACAGCTCGGACATGACGTAGAAGAGGGCCAGCACCCAGTGACGCGCCATGCCGGCCAGGTGCCCCCCCAGGCCCCCGCGGACGGTGGTGGCCCAGGCAACGGGCTCCAGGGCGTCCCGGTGCGGATAGACCACGGCGAAGGCCAGGAAGAAGGCCATGAAGAAGCCGATGGACACCTGGAACACGCGCTTCTTGCCCATGTGCCGGCTGAGCCAGGCGTAGGCCAGCATGATGAGGACGGAGCCGGGGATGGTCCCGTACACCTTGATGAAGGGGATCAGCCCCGCGCCGCCCCCCGGGGCCGTGACCACCAGGGCGTCCTTGGTGTTGCGCAGCAGGGAGTAGACGAGGGAGATGAAGAAGAAGAGCAGGAGCATGGGCACGAGCTTGCGCAACTCGTGCCGGTGGATGGGCCACAGGAAGGACCTGATTCTTCCGAAGGGCGGGGCGGCGGGGGTCATGGCGGGTGCCCCGATCAGGACTTCCGCCGCGCGGGGTTCGGGATGGGGTCCCTGCTCCGGGCCTTCGCCAGGTCGCAGTCGATGATGCAGCGCCAGCCCTTCTCCTTGCCGGGCATGTGCACTTCCACGAGCCAGCCCTTGGTGCCGTCGGTCTGGATGATGGGCAAGGCCACGACGGCCTCTCTGCCCGTATCCACCTCGGCCAGGGTCTTGGCGTATTCGGGGGTCGTGCAGGGCTGGACAGGGCTCCAGCCATAGGCCGCGGCGCAGACCGCCGGCATCAAGAGCATCGCTCGCATGGAAATTCTCCTCGTGGCCGCTGACGATGCGCTCCCGCGGGGCGCAGTCCGGTCTTGGACACGAGCCATCAATGGGGTTTCGGGGTGGGAGGTTCCCCGGTCCCGTCTTCCAGCCAGGGGCGGAGCAGGTGGGCGGCACCCAGGGGGGCTCCAGTCCCAGGTGGGGCCTTGCATGACTTGGTCAGGCTCCTGATCGGTCCCGCGGGGGGACCGCCCGCTCCCTTCGGTAGCTCCGTCATGAAAATAGGTGTATCTGCTGGCAAGTAACCTGGCTATGAAGCCGGTTCGAAAGGTTCGAGCGTGACCTTGTGGCCGAGTCGTTCGAGGTCCGCGACCCGCTTGTTCTTGATCCTGGCCTGGACTTTCTTGGACATGGGCTTGGGGATCGGCTCCTTGTATTCGGTTCCGGCCGCCAGGTTTCTGCAGATGATCAGGGCCAGCTTGTGGGCGATGGCCATTCGGGCTTTCTTTTCCTCGGAATCCTGTTCGACGCACTGCGTCGAACAGGATTCCGAGGAAAAGAAAAAATGGGTTCTTCACGGATTTCCGGGAAAGGCCGCGCGGATCTTGAGGAAGAAGTAGGCCTCATCCCGGTATCCATAGGCGATCCGCTTCAGGACCTTGATCTTGTTGTTGATCCCCTCCAGGATGCTGGTGTTCAGGTGCCATCG
>DATGXY010000055.1:0-14116 GCA_035298525.1 Holophaga sp.
AGATGGATACGCCGGCGCTCCACATGGGATCGAACCCGCCCCGGGGCATGATCCCGGCGGTGACCCCGAAGTCGGGGCGGCGGTCCAGCTTGGCCAGGGCCACGGCCTTTTCCGACTGCTGGGCCCCGATGCGGGCGGAGCGCACCTCGGGGGTGTGCTCCATGACCTGGGGCAGGGCCGCGGCCGGGTCGATGGCCGGAGGATCGGATACGCCTTCCAGCGTCCCGGGCTCGAAGGGGGCGTCCGCGGGCCGGGCCCGGAGGCGGTTCAGCCCCGCCAGGGCCGTGCGCGCGTCGCTTTCCAGGCGGAGGCGGGTCTGGTCCAGGCGCGTGCGCTCCAGCTGGGCCCGGAGGAGGTCGGCCTGGGCGCCCTGGCCCACCTCGTACCGGATGCGGGCCGTGGCTTCGGCCTGGCGCAGGAGGTGGGCCTGCTCCTCCAGGAGGGCCATCTGCCCCTTGGCCAGGAGGAGGGCCAGGTACGCCCGGCGCACCTCGGCCTCGAGGCCCAGGCGGGAGCGGTCGGCGGAGGCTTCGGCGGCCTGGGAGCCCATGCGGGCGATATCGGTGCGCAGGGCGAGCTTGCCGGGCCAGGGCAGTCCCTGGGTGACCATCACCTGCCAGTAGCTGCTTTCCATCTGGCCGATCTGGAGCTTCTTGAAGCCGTCGTTCTGGAGGCCCAGGGAGAGGGTGGGGTCGGGAAGGGCCCCCGCCTGGGGGATGCGTTCGCGCTCCGCCTGGGCGGCGGCGCGGGATCTCCGCAGATCGGGATTGGCGTCCAGGGCTTCCTGGATCAGGGCCTGGAGGCGGGGGTCGTCGGCGAGGGGGGCCTGGGCCCGGACGGGAAGAAGTCCGAGGACCAGGAGGAGCGCGAGGCGCATGGGAACTCCGGAAGCTGGCGCGGTGCGGCGCGTGTCGAACGGTTTCGGCAGGCGAAGCGGCAGCTCAGATCCGGAAGCACCTCAACTGGGCTTGGCGGTCCAGAGAGGGGCCGGGCGGAGGACCGTGGGCGGGAGAGGCGGGCCGGACCTGGGAGGCCGTCCGGACGGAATACCGGGGGGCGGCCCAGGGCTGGGGCTCCCGGCGGGGTTCCCCACGGCGCTGGGCGGCCAGGCGCACCTGGGCCTGGACCGGGGCGGGGGCGGCCACGACGAGGGAAGAACCCGGGGTCGGGCAGCGGGGGGGGCAGGTGGGCATGCCGCAGGGTTCGGAATCCTCCTCGCCGCAGCAGCAGGCGCGGGCGGGCTCAGGACCAGCCAAGCCCATGGCCGGGCTCCCCAGGAGGAGGGCCAAGAGGGCGAGGCACTGCAGGATCCGCCGGACCATGGGCACCAGGATAGGGCGGGGGCCCGGCTGGCCCAAGGGGAAATCCTGGAAATGTGACCCTTTGGCGGAAATTTACCCGGAGATCCCGCCCACGCCGCGCAGGAGGCAGTTCATGGCCCGGGCCACGCAAGCGCTGGCCGGCTCCCTTGGCGTCTGCCTGTGGGCATGGTGGAGGCTGGCCTGGAGCACGTCCATGGCCAGCTGGGTGAGGAAGTCGGGGTCCAGGGGCCTCAGGAGGCCCTCGGCCAGGGCCTCTTCCACAAGGGCCTTCAGGCGGCTGCGTTCGGCCTGGTAGATCTCCTCCAGGCGGGTGCGGAAGCGGCTCTCGATGCCCCAGTCGAACTGGACCCGGTCCCGCACGAAGGAGGGGAGGGCGAAGGGCCGGCCCTCGAAATCCTGGGCATAGACCAGGGCCAGGGCCTCCATGCGGTCCAGGGCGGTGCCCCCCCGGGCCGCCAGGACCTCGTCGGCCCGGGTATGGAAGGCCTCGGCCCGGGCCTGCATGACCTGCTCATACAGATCCTGCTTGGAGGGGAAGTGCTCGTAGAGGCCCTGCATGCCGATCTCGGCCTCGGCCGCCACCTCCTGCATGGTGGCCTCGTCGAAGGGCTTCCGGGCGAAGACGCGCTCCGCGGCCTCCAGGAGGAGCTCCCTGCGGCGCCGGCGTTCCTTGTCCCTGCGGGTGGTCATGGGTGGTCCTCCAACCTGGGCCCGAAAAGGCATTCTGCCCCAACGCGGCCCTGGCCCGAAGAGGGAACTTCACTCGAGCCAGCTTTTCCGGTTCAGGGGAACATGTCCTCGAACCGGTCCCGGGGGGCCATGACCGTCTCCCGGCCGTCCCCGTGGAGGAGGACCCGCTCCATGCGGGGGTAGGCGTTGGCGTTGCTGGCGATGAAATGGGAGGTGTAGGCGCCGGTGTCCCGGGCCACGAGGATATCGCCCCGGACCGGGCGCCGGTGGAAGGGCACCTGGGTCCGGCTGAGGAGGTCCCCGGAGAAGCACAGGTTGCCGGCGATGAACGCCTCGAAGGGGGCGGGGTCGGGGGGGCCCCCGGCCACCTCCCAGCGGTTGGGGAGGCCCTCCAGCAGGGCGTCGCCGTGCCCCATCACGCCCATTTCGGCGGTGACGAGGCCGCGGCCGCCGAAAGCGCGGCGCACGTGGGCCACCCGGCAGAGGGTGACGCCGGCGTCCTCCGCCACGCTCCGCCCCGGCTCCACCAGGAGCTCGGGCCCGTCCAGGGAGGCCAGGGCCTCGCGGACGCCCAGGGCGCGCCCTTCCACCCGCACCTCGCCCTCCAGGACCGCCCGGAGCATGGCCGCGCCGGGCCATTGGGAGAAATAGGCCTCGCCCCGCCAGTCCTCCGGGTCGAAGGTGCCGTCGGGCCGGGGCGCGAGAGCGCCGGTCCCCAGGTTCCAGGCGAAGCCGTCCCGGGCCGCGAGGCGCCTGCGGTAGGCCGACCATCCCTCCCGGTCCAGGTAGTTGACGGGAAATCCCCCGCCCAGGTTCAGGATCCGGCAGGCCCCTTCCCGCGCCCGCAGGGCCCCGCCCAGTTCCACCATCCGCCCCAGCACGGCCAGGTAGGGTTCGGGCCGGGTGATCTGGGAGCCGATGTGGGTGTGGAAGCCCAGCACCCGCAGGTGGGGCCAGGAGCCAAGGGCGTCCAGCACCCCGGGGATCTCGGCCACGGGGATCCCGAACTTGGACCAGGGCCCGGCGGTGAAGATGGCCTCGGCGGTGACGGGCCCCAGGTCGAAGCCCGAGAGGCGCAGCAGCACCCGCGCCCGCCGCCCGGCTTCCCGGGCCGCGGCCTCCACCAGGGGCAGTTCCTCCGCGGAATCGGCCACGATCAGCATGTCGTGGGCCACGGCCTCCCGGATGAGGGCGTCCTCCTTGCAGTTGCCGTTGAGGTCCAGGTCCCGGCCGTCCATGCCGGCCTCGAGGGCGCAGCGCGCCTCGAAGGGGGAGGCCACGTCGGCCCCCGCGCCCTCCTCCCGGACCGCGGCGAGGAGGGCCGGGTGGCAGGAGGCCTTCACGGCGTAGCGCACGGCGCCCCGGGGGTACAGATCCCTGAACACGGCCTGGAAGGCGCCCAGGTTCTCCCGGATCCGGGGCAGCCAGGTCAGGTGCAGGGGCAGGCCCCTGGCCGCGGCCCAGTCCCCGGCGGGCCTCCCGAAGACGACCGTCACTCGAAGGTGCCCTTCACCAGGACCTTGCCGGCCTTCATCAGCACCCGCCCCTTGGCGACCACCGTGTGGACGGTGAGGTCCCGCGGGTCGAGGAGGACGATGTCGGCGTCCATGCCCGGGGCCAGCTGGCCCTTGCGCTTGAGGCGGAAGATGCGGGCGGGGTTGGCCGTGATGACCCGGAGGGCGGTCTCGAGGGGGATGCCCTCCTGGAGCACCGCGTCCCGCACCTCCTCGTAGAGGCTCGTCACCCGGCCCACGCCCAGGCCCTGCATGCGCCCGGCGGCGTCGAAGTCGGGGAGGCTGCCCTGGCCGTCGCTGGTGAAGGTGACGTGGCCCGGGTCCACGCCCGCGTCCAGCATGCGCTTGAGGCCGCGGGAGGGCTTGACCTCGCCGGTTTCCCGGTACGAGGGCACGGAGGAGGTGGTGAAGTCCACGAACCCGCCGCCCAGGGCGTAGGCGACGCCCTCCTCGAAGAGGTCGGGGTTGCGGTTGATGTGGGTGGGCAGGAACTGGCGGGCGGGGATCTCCGTCTCCACCAGGGCCCGGCGGAGGTACTCCAGGCCGCGGCGCCCGTCGCCCAGGTGGATGTTGAGGAGCCCGGCCTTGCCGGAGAGGATGCCGCCCCGGCGGGTGTCCCCCGCCAGGCGCGCGAAGTCCTCGAAGGTGGGCTGGCTGCTGCGGTGGTCCGAGAGGGCGATTTCGCCCACGCCGATCACCTTGTCGATGTAGAGGAGGTCCTCCTCCACGCTCCCGGTGAGGGTCCTGGCGGGCACGGCGTAGTGGCCGGTGACGATGTAGGTGCTGATGCCCTCCTCCTCCAGGCCCTGGGCCTTGGCCAGGAGGCCCCCCATGGTGCGGGTGTGGCCGTCGGTGCCCAGGCACCCGACGATGGTGGTGACACCGCCCTTGACGGCGTCGCTCAGCATCAGTTCGGGGGTGCGGGTGGCGGGGCCGCCCTCGCCGCCGCCGCCCATGATGTGCACGTGGCCGTCGATGAACCCGGGCACGGCGACGAGGTTGCGGGCGTCGATCACGTCGCAGTAGCGGCGGGGGATCCGGATATCCGGATGCATCCGCAGGATGGTGCCTCCCGCGGCCAGGAGGTCGCAGCGGCCTTCCGGGGCGGGGGAGAGGGTATCGGCGTTCTTGATGAGCAGCATGGTCAGTCTCCGGCGCCCCGTCAGGGCAGGCGCCAAACGGGCATGGTGCCGTCCTGGGCGACGAGGGCCCGATAGGCAGGGTACCCGTAGATTCCATAGAGAAGGCAGGGTTCCAGCAATCCAACGGCGGTCCGGGCCAGGGGCTGGTCCAGGGAAACGAGCAGGCTTCCCGGCGGGAAGCTGCGATCCACGGGAGCATCCTGCTGGACGATCTGGCGGTTGCCATACCGGCCGTACAGAGGATCGAAGGCCTCCTCAAAGCGGACGAGGCGGCAGCGCTCGGCCATTTGGTTGGACGATGATTGCAGGACCTCGTAGGCCACCCCGTGCCGGTCCAGGAGGGTCCGGAAGGCGGGGGCGGCGGAGGCGTCGATGACGTAAGCCTTGGGCGTGCGCACGCTCTGCTTCACCACCAGGTCCGTCATGAGATGGGGGGCCTCCACGTCCAGGGGGCGGCCCGTCCTGCGCTCCACCACCCGCACGGTGGATAGGCGGCCGCCCAGGTTCGCCCAGAAGAAGTTGGTGGCGAGCCAGGGGGGCAGGGGGGCCTTCCGGGCCTGGGCGCAAAGCGCCTCGACCCGGCGGCGGGAGGCGGGGGTCCCCAGCAGGTGCCGGTAGAGCCGGGTGTAGGCGTCCACCCGCAGGCCCAGGTCGTTGGGGGCGCCGGGCTCGCGCCGGACGCCGGCCTCGATGATGAAGGAGAGGGCTCCCAGGCATCCGAGGCTGTTGCGCCCGTCGTCCACTTCGGTGGTGGAGGGGCGGCTCTCCGCGAAGGGCGGGGGCCCGCCCACGGTGTAGCGCGCGTACGGGATGCCCGCCTTCGCCATCACGGCCTTGGCGGATTCCACCCGGGCAAGGGCCTCCCGGCGCAGGGGCTCCGGGATCCAGGGCACGTTGAGGGCGTCCATGGTGATGAGGGGCCAGCTGTCCCAGGCGCGGGCGTCCCAGCCCTGGGCGCCCCAGTCCCGGCCGTCCTTGGTGAACTCGTGGCTGTCCACGGCCAGGTGGGGCATGATCCGCCGGGCCACCCGGTGCAGGGCCTGGGTCTCGGGCTGGTCCAGGGTGATGTGGTCCCGGTTCAGGTCGGCCTTTGCGCCGTTGGTGCGCCGGTTGGCCTCGGCCCCGTCGGGGTTGAGCATGGGCATCAGGTACAGATCCACGTCCTCGGGCAGGAGGGCGGGATTCCTCGAGACGGCCTGGATGAGGCAGAGCTGGGCGTCCTTGCCGGAGACCTCGTTGCCGTGCTGCTGGGCGTAGAGGAGGGCCCTGAAGGTGGCCTTGGCGCCGCCCCGGTTGAGGCGGACCAGGTAGACCTTCCGGCCCTCGTGGGTGCGGGCCTCCTCGGTGACGGTGACGAGGCCGGGCCGGGCCGCCTTCCGGAGCAGGTCCTCCATCTCCCCGTAGGAGATGGTCCTGGACAGGGCCCTGGGATCCGCGGGAACCTCGCAGGGCCCGGGGAGGGCCCAGAGGCCGGCGAGGAGGACGGCCCGGACCATGGACCTCAATTGAGCACCTGGCGGGTGGCGAGGTCGATCTTCCGCCCAGCCTTGAGGAAGTGGAGCTTCAGGCCGGTGAATCCCCCGTCCTTGAGCTTCATGCCGCCGGTGTCGAAGACGAGCACGCCGCTGGCGCCCAGGACCGTGGCCCTGCCGTCCTTGACCACGAGGGCCGTCGTCTCGTCGACGCCGATGCTCCAGTGGTCGGGGAAGGTCATGGCCAGGCTGAGGAGGCGGTTCTGGCGGTTCCGCTTGATGAAGTGCTGGTCGATGATGATGCCGGGGGGCAGGAAGCCCATGCCGGGGCGGGTGACGTAGCAGTTGGGGCCCATCTCCTTGAGGGATTCCTTGCCCCAGATGTCCTCGCCGGTGAGCATGACCCGGCTCATGATGGCCGCCCCGGCGCTGGTGCCCCCCACGACGGCCCCGGCCTCGTACTTCGCCAGGATGGCCTTCTGGAGGGGCGTGCCCACGATCCTGTCCCCCACGCGGGTCTGGTCACCGCCGGAGAACCAGAAGCCCGTGCAGCGGGCGGCGGCGTCCAGCATGGCCTTCTCGGAGGACTGCTCCCGCTTGCGCACATCCAGGGGCACCAGTTCGATGCCCGCGGGCTCCAGGATCTCCTTCCACTCCTTGAGCTCGCCGTCGGGGTCGGAGGTGGCCGTCGGCACGATGCCGATGACGCCGCCCCGGCCTCCGGCGCCCTTCAGGAAGGCGTCCAGGATATCGGGGGTCATGCCGTGGCCGCCCACGATGACGAGGGTGCCCTTGGGGGCGGCGGCGAGGAAGCAGGAGAAGGCCAGGATGGCAAGGAACCGGAGCATGGGGGCCTCGGGCGGGCAGAGACCGCGCCCCGGGCCCGGAGGCCCGGAGACGCGATCAGGTGTCGTTGCGGATCAGAAGTTGACGCGGATGCCCAGCTGGAGCCGGCGGCCGGGGTCGACGGCGGTGGGATACATGAATTCGCTGTAGACGCCGGTGCTGGAGGAGGTGCCGCTGTTCACGCGGGTGGTCCACGCGGTGGGCGCCTGGCGGTCCAGGAGGTTCAGGACCTCCACGAAGAACTCCGCCCGGGCGGATCGGGTGATATCCACCAGCTGGGTGACCCTGAAGTCGAGCAGGCTGCGGTACGGATAGGTGCGGCTGCCCAGGGCCTCGGTGTTGATCTGGTAGCGGGTGCCGTTGTAGCTGTCGGTGCGGTAGGTGGGCGTCCAGTGCGTGCCGCTCAGGTAGGTGTAGGTAGCCGAGAGGCGCATCTTCCAGGGCAGCTCGTACATCGCCCGGAACTTGAACTCGTCGTCGTTGACGCCGGGCAGGTTCCCGTAGGAATTCAGGCGGAGGTTGGGGTTGTAGTAGACCTTGTCGTAGCTGTCGGCCCGCTGGATGTTGCCCTTGAGGGAGGCCAGGGTGTAGCTGGCGTTGAGGCTCCAGTTCCCTGAGAACTTCCGGTCCACGGCGATGGTGGCGGCCGTGTACTGGCGCTTGGCGTCGGGGGCGTTGGTGACCACGTAGTTGTGGCGTTCCATGCTGATGTCGAGGGCCTCGTCATAGTAGGTGCCGGGGCGCCAGACCTGCAGGCTCTTCATGCCGACGGGATCGTACTTGCTCACGTAGTAGCCGTTCGTGTCCTCGGAAAGGGCGGTGTCGGCGCGGACGAGGCTGTCCTTGAAGTCGCGCAGGACGTAGGAGGCGCTGATGGTCCAGAGGGCGTCGATCTTGTGGTCCAGGGAGACCGTCCACTCCTCGGTGTAGGGGTGGCGGGCATTAGGGTCGACGAGGGTCAGGTCGTTGATGCGCCGGTAGAGGTAGTTGTCGGCCGTTCCGGGGGTGTGGTCGGGCCAGGTGGAGGGATCGGTGGCGCTCGGGATGAGCGGGTAGTCGCCCCAGGAATAGTAGTTCTTGATGGGGATCGCGTCCTGGATGGCGCGGTCGATGAAGTAGGTGGAGTACCCGGCGTAGTACTTGCCCCAGTGGGCCTTCAGCACCGTGGACTGGTCCTCGGTGAGGGCGTAGCTGATGCCGAGGCGGGGGGCCCAGGTCTTCTTGTCCCACAGGGGGGAGGCGCCGTAGAAGCGGCCCTTGAACTGCTCGAACCGGACGCCGGGGGTGATGGTGAGGCGGTCGTTGACCTTCCAGGTGTCCTGGGCGAAGATCGCGAGCCGGTCGGTGCGCTGGCGCACGTTCCATCCGCCGCCCTGGATCATGTAGTCGCCGAAGATGGCCGGGTTGCCGCTCTCGTCGACGTCGATGAGGGCGTTGAGGTTCAGGTTGCCCGGGAAGCGCTCCAGCTCCTCGTCGGAGCCCTGCTCGCGCTCGATGCCGAAGCGGAAGGCGTGGCTGTCGGTGGGGGTCAGGAGGCCCGTCTTGAACAGATCGAACGTCGCGCTGATGGTGGCGCGGGCCCGGTAGTTGAAGTCCTCGTACGTGCTGTTGTTGAAGTACTCGCGGGCGGGCTTGTTGGGGTCGTACTGCCAGAGGTCGGCGGTGTCCAGGCTGAGGGCGTTGCCGCCGTAGCCGGGCATGTCGTAGCGGCCGGTGTAGCCGAAGGCCTTGAGGGTGAACACCTTGTCGGAGCCGAGGGTCTGGGTCCAGGTGAGGCTGTAGGAGTGGTTGGGGGCCGACTCCTTCTGGGTGGCCACGGGCATGGTGTAGCGGTCGATGTAGCGGCGGTCGCGCCCGACGTAGTCGTACTCGGTGAGGAATTCCAGGGTGGAGGAGGCCGTGGGGGCCCAGGTGATCTTGGCCAGGGCCATGACCTTCTGGTTGCGCTGCGGCAGTTCGGCGCCGGGCGGGTTGTAGTCCTCCTCGGTGCGCTCCGCGGAAACGAAGTACCAGAGCTTGTCCTTCATGAGGGGACCGCCCGCGCTGAAGGCCACGTCCCAGTTCTTGGCGGGGAGGATCTCCTTGTCGGCCGGCGTCAGGGCGGGGTGGTCGTTCTTGAGGCGGGACTGCCACTTGGAGTCGGAGTAGTAGGCGTTGAAGCTGCCTTCCAGGGTGTTGCCGCCCCGCTTCACCAGGCCGTTCACGAAGCCGCCCATGAAGCCGCCGTACTCGGCGTTGGCGCCCAGGCCGGCCACCTGCACCTCGGAGAACCAGTCCACGTTGGGGAAGATCCACTGGGTTCCGCCGGAGGGGTCGCTGATGTTGATGCCGTCCATCATGTAGGCGTTCTCGCCCGAGTAGCCGCCCCAGGCCCGGACGCCGTTGACGCCGGGGGTGAGGTTCATGATGCCGGAGATGGAGCGCTCCACGGGGAGGGTGGCCAGGGCGGCCGTGTCGAAGTTCTGGGTCTGGGTGGTGGCGGCGTCGTCCACCTTCGTGACGGACCCGACGACCTCGACGGTGGCGCCGACGCTGGCGGAGCCCAGGCGCCAGTTCACGGTGGAGGTGCGGCCCAGTTCCAGGACCTCGGTCTGGGTCCGGGTGGCGTGGCCGGCCGCGGACACCGTGATCCGGTAGGAGCCGGGAGGCAGGGCCGAGAACCGGTAGCTGCCGTTCTCGGTGGTGGTCGTGGTCTTCTCGCCGCCGATCATGGAGGGCGAGGAGATGCGCACGACGGCGCCCGCGAGGGCCTTCCCGGAGGTGTCGCGCACCGTGCCGGAGAGGGCGGAGGTGGAAGCGGTCTGCGCTGACAGGATCGTCGGCACGGCGACGAGTCCGAACGCGAGAAGGGTGAGATGCCCACGGGATCTCTGCACGGAGCCTCCTTGGTTGTGGAATTGGTGAATCGAAGGATAGAAGGCCCCGGGGGAAGGTCAAGAAAAAAAGTTACATTTCCGTTCCAGACAGAAAAGTATTTTTCAAAACCGGCCGCGGAGTCCCGCCTGGACTGATGAGACGTCGTCTCAACGATCCCCTGGGCGCGCCTCCCGGACGCCGGCGGGAACCCCAGGGGCTTCCATCCGCCTACCGGGCCCCGTGGGCCCCCGTGCCGGTGACCCCGGGGGCGGTGGCCCGGTATTCCATGAACCATTCCGACAGGGTCTGGATATCCCGGAGGATGGCCCCCGGCTCCGTCCCGTCCAGGAAGGGGAGGACGCGCCCGTCGTGCTTGAGGAGCCGGCCCCCGGCCACGACGGTGTCGATCTCCGAGCCGTCCGCGGCCCAGATGAGGTTCTCGGTCACGTTGTCCAGGCGGGTCGGCACCATGTTGGGCCGGGCCAGGTCCACGAGGACGAAGTCCGCCCGGAGCCCGGGCTCCAGGGCCCCCTGGTCCAGGCGGAGGATGGCGCTGGGGACGTTCGTGATCATCTCCAGCACCTGCTGGGATGGCAGGAGGCTGGCGTCCTGGTGGAGGGCCTTCTGGTACTGGGAGGCGAGGCGCGCGGCGGCCAGGATGTTCTGGTTGTCGGCGGAGCCGGACCCGTCCGTGGAGATGGCCACCCGGACCCCGGCCCTCAGCATGTGGACGAGGGGGGGCATGCCGGAGCCCAGGATGGTGTTGGCCAGGGGATTGTGGACGACGGCGGCCCCGGAGGAGGCGATCAGTTCGATGTCCCGGGGCCCGCAGTTCACCTGGTGGGCCAGCACGGTGCCTTCGTCCAGGATGCCGATCTCCTTGAAATACTCCACGGGCGTCAGGCCGGGCTCGATGCTCTCCGTGAACCACTTCGTCGTCCGGGGCTCCTCGCTGCTGTGGATGTGGAAGAGGGTGCCGTGCTCGCGCGCCCAGGCCTTCTGGGGGACGAGGACGGCGCGGCTGTTGGAGAAGCACTGGTCGGGCCCCGGCACGAAGCGGGTCCGCCGGCAGCGCTCCTGGATGGCCAGGGCCCGTTCCAGCCGCGCCACCGCGTCGCCGGGGCGGTCCAGCAGCTCCTTCGCGTAGAACCGGTCCTGGCCGCCCACGGCCACGATCATGGTGGTGCCCGCTGCCTCGTTGGCCCCGGCGATGTCCTCCAGGTGGAACTTGTTCCAGTTGCAGTGGTGCACCATGGAGGCGGTGATGCCGTAGTGGATGTCGCAGACCCTGGCCATGCGGTAGGTGAGGGCCTGGGGGGTCCGGCCCAGGCGCTCCGTGAGCTCCTCCCGGCGGGCGTTGAGGAACCCGGTGAAGGGGTTCACCGCGTGGTCCAGCCAGTCCGTGAGGGGCTCGTCCCGGGCGATGCCGATGAGGGGCTGCTCGTGGTCGTGGCCGTGGGCCTTCACGAAGGCGGGCAGCAGCACCATGTCCTGCAGGGGGATGGGGTCGTTGGAGGGGATCTCCCGGCGCGTGCGCAGGACCTCCAGCCGGTCCCCCCAGGCCGCCGCCAGGCGCGCCCCCACCTCGGGGCCGTAGGGCCCGGCCTCCTGGATCCGGCCGTCCACGGCCAGGAGGTAGCCGTCCTGGATCCGCCGGGCCCGGTCGGGCGCCGCGAGGGGGAGCATGAAGCGGCATCGGCAGGCCAGGGCGCGGGAATCCGGCATGGGGGGCTCCGGGGAGAGATAGGGCGAAATCCACTGATGACAAGGAAAGGATCTATCTGGCAGTCATCGGATCCAGGGAGTGAAAAAAATTTGACATGATGGTCGCTTTTTTGTTTATCCTCATTCCCATACCAAGTCCACGGATTCTTTCTCCCCCGCTTCGCCTGTCCGGTCTCGGCCCCGGTCGCCGGTTCCAAGCCCGACCGCGCAGTTTCACCGTTACCATGGCTTTACAGCGATCAGCCCCGCTGCCAGGGGTTCCCTTGCCCCCGGCAGTCAGGACATACGAATCATCCAAGGCCCGATCGGGATCCGTCATGAGCACTCCGGCCCCAGACACGCCACGCCTCGCCATCCGGGGAGTCCGCAAGGTCTACCCCTCCGTCGTGGCCAACGACGGCATCGACCTGACCATCATGCCCGGCGAGATCCGGGCGGTCCTGGGCGAGAACGGCGCCGGCAAGTCCACCCTCATGAAGATCGTCTACGGCGTCACCCGCCCCGACGAGGGGGAGATCCTCTGGGAGGGCGGGCCGGTGACGGTGCGGGACCCTGGCCATGCCCGCGAACTGGGCATCGGCATGGTCTTCCAGCACTTCAGCCTCTTCGAGACCCTCACCGTCGCGCAGAACGTCGCCCTGGCCATCCCGGGCCGCCTGGACCTGAAGGCCCTGTCCGCGCGCATCGAGGAGATCTCCCAGAAGTACGGGCTGCCCGTCGACCCCCGGCGCCTGGTGCACGCCCTGAGCGTCGGCGAGCGCCAGCGGGTGGAGATCATCCGCTGCCTGCTGCAGAACCCGCGGCTCCTCATCCTGGATGAGCCCACCTCCGTGCTCACGCCCCAGGCGGTGCGCCGCCTCTTCGAGACCCTGCGGCAGCTGGCCGCGGAGGGCGTCAGCATCCTCTACATCAGCCACAAGCTGGACGAGATCCAGGAGCTCTGCCACACCGCGACCGTGCTCCGCAACGGCCGGGTCACGGGCCACTGCGTCCCCTCCCAGGAGACCCCCAAGAGCATGGCCCGCCTCATGATCGGCGAGGACATCCCCACCTTCCACCACGGGGAGCCGGAGGAGGGCAGGGAGGTGCGCCTGAAGATCGACGGCCTCACCCTCAAGTCGGACGATCCCTTCGGGGTGGACATCCGGGACGTCTGCCTGGAGGTGCACAGCGGGGAGATCGTTGGCATCGCCGGCGTCTCCGGCAACGGCCAGCAGGAGCTGCTGAAGGCCATCTCGGGCGAGGAGCCCGTGGCCGACAAGCGCTGGATCCAGGTCTGCGGGGTGCCCGCGGGCCGCATGAACGCCGCCCGCCGCCGGGCCCTGGGCCTCTGCTTCGTGCCCGAGGAACGCCTGGGCCGGGGGGCCGTTCCCCGCCTGAGCCTCACCGAGAACATCCTCCTCACGGCCTACCGCCGCAGCATGCTGCGCTTCGGCATGATCCGTAGGAAGGCGGCCAAGGCCTTCGCCGAGGACTGCATCCGGCTCTTCGACGTCAAGTGCGGAGGTCCCGCCTCGGAGGCCAAGTCCCTCTCCGGCGGCAACCTCCAGAAGTTCATCGTGGGCCGGGAGATCCTCCAGGAGCCCAAGGTGCTCGTGCTCGCCCAGCCCACCTGGGGCGTGGACGTGGGCGCGGCCTCCTTCATCCGCAAGCAGCTCCTCTCCCTCCGGGAGTCCGGGACCGCGGTCCTGGTCATCTCCGAGGAACTGGACGAGCTGTTCGAGATCTGCGACCGGCTGGTGGTCATCGCCAAGGGGCGCCTCTCCCCGGCCAAGGCCACCTCGGACACCGGGGTCGAGGAGGTGGGCATGTGGATGAGCGGCCTCTGGCCCGGGGCCGAGGAGACGAAGGACGAGGGTTCCCATGTGGCTTAAGTTCGAGCAGCGCCCCGAACCCTCCCGCGCGATGCGCTACGCGTCGCCCCTCCTGGCCGTGGCCCTCATGGTGCTCTCGGGGGTGGTCCTCTTCCACCTCCTGGGCAAGAGCCCCGTCGAGGGCCTCAAGGTCTTCTTCCTGAACCCGGTGCAGGACAAGTACGGCGTGGCCGAGCTGTTCCTGAAGGCCACCCCGCTCATGCTCTGCGCCGTGGGCCTGGCGGTGGGGTTCCGGGGCAACATCTGGAACATCGGCGCCGAGGGCCAGCTCATCATGGGGGCGGTGGCCGGGGGCGGGGTCGCCCTCCACTTCCACGGCAGCCAGAGCCCCTTCCTGCTGCCGGCCATGATCGCCGCGGGCGCCGTGGGCGGCATGCTCTGGGCCTCCATCCCCGCCCTCCTGCGGACCCGGTTCAACGCCAACGAGATCCTCACGAGCCTCATGCTCGTCTACATCGCGGAACTGTTCCTTTCCTGGCTGGTCCACGGCCCCTGGATGGACCCGGACGGGTTCAATTTCCCCCAGACCCGGCTCTTCCACGATAAGGCCATCCTGCCCATCATCTGGTCCGGAACCCGGCTCAACGCGGCCCTCCTGCTCGCTCTGGGGGCCCTGGTGCTGGGCTGGATCTTCATGAACCGCAGCTTCGCCGGCTACCAGATGAAGGTGGCGGG
>DATGXY010000056.1:0-14391 GCA_035298525.1 Holophaga sp.
GTGGTGACCCTGGCCGCCACCGCGGACCAGGGCCCCTGGACCGCCGACCTCTCGGTGCGGGCCGCCAATGTGATCCTGGCCCAATCCCAGTGGACCCTGCCGGGCACCCGGGCCGAGGTCCATCGCCTCGGGGCCGCATGGACGGGGGAGGCCTGGAAGGTGCGGGCCGGGGATTTCACGGCGGTCCTGGGCCGGGGGCTTCTCCTGTCGGTGGTGCGCAACGAGGCCCTGCTCAGGGACTGGAGCCTCCGGGGCGCCCGGGTCGTATGGCAGGAAGGGCCCTGGGAGGCCCAGGTGCTGGTGGGCAGGGCCGACAACGGGCTGGGGCGGCTGCCGAGCCTGGCCCGGACCTGGTCGGTGGCGGGCCTGGAGGCCAGCCTGGCCTGGAAGCCCGGTCACCGCGTGGGCATCCGGGTCTGCGCCCTGGATGATCTCCGGGTGCCGGCCCGCATGCGATCCCGGGCCACGGGCCGGCGGTTGGCCGGTTCCCTGTCCCTGTCCGGATCCCTCCTGGGGGGGCTCCTGGATTACTACGGAGAGGGGGCCCTGGTCCGGTACCAGGACCCTCCCCTGGTACCGCCCCTGCCCGGTGCCCTGGATCCCGGCCGGGGCCGGGGCGCCTACGGAGCCCTCACCTGGGCCCGGGGGCCCTGGATGCTCCAGGCCGAGGCCAAGCACTACCGCCGCTTCGACCTGGACCTGAACCAGCCCCCGGTGGCGGACCGGGAAACGGAGAAGGGCACCCTGGATGTGGCGGACGGGGCGAGGCTGTACGGTCAGCGCGTCTTCCGGGACGCCGGCCTCACCCTCTTCCTTTCCCTGGGACGCTACCGCCAGGGGCGGCTCACCAGCGCCGCGGCCTGGCGGGGGTCCCAGGCCTACGGCGGCTTCAGGCTGGAGGGCCTGGGGGACGCGCTGGACGCCTCCCTCACCCACGGCGTCAAGACCGTGCACGAGGCCGGCGCCTACCCCGAGCGCAGGACCGAGGCCGCCCTCACGTGGCGGTTCACGCCGGCCTGGAGCCTGGCCCTCACCTTCGACGGCCGGGCCAACCGCCCGCCTGACTCGGCGCCCTACCGGGAGGACGCCCTCACCCTGGAAGGGGCATGGGTGGGCCGGGGCGCCCTCCGCATCATGCGCCAGTCGGGGACCCGCTCCCCCGGGGCCCCCTTCGGCGGGCGGGATCTGTACAGCGGGGGCCTGCGCCTCGAACTGGGTCGGGAATCCCATGTGGACCTGTCCGGCGGCCGGTGGCGGGGCGGCGAGGCCTGTTCCGGCGGGCAATGCGCGATCCTGCCCCCCTTCGAGGGCTGGCGCCTCGAGGCCCGCTTCGCCTTCTGAACCTCAGGTACGGGCCCGGGCGGCCATGAGGTGGCCGATGGCCACGGCCGCGGCGTCGGCGGCGTCCGCGGGCAGGGGCTCCTTGAGGCTGAGGAGGGTCATGACCATGCGCCCCACCTGGCCCTTGTCGGCCCAGCCGTAGCCGCTGACGGCCTTCTTCACCTGCATGGGGTTGTAGTCGCCCACGGGCAGGCCGTGCAGGCCCGCGGTGAGGAGGATGCCCCCCCGGATCTGGCCCAGCTTCAGGGCCGACTGGGCGTTCTTCTCCACGAAGGGGCTCTCCACCGCCATGACGTGGGGGGAGGTGCGGGCGATGACCTCGCTGAGCTTCCGGTGGATGCCGAGGATGCGCTGGTCGAAGTCGGCCCCCCGGGGGGAGCGGATGACCCCGGCCTCCACCAGCTCCAGACGGGAGCCCCAGCGGGAGACCACGGCGAAGCCACAGGCCAGGGATCCCGGATCCACGCCCAGGCAGAGGACCGGCTGGGCCGCCACCTCAGCCCTTCCTTCGCTTGCCGGCGCCCCGCACGGAGCCCTTGGGGGGCTTGGGACGGTCGCCTTCCCGGTTGGGGCCGCCGGGACGGCCAGGACGGCCGGAGGGGGGGCCACCCGCCCGGGAGCCCGGTCCACCGGGCCGGTGGGGACGCCCCTCCCCGCCGCGGCGGGGCCGATCGCTGTCCCGGTCGCCCTGGGCGGCCCGCACGGCCTTGGGGGCCCGGCCCCGGGGGGGCTCGTCCACGAAGCGCTCCTCCCGCACGTGGGCGGGGGCGGCCAGGCTGGGCACGAAGACGAGGGCCTTGCCCTTGGCGTCCCGGCCCTTGGCCTCCACGACCCAGGCCGAGACCCGGCGCAGATCCTCGTCCACGCCCGTGATCTCCACCTTCACCGGGTCGCCGATGGAGAGGACGACGCCGCTGCCCGGGGCGGCGGCGTGGGTGCGGTTGGCGTCCACCTCGAAGGCGGCGCCCAGGGCGCCCAGGGGCACGCCCACCTCCACGAAGGGGCTGTCCAGGCGCACGAAGGCGGCCCGCGGGGAGAAGCCCTGGATGCGTCCGTCGTACCGGTTGCCGATCTTCGTCTTCATGAGGAGGCAGGTCTTCCAGCGATCGTTCTCGCGCTCGGCCTCGGTGGCCAGCTGCTCGGTGTCGCTGCTCTGCTTGGCGATGACCGCCAGGCGGCTATGGAGCCCGTCGGCCAGGGGCTCGCCCCGGAGGATCTTCCTGAGCAGGCGGTGCACGATAAGATCGGGGTAGCGGCGGATGGGGCTGGTGAAGTGCAGGTAGTCCTGCAGGGCCAGGCCCGAATGGCCGATGTTGTCGGCGCTGTAGGCGGCCTTCTTGAGGCTGCGCACCAGCAGGGTGTTCAGCATGGCCTCCAGGGGGCCCCCGCGGATCTTGTCCAGCATGGCGTTGAGGACCTCGGGGGTGGCGGGGTCGTGGGGGCGCAGGAGCCCGAAGGCGGTGGCCACTTCCTTGAAGGCCTCCAGCTTGAGGGGGTCGGGCACGTCGTGGACCCGGTAGATGGTGGCGATCTTCTTGCGGGTGAAGAACCTGGCCACGGCCTCGTTGGCCAGGAGCATGAACGCCTCGATCATGCGGTGGGCGTCGTGGTGGGGGTAGCGGCGGGCGTCCTTGACCCGGCCCTCCTCGTCGAAGACGTATTCCGTCTCCTCCGTGTCCAGGTTCAGGGCGCCCCGGCCCAGGCGCCTGGCGGTGAGGCTCCGGCTCACGCGAAGAGCCTCCTCCAGCATGAGGACCACGTCCTCGCCCAACCAGGACCGCACGGTCCGGTCCCCGTCCATGCACGCGGCCTTCACCTGGTCGTAGGTGAGGCGGCGGCGGGAGCGGATGACGGTCTCGGAGAAGCGGGTCTCCACCACCTCCATCTCCGGCGACAGGGTCATCCAGGCCGTCAGGGTGAGCCGGTCCACGCCTTCCCGCAGGCTGCACAGCTCGCCCGAGAGGCGCTCCGGGAGCATGGGGATGCACTGGTCGGGGAAGTAGACGGAAGTGCCCCGGAGCAGGGCCTCCTGGTCCAGGGGGCCGCCCTCGGCCACGTAGTGGCTCACGTCGGCGATGTGCACGCCCAGGATCCATCCGCCGCCCTCCGCCTCGGGCAGGGCCTCCAGGCTGATGGCGTCGTCGAAATCCTTGGCGGTGGGCGGGTCCACGGTGACCGTGAGGAGGCCGCGCAGGTCCTCCCTGCCCGCGGTCCAGGCCGCGGGGATCTCGGTGGGGAAGGGGGCCAGCTCCTTCATGACCGCGTCAGGGAAGTCCGTGCGCAGGTTGAAGAGGGCGGCGGTGAGGCGGTTCTCGATGCGCAGGTCCGTGGGCCGGCCCAGCCTGGCCTTCACCACGCCCTTGACCTGGCGCACGTTCACGTCGGGATCCAGGAGGACGCTCACCAGGTCCCCGTCCCCGGCCAGGTCCGTGGGGGGGACGCTGATGATCTGGGTGAGGCGGGGCTCCAGGGGGATGGCCCGCCAGCCCCATTCCTGTTTCTGGAGGAGGGCGGGGATGGGATCCGGGGTGCGGGCGATCACCCGCAGGACCCGGGCCTTGGGCCGGCCGTCGTACGTGAGGCCGGTGATCTCGGCCTGGACCCGGTCGCCGTGGATGGCGTCGTGGGCTTCCCGGAAATCCACGAGGAGGTCCAGCCCGTCCGCACGGCGCGCGGCCAGGGGGCGGAGGAAGCCGCCGGCCCCCTCCGGGTGCCCCAGGAAGGTGGCTTCGAAGGTCTCGCCCTCCCGGGCGGCCATGGGACGGCGCCGGTCCGGTCCCCTTTCAGGGCGGGAGGCGTGGGGACGGGGGGGTGGCTGCTTGCGATGGCCCATGGAGCCAGATTAGCACTTAACACAAAGGCCCGCCCCGCGAGCGGGGCGGGCCCTGGGCCCGGAGCGGGGAAGTCCCTACTTCTTCTTGGCCTTGGCGGCGGCCTTGGGCTGCACGCCGCTCTTGCCTTCCTTGACGTCCCGGAGGGCCTGCTTCAGGGCGGGGTTCTCGGGATCGAGGACGATGAGGCGGTGGATGAAGCCGACCTTGTCCGCCTTCTCGGCGAAGGAGTTCATGTAGGCGGGGGTGGTGATGACGCCCTCGGCCCACTTGCCCTTGTGGGACTGGGTGACGGTGAACTTGGCCACCTCGGCGTCCATGTCCTTGATCTTCTTGTCGGCCTGGAGGATGAACTTGGCGATCTCGTCGTTCTGGCCCTTGATGCGGGCGTCCTGGGCGTCCAGGAACTTCTTGAAGTCGTCGTACTGGCGCTGCGCCCAGTCCAGGTCGTACTGGAAGAAGGCGGCCCACTTGTCGTTCTCGGCCTTCTGGGCCTCCCAGTCCTTGACCATCTTCATGGAGGTCTCTTCGTAGTCCTCCAGCTTGGCCTTGGCCTTGAGGGCGGCCACGGCGTCGGCGTTGCGGTCCAGGAGGGACTGGAACTGGTTGGCCAGCTTCTTGTAGTCGTCCCGGGCCTCGGTGAGCTTGGCCTTGCCGGTGTCCACGCTCTCCTTGGCCAGGTCGCAGGCGGTCTTCAGGTACTCCCGGCCCTTCTCCCACTGGCCCATGTTGTCGCAGGCCTGGTAGGCCATGAAGTAGGCCATGCAGTAGTCGGCGTAGGCCTTGGTGGACATGTCGGCGGCCCGGACGCTGGAAGCGTCGAAGGTGGGCTTGGTGGTGGGCAGGAGGCCGAGGGCGATCTCCTGGGCCTTCTCGAAGTCCAGGGCGTCGTTGGCGGCCTTGATGAGAGGACGGGCGGCAGCGAGCTGCTGGCCGATGGTCTTCGCGCCGGCCTGGGGAGCGGGCTGGGCGATCAGGGCGGGAACGCCCAGGAGGGTGATGGCCAATGCATTGAGCTTGGGCATGGTCGTTCGCCTTTCCATGGTTCCCCTCGATTGTCAGGCCGGGGGGCGTATTTGCAAAGCGCGAAACCCGTGACCCATGTCTCAAACCCTCAGCGGTCAACCAGCAGGGCGCGGGCCAGGCCCCCGTGGAGGCGCCCGAAGGCCATTCCCAGGTGGAGGGTGCCCAGGAGGCCCAGGAAGCCGCTCAGGGGCAGGAGCAGGACGGCCCACAGGGGGGCCTGGATCTCGGTGCCGCCCCAGACCATGAAGGGGACGTGCAGCACCCAGGCCAGGATGGGGGCGGCCACCAGGCACAGGGAAACGGACACCGCCGTGAAGGTCAGGCAGAAGGTGAACAGGCTGAGGGGGAAGTGGATCATGAAGTAGATCAGGCACTTCCAGGTGTAGCCATCCTTGAAGAGGCCCCCCAGCCGCTCCATCCAGGTGCGGCCCTCGGGGAGGAGGGGGGGGCGCCGGGGCATGCGCACATCCAGGAGGGCTTCCACCAGCCGGCCCTCCCCCAGGCCCAGGGCCCGGATGGAGCCCAGGAAGAAGGCGGCGATGGGGATGCCGATGATGAGGATGAGGAGGCCGATGGAGAGGGAGATGCCCGTCAGCGTCCACGCGAAGTAGAAGGTGCCCGTGATCAGGCCCAGGAGGAGGTAGGCCAGGGTGGTGTAGGCCCGGCCGTCCAAGAAGATGCCGAAGAAGCTGGGCCAGGGCCGGGGGGCCGGATCGGGTTCGGCCTGGGCCGCCTGGGCGCTGGACACCGGGGCCGCCGGTATGGGGCCCAGGGCCTGGGCCACCACCTGGTCCCGCTCCCGGAACCGGGCGGCCCGTTCCCCGGGGTCGCCCAGGGCCTCCAGGACCCGCCGGGACGCCTCGGCCGGGCCCAGGAGGGGCTCGGACCAGGCCAGGCGGTCCCGCTGGGACCGGTACGTGGCCTCCGTTTCGGCCAGGGCGTCCTGGACGAGGGCCGGGTCGCAGCCGGCCAGGGCCGTGCGGAGGGCTTGGAGGTAGGCGCGGATGTCCATGGCGGGGGCTCCGGGGGGTGCGTTCCCAGGTTAACCCCGCCGGACGAAGGGGCTGAGGGCGAATCGGCCGGTGGGGCGCGCGCACCGGTGAACGCCCCGCCCGGGCCGGTAGTACACTCGACCCATGCGCATCGCCCTGCTTCGCCTTTCCGCCCTGGGGGACGTCCTGCGGGTCCTGCCCGCCTGGGCCAACCTGCGGGAGGCCTTTCCCCAGGCCCGCCTCCAGGCCGTCATCGAGGACCGGCACGCCTTCCTCCTGGACAAGGTGCCGGGCCTGGAGCCCGTGGTGGTGCGGCGGGGCGCCCTGGGCCGCCCCTGGTCCGCCCCGGGTGAACTGCGCCGGGTGGCCGGCCTTCTCCAGGGCGCCGACGCCACCCTGGACTTCCACGGCATCCTCAAATCATCCCTGCCCCCCTGGCTGGCCAAGGTTCCCGAGCGCTGGGGGGATGGGCATACCCGGGAGGGGGCCCACCGGCTCCAGACCCACCCCCTGCCGTTCACCCCCTGCACCCGCTACGACCAGGCCCTGGCCCTGGCCGGGGCCTTCGGCCGCAGCCGGGGCATCCCGGGCCTGGACGTCTTCCGCCCCGCCCTCCGGCACGCGGATCTGGGGGATCCGGGGGATGTGTGGCAGGAGGATGGCCGTCCCCGGGCCGTCCTGGTGCCCGGCGCCAGCCGCCGGGGCGCCATCAAGCGCTGGCCCCTCCGCCATTGGATCGATCTGGCGGCCCGGATGCGGGACCGCTGGCAGCTGCGTTGGTCCCTGGGGCCCGAGGAGGCTGACCTGCGGGCCTGGCTGCCGGGGGCCACGGGCATCCCGGCCCTGCCTTCCATGGATCTGTGGCGTCTGGCGGCGGCCCTGAGGCAGGCCGACCGGGTCGTGGCCCCCGATACGGGACTGCTCCACCTGGCGGTGGTGCTGGGCGTGCCCGTCCTGGGCGTGTACGGGGGCAGCGATCCCGTGGTGGCGGGCCTGCCAGCCGGTGCCGGGCGGATCCTGCGCACGGGCATCGAGTGCAGCCCCTGCCGGGAGCGGGAATGCCAGCGCCGCCAGTGCCTGGAGGACCTGGCCCCCGCGGACGTGGCCGCCGAACTGGCCTGAGGCCTACTGGCTGACCCAGGCCGTGGCGTTGCCCACGCTGTTGACGCCGTACTTGATCCACATGAAGCCGTCGATGCCCCAGGAGGCGCTCCACGAATTCTTCAGGAGCCAGGCCCCCTTCGCGTCGTCCCAGCCCACCAGCTGGATGGCGTGGTTGGGCTGGCTGCGATTGTCCGTGCCGTCGAAGATCCCGCTCTTGTACCCCACGAAGTAGTCGTCGGCGTACACGGTGCTGGACACGGCCCCGTACCGGTAGATGGCGGTCTTGATGGCCGTCACGGAGGGGGTGCCCCAACTGCTGCCCACATAGCCCCAGGTGCGCACGGGGGTCCAGGTCACCTGGCCGGGGATGGCGCAGGTCAGGTCCTGGGCGATGTAGGGGTACGCGGCGGCGCTGACCGCCCCCGGGTAGTAGCCCTGGCGGCCCGCCCTGGAGGGCATCAGCATGGAGAAGGCGAAGTTGCCGCCGTTGCAGCTGTAGCCCCAGGGATTGCAGGAGAGCACCTGCTGCTCGGAGAAGGCGGGGGTGGTGGCGCTGGGCCGCACGTGTCCGTCGGCGGTGACGACGCCGGGGGAGGCGCCGTGGGCCTTCAGGTAGGCCGATTCCAGGCCCCCGATGGTGGCGAAGGCCCAGCAGCTTCCGCAGGAGCCCTGGTCCTTCACGTTGCTGAAGATGCCCACGTAGCGGCCGGGAAGGAGGCTGGCGTCCAGCTCGTGGAAGGGCCCGGGGTTCTCGGGGCCCCCGGTCTCGAAGGCCCGGAACTCCGGGGGGGCGAGCTCGGGCCTGAATCCGCAGAGGCGATCCCGGCCGTGGATCATGGCGGGATTGGGGCCCACCTGGAAGTGCCAGCCGTGGGCCTCGATGCCCTGGCGCAGGCGGTTCACCGCCGTGTAGATGCGGGATTCGTACTGGCGGGGGCCGCCCTGGGCGAGGGCGGGCCCCGCGGCCAGGGCCAGGGCCAGGAGGGCGGGGAGGGGGCTGAAGGTACGGACCATGGATAGGCTCCTCATTCAAGGGTTTGGAGCGAGCGGAAAAGGGCTCTGGAACAAGAGTTATGAAAAATGGGGGCACACCGGCCCGGGCCCCCGGAAGGTAGGGCCGGGGGTCGTTCCTGTCAACCCGCTGCCAAGGCTGGATTTGTCCGGTCCCTAGGCCCGGCGCCAGCCCACCGTGCCGTCCTTGCGGTCCTCCAGGACGATGCCCATGGCCTTCAGCTCGTCCCGCACCCGGTCGGCCTCGGCCCAGTCCCTTGCGGCCTTGGCGGCCTTGCGGCGCTCGATGAGGGCCTCCACCTGGGCGTCCAGGGCGTCCTCCTCGTGGGGCCAGCAGGCGAAGATGGCGTCCGTCTCGTCCAGGAAGGCCAGCACCGCGTCCCGCTCCTCCCGGGTGAGGGCGGCGCGGTCGTCCTGGGCGTTGATGTCGGTGACGAGGGTGAAGATGGCGGCCAGGGCCTCGGGGGTGTTGAGGTCGTCGGCCATGGCCTTCCAGAAGGCTTCCCGGGCCTGGGCGACGCGGGCGGCGGGATCGAGGGCCTCCTTCCAGGCGCCCCCCCCGGCGGGGGCGGCGTCGGCCTCCATGCGCCGGCGGAAGGTGCGCACGCGCTTCAGGGCGTTCTCGGCCGCGCGCAGGCCCTCCATGCTGAAGTTCAGCACCTTGCGGTAGTGGTTGCTCTGGATGGCGAAGCGGAAGGCCTGGGGCCCGTGGCCCTTGGCCACCAGGTCCCGCAGCGTGAAGAAGTTGCCCAGGCTCTTGGACATCTTCTCGCCCTCCACCAGGAGGAACTCCCCGTGCACCCAGGTGTTGACCCACTGGTGGCCGAGGCAGCCCTCGCTCTGGGCGATCTCGTTCTCGTGGTGGGGGAAGACCAGGTCCACGCCGCCGCTGTGGATATCGATGCGCTCGCCCAGGAGTTCGATGCCCATGGCGGAGCACTCGATGTGCCAGCCGGGGCGGCCCGCGCCCCAGGGGCTGTCCCAGGCGGGCTCCCCGGCCTTGGCGGCCTTCCAGAGGACGAAGTCCTGAACGGCGTCGCGGTCGTACTCGTCCGCGTCCACGGAGGTGCCCAGGCGCATGCCCTCCCGGTCCAGGTGGGCCAGGCAGCCGTAGTGGGGCAGGCCCGAGATGCGGTAGTAGACGCTCCCCTCCCGGGCGTAGGCGAGGCCCTTGGCCTCCAGGCGCCGGATGAGGTCGATCATGTGGGGGATGTATTCCGTGGCCCGGGGGGTGTAGGTGGGCGGGATGATGCCGATGGAGGCGGTGTCGGCCAGGAAGGCCTCGGTGTACCGGTCCGTGAGGGCCTTCATGGCCGCGTGGCGGTCCTCGTTGGTGGCGTCGCCCGGGAGGCCCTTCTGGGAGTCCCGGATGATCTTGTCCTCCACGTCCGTGATGTTCATGCAGTGGCGCACCTCGTAGCCCGAGGCCAGGAAGGTGCGCTTCAGGAGGTCCTGGAAGAGGAAGGTCCTCAGGTTCCCGATATGGGCGAAGTTGTACACGGTGGGGCCGCAGGTGTACATGGTGACGACCCCTTCCTGGAGGGGTTCCACCGGTTCCACCTTGCGGGTGAGGGTGTTGTGGAGGGAGATGCGTCTCTGGCCCATCCCTCGATTCTATAGGGCGGAGGCCACCAGGGCCAGCATGGGGTCAGGCAGGGTGCGGCTGCGGCCGTCGGGGCCCGTGACCAGATGCACGGTGCGGCCCTCCACGAGGCGGACCCCGTCCCGGGTGATCTCGTAGCCGAAGATGATGCGGCGCCTGCCGGCCTCCAGGACCCGGGTGCGCACCGTCACGAGCTCGTCGTACCGGGCCGGGGCCCGGTACGTGAGCTCGATGGAGGAGACGGCCATCATGTAGCCCTGGGCCTCCCATTCGGCGTAGCCCTGGCCCATGGACCGGAGCATGTCGGAACGGCCCAGCTCCATCCACACCGGATACACGGCGTGGTGGACGATGCCCATGGCATCGGTTTCGGCATAGCGGACGCGGATCTGGGTGTCGTGGTGGATCGGCATCCGCCTATTCTACGGTGATCTTGACCAGGTCGCCCTTGTCGGTGGTGATCTCCAGCAGGAGGTCGCCGGGCTTGGCCTTCTCCAGGAGCTTGACCAGCTCGTCGACCTTGAAGTCCCGCATCTGCTTGTGGTTCACCTTCACCTGCTTCTCGCCGGCGATGTCCAGGACCCCCTTGGCGAGGGAGACGGGGACGCGGATGTGGACCTCGGTGGGGCCGTCGGGGCACTTCTTCTGGAGCATGGTCTTGCTGGTGATGTCCACCTTGATGAACCTGGGGGCCTCGGCCAGGGCGGGGGCGGCCAGGACGGTGGAGAGGGCGAGGATGGCGGGCAGGGCGCGCATGGGATTCTCCGTGGGGGGTGGGGGGTTTCTGGCCGGCTGTTGGGGTTACGGTCCGCCCTCCCTTCCGGTTAGCCCCTTTCTGGCGTAGGGTGGATCCCACCCGGCCCCCGCCGTTCCCGGAGACCCCATGAAAACCTGGATGATCCCCCTCCTCGTCGCTGGATCCCTCGCCGCCGCCGAGCCCGGCTGGGAGACCTCCCTCCCCGCCGCCCAGACCCGGGCCCGGAAGGAGCACAAGCTCATCTTCCTGGATATCTGGACGGAGTGGTGCGGGTGGTGCATCCGTCTGCAGAAGGACACCTTCCCCAGCCCGGCGGGCAAGGCGGCCCTCGCCAAGGTGGTGCCCCTCTCCCTCAAGACGCAGCTGCGGGACGGCACCCCCACGGAGAACAAGGCCTACGAGCAGATCTTCAAGGTGGAGGGCTTCCCGGCCCTGTACCTCCTGGACTCGGACGGCAAGGTGGTGTCCAGCCAGCCGGGCTACCTCCCCCCCGAGCCGTTCGCGGCCTGGATCAACGCCGAGGTGGCCAAGTACAAGTGAACCCCTATATTGGGGAAACCAATCACTCCTCCGGCCTGGGCGCCCATCCGGGTCCTTCCTGGGAGCGACCATGAAACTCAAGTCCCTGTTCGCCCTGGCCGGGATCCTTGGCTTGGCCGGCTGCTCCGCCGAGACGAGCGCCACCTTCGTCCAGCCCACGGACGCCTCGCTCAAGAGCGCCCCCGGGGGCGTGGCCACCTTCGGCTTCGTGGACCTGGCCGCCACCCTCCCGGGCCTCTTCGGGGCCGCCTATCCGTCCTGCTGCGGCCAGGCGCGGAACGGGAACGTGCTGACCCTGACCTTCAACGGCTGCAAGTCCGCCACGGGGGGCACCCTGGCGGGCACCTGCACGGTCACCGACACCCCCGCGGGTTCCGTGCACAACTACGTGGTGGACTTCGGCACCCTGGTGAACACCTTCAGTCCCGCCGTGTCCTGGGCCTACACGGGGAAGATGGACGTGGCCGCCGGGAGCGCCTCGGCCACCCTCCTCACGGAGCCGGGCTGCAAGCTCACCGTCACCGATACGGCCAGGCCCGCCCTTTCCAAGGTCTGGACCTTCACCGCGGACCTGACCGCGGCCATGGCCGGAGGCGGGTACACCCTCCAGGGCACCTTCTCCTTCGCCTCGGGAGCCACGGACAACGTGGCCGTGACCATCACCAGCCCCCTGACCTGGACCTCCGCCGGGGGCTACCCCGTATCCGGGGCCTTCACGGTCCGGGACGCCCGCACGGGCCAGACCACCGGCACCGAGTCCATCATCGTCACCTTCGCCAGCGGCACCGTGACCATCAACGGCGCCACCCTCACCCTCGGCAGCTGAGCCCCGGAGGCCCCCATGCGGTTCCCCCTCGCCGTCGCAGCCCTCGCCGCCGCCCTGCCCCTGGGCGCCGCGGGGGGATCCTGGTACTTCGGAGCCAGCTCCGCGGGCCCCAGGCTGGAGGGCTCGTACCTGGGGATCCAGGACGGCAAGCCCGTGGACTTCGACCTGGTCAAGGACCTGGCCCTGGGCAAGGACGGCTCGGGGGGAGGCTTCCTTCTGGAGTACCAGGGACCCCGGTTCGGGCTGGAGCTCGCCATGGAGACCCAGAAGTACAAGGGCCTGAACCAGATCACCCGGGACATCACCATCTCCGGCCAGGACTTCCCGGCCCAGGCCACCGTGAGCTCCCGGGTGAAGGCCACCGCCACCACCTTCAACTGGACCGTGCGCCTCGTGAAGGCCCCGGGATTCTGGTTCGGCGTGGATCTGGGGGTGCGCAGCACGTACGTGGACGCCCAGGCCCACGGGGTGAACTACCTTTCCGGGGAGCAGGGCGACGCCGTCTTCAAGTCCCCCCTGCCCATGCCCCAGGTGGGACCTTCAATGGGCTACGCCAGCGGGGACGGACGCTTCGCCATCCGGGGCTACTACCACTATCTGGGCTACAAGGGCGCCACCTACCACCACGCGGGGGGCGACGTGCGCTTCTTCCCCCTGGCCTGGCTGGGGGTGCGGGCCTATGTAGCCAGCGAAAGCTGGAAGGTGCCCAACGGGTCCCTCAAGGACGACCTGGAGATCACCCTGGACCGCAGCGGGGCCGGCTTCGGGGTCCTGGTGAAGTTCTGAGCGGGGTTCCATCGGGGTGGGGCCGCTGCCATGCTTCAGGGGGATTCCAGCCCCGTCGGGGACCGGACGCCGCCGTTGCTGCCCGCATGCCTGAAAGGATCGCCATGAGCCTGTCCCCCCTGCGCCGCCTCCACCGGGTCCTCCTCCTGGGCCTGGCCTGCTCCTTCCTGCCCGCCTTCGCGGGACCCTACACGGACGCCCTGGGCATGAAGCTGGTGGCCTCCACCACCCCGGCGGAGAAGGTGGCCCTGGTGCGCTGGATCTTCTCGGCCATGGCCCTGCATCCCGAGGTGAAGGACCTGGCGTCCATCTCCCCGGAAAAGCGCGCCGCCTCCAACAAGGTGGTGGGCAGGCTGGTCACCCGGCTCCTCACCGAGGACTGCGCCGCCGAGGTGCGGGACGCGGTGAAGTACGAGGGCCCCCAGGCCATCGGCACCTCCTTCCAGCTGCTGGGCCAGGTGGCGGCCCGGGAGATCTTCGGCCACGCCAACGTGGCGGCCGGCCTTTCCGAATTCGAGAAGTCCGTGGACGAGAAGAAGATCGAGGCCGTCCTCAAGGGCGCCAAGTAGGTCGGGACCATGAAGCTGGATATCGCGCTCCTGGAGCGTTGCAACGGGACCTCCAACCCGCTCCGGGCCTACCTGGAGCACCACCTGGGGCCCATTCCCGACGAGCGGTACCTGGAATCGCCGGAGATGGGCTTCTGGTCCTTCGCCTTCGTCCTGCCCGGGCGCACCCGGTACGCCTGCATCCGCTGCGGGAACTGCTGCCGGAACATCCATTCCATCAACGAACGGATCCTGGACGGTGGGGATTGTCCCCACCTGGTGGGCAACCTGTGCGGCAACTACGACAAGCGCTGGTCCGCCTGCAGGACCTATCCCTTCAACACCCACACCGGCTTCGATGGGGTGGACCTGCTCATGCTGGACCGCAACTGCGGCGGAGCGGGGAAGGGGCCCCTCATCACCGCCGATCGGTACCGGGCCACCGTGCGCGCCCTGAACCTGGAGTACGCCCGCCTGGACGGCGTGGAGATCCGCTACGCCCGGAACCCCGACCTGGACTGGCCGGGGACCGGGGAAGCCTGAACGAACCAGCGAGGAGGTGGCCCATGGAACGGGTCGTCGGCATCGGAGGCATCTTCTTCAAGGCCCGGGATCCCCAGGCGCTGCGGGCCTGGTACGCCCGGCACCTGGGCCTCGATGTGCAGTCCTGGGGGGGCGCCGTCTTCCAGGGGAATCCCGACCACATGACCGTGTGGACGGCTTCCGAGGAGACAGCCGACTGCTTCAAGGGCACCGCCGGCGCCTTCGTGGTGAACTACATCGTGCGCGACCTGCCGGCCCTCCTGGAGGCCCTCCGGGCCGAGGGCTGCGCCGTGGAGCCCCGCATGGACGACGGCGAATTCGGCAAGTTCGGCTGGGTGACCGATCCCGAGGGCAACCGCGTGGAGCTCTGGCAGCCCCCGGCCTAGTCGCGGGGCCTCCTAGAGGTCCTTCACGCTCCCCGTCTTCTTGGGTGGCATCCGCTGCTTGAGCCCGTCCAATTCGTCCTGGCGGGAGGCCTGGCTG
>DATGXY010000057.1:0-9180 GCA_035298525.1 Holophaga sp.
CCCCGCTGCGCGGGGTTATTTTTCTGGCGGAGAGAGGGGGATTCCCTTCGCGCCCTCCGGCCGCTACGGCCGCACGAATGGCTGGCACGGGCATCCGGCTTCGCCGGACCGCTCCGCACGCCGTGCGGGCTCCGCTTGCCCTACCTGCCAGCCATTCAGTGATTCGAATCCCCCTCTCCCCGACATAAAAAAACCCCGCTGCGCGGGGTTATTTTTCTGGCGGAGAGAGGGGGATTCGAACCCCCGGTACTGGTTTACCCAATACACTCGCTTAGCAGGCGAGCCCGATCGGCCACTCCGGCATCTCTCCAGGTGGCCTTTCATCGTAACCGCTGAAGGCCGGAGGAACAAGGTCCGATGGGCCAAGGCGGCCCCGCCGGCCGGGAACCGGGCGGTTTTTTCCATGGCAGCCCACTGAGTGGGTTGACAGCGAGTTGCGGAAGGTTATTGTTCACCTCAATTTAGCGGCTCTCGGAGCCCGTCGGCGCTCGGGGCCAGGACGCAGGTGACGTCCGGCCATCCGGTACCGGAAGATCGGCCCCAGGGGCCCAGGAGATCTCATGCCTTCTTTCATACGCTTTACCCTTCCCCTGCTTCTCTTCCTGCCGGTGACCTCCCAGGCCGCCCCTTTCCTCGGGTCCGAGGACGAGACGCTGATCCAGGCGCTCAAGGCAGAATTCGGCCTGGGGGCCGAGGACGCCCTGAAGACGGCCCGGGTCGTGCCCGATCCGGAACTGCAGGGACACAGCACGCGCTTCAACCAGTACCACAAGGGAGTGCGGGTGATGGGCGGGGAGGGGATCCTCCACATGTCCGGCCCCCGGCGGCGTGGGGTCACGGACGCCTTCGTCCGCGGCCTGGAGGTGGACACGAAGCCGCTCCTCACCTCCTCGGAGGCCATCGCCCTGGCCGCCGCCCAGTTCCGGCCCGGGGACCCGGCCTCCGCGGTGCCATCGGCGGAGCTGGTCGTGCTGCGCCTGGCGGCGCGGGACGCCCTGGCCTGGCGGGTGCACCTGGAGGCCCTGGTCCCGGAGCCCGCCTTCCGGGACTACCTGGTGGACGCCCACACCGGGGCCATCCTCCGCTCCTGGTCCACCCTCCCCACCGGCAAGGCCAGCCTGGGCCAGGGACGCTCCCAGCACAGCGGCGTCGTCGTGCTGGGGACCACGTGGAAGCAGAAGGAGGAGATCTACGAACTCCGGGACTGGACCCGGGGCCACACGGGCAATACGGTTTACAACCTGGACCACGGGGCCCGGTACGAGAACGGGGCCATCTACACCAGCCGCAACGATATCTGGGGGGACGGCCGCAACTACGAGGGGGGCGCGACCACCGGGCCCAACGGGGAGACCGCGGCCGTGGACGCTGCCTACGGGCTCCAGGTGACCTGGGACTACTATGCCAAGGTCTTCGGGCGGAAGGGGATCGACGGGGAGGGCAAGGCCATCGCCATGCGGGTCCACTTCTCCAAGGACTACGACAACGCCTTCTGGTCCGACAACTGCTTCTGCGTGACCCTGGGGGACGGCAGCAACTGGAAGACGCTCACGACGGTGGACATCATCGGCCACGAGCTGAGCCACGGGGTGTGCTCCAAGACGGCGGGCCTGGAGTATTTCGGCGAGAGCGGCTGTCTCAACGAGGCCAATTCGGACATCAACGGCTGTCTCATCGAGTTCTACGCCCGGGGGGGTTCCGGGGACCTCATCGGGAACTTCGGGGGAAACTGGACCATCGGGGAGCAGATCTCCCGGGACGATCCGGTCAAGCCCATCCGCTACCTGTACAAGCCCAGCAAGGACGGCATCAGCCCCGACCGCTGGTCCACGGAGGTCAAGGACCTGAACGTCCACAAGGGCTCGGGCCCGATGAACCGGGCCTTCTTCTTCCTGAGCCAGGGGGCCGGCCGCAGGCGGGACAGCGACTACTACACCAGCCTCCTGCCCAAGGGGATGGAGGGCATCGGCAACGACCGCGCCGCCAAGATCTGGTACCGCGCCCTCACCCAGTACCTGACCTCCCAGAGCGGCTACGCGGACGCCAGGAAGGCCTGCATCACCTCCGCCCGGGACCTGTACGGGGAGGGGAGCGCGGAGGAGAAGGCGGTGTGGAACGCCTTCCACGGCGTGGCCCTGGGCCCGGTGTGGCGGGATTGAAACAGTATTTTTTCACACCCCCGCCAAGTCGGGCGGGGCTCCAGGCAGCGCTTGTGCATCCTCGTGTTGCATCTGCTACCATGCGCTTTGCCATTTCCATTTGGAGCACCCACCCTTGGTTCGGACCATCGCAGAGCTGTTTTACGAGGCCCTGAGGTACGATCTGCCGGACGCGCTTGCGTCCAAGGCGGACGGTGCCTACCGGCCCATCTCCCACCGGGAGCTCCAGGAGAAGGTCGAGCGGATCGTCCTCGCCATGGAAGCCCGAGGCCTCAAGAAGGGCGACCGGGTCGGCATTCTCTGCGAGAACAGGCCGGCGTGGGCGATCATGGATTTCGCCTGCGCCTGCCTGGGCCTGGTGAGCGTGCCCATCTACCACACCCTCACCCCGGACCAGACCGCCTATATCCTCCAGCACAGCGGCTCCCGCTGGATCCTGACCTCCAACGGCTCCCAGTTCGCCAAGGTCCGGGCCACCGCCTCCAAGCTGCCCGAACTGGAACTGGTGGTGACCCTGGACGGGCTCCCCACGGACCCCGGGGGTCTCAACTGCCTCACCTGGGACCGGCTCATGGAGGAAGGGACGGCCCTGGACGCGCGCAGGCCCGAGGTCCGGGCCTGGGCCCGGGAGCGGGACCCGGAGGATCTCCTCACCCTCATCTACACCTCGGGCACGACGGGCGATCCCAAGGGCGCCATGCTCACCCAGGGCAACGTGGCCTCCAACATCGTGGGCGTCGTGGAGGTGGCCATCGTGGCCCTCCGCCCCGAGCGGGGCGACCGGTGCCTGTCGGTGCTGCCCCTCTCCCACATCTTCGAGCGCACCGCGGGCCACTACACGATGTTCCACCTGGGCATCGCCATCTACTACGCGGAAAGCCTCATCTCCCTGCCCCAGAACCTCCTGGAGGTCCGTCCGGCCGTTCTTATGGCCGTTCCGCGGATCTTCGAGAAGATCTACGCCAAGGTCCGGGACGCCCTCACCTCGGGAGGCCTGGCCCACCGGATGATCTTCAGCTGGGCCCGCTCCACCTGCCACCGGGTGGTGCGCTACCTCTATTTCGACAAGCAGCCCGGGGGCCTCACCAACCTGGCCTGGCGCATCGCCGACCGGATCCTCCTTTCCAAGGTCCGCGCCAAGACGGGCGGAAGGCTGCGCTTCTGCGTGACGGGCGGCGCCGGGATCAACCCCACCATCATGGAATTCTTCTGGGCCATGGGCGTGCCCATCTTCGAGGGCTACGGCCTCACCGAGACGAGCCCCATCCTCACCCTCAACCGCCTGGGCAAGGTGCGCCCCGGCTACGTGGGCCACCCCATCCTCAAGACCTGGAACGGCAAGCCCTTCCTCAAGATCGCCCCCGACGGAGAGATCCTCTGCCAGGGCCCCAACATCATGAAGGGGTACTGGCGCAACGAGGAGGCCACGAGGGAGGTCTTCGACGCGGAAGGCTACTTCTGCACCGGCGACGTGGGCGAGATGGACCCCCAGGGCCGGGTGAAGATCACGGACCGGAAGAAGGAGATCATCGTCACCTACGGCGGCAAGAACGTGGCGCCCCAGCCCATCGAGAACGCCCTCCGGGAGGATCCCTACATCGAGCAGGCCATCGTCGTGGGCGATCACCGGAACCACCTGGCGGCGCTGATCGTGCCCCACTTCCCCGCCCTGCGGGACTGGTGCCAGCGCAAGCAGATCCCCTTCCACGACGACGCCTCCATGCTGGCCCATCCCAAGGTCGTGGCCAAGGTGATGTCCCGCGTCAACCACACCAACGCCCATCTCCCCGCCTACGAGCGCATCCGCAAGATCGCCCTCCTCGAGAAGGAACTGACCCCCGAGAGCGGGCTCCTGACCCCCTCCCTCAAGCTCAAGCGCCGGGTCGTGAACGAGCACTTCAAGGAGATCATCGAAGGCCTCTACCGCGGGAACGCCTGAGGCAGGCAAGCCCGATCACCGGCAGCAAAAGACCCCGCGAAGGCGGGGTCTTTTGGCGGAGGGTGCGGGATTCCCCTGCGGGACGCACGGCTGGCTGCGCCCGGGCATGCGCCTCCGGCGCACCGCTCCGCACGCAGGCGTGCTCCGCTTGCCCTAACGGCGCGCCATCCGTGATTCGAATCCCGCACCCTCCCGCCAAAAGACCCCGCCTTCGCGGGGTCCTTTGGCGGAGGGTGCGGGATTCGAACCCGCGGACGCCGGGGGCGTCGACAGTTTTCAAGACTGTTGGTTTAAACCGCTCACCCAACCCTCCGGGGAAGGGCCATGATGCCACGGGAACCGGGAACGGGCCAAGGCTCAGGACTGGCCGGAGGCCCTCTGGGCGAACTGCTTGGCGGCGTTCTGGACGACGTGGAGGGCGTCGGGGCTCCAGGCGCCGGGGGGGCGCTTCTCGGCCAGGGTGTCCCGCACCAGGTCCTGGATGGCCTGCCAGGTCTCGGGGGAAGGGAGGTGGATCCCGCCCAGGGCCTCCACGACCCGCAGGCGCAGGGACCAGGGGTTGCGGTCCATCCAGGCCTTGCGCACGTGGTGCAGGAGCATGGTGCCGTTCACGGCCGGCATGGCCCGCTCCGGGCTCGGGTGGGCCAGGGCCAGGGCCTCGACGGCGATGCCGTGGAGGACGGGCACCTTGATGGTGTCGGCCTTGACGCAGAGGGCCATGGCCGTTTCGGGGTCGCCCAGGCCGCGCAGGGATTCGGCGACGAGGGTCTGGATCCGCAGGCTCTGGCCGCTGTGCAGCATCTCCAGGAGGCTGTTGGCGGCCTGGTCCCCGCCCACGGCGCCCAGGGTCTCGATGACCTGCAGGGTGGTCTCCTCCCGGCTGGTGTCCTTGACCATCTCGAGGAGGTCGGGCACCAGTTCCCGGAACCGGCGCATGCCCACGAGCCGCAGGCCCAGGCCCAGGTCCTGGAGGTTCTGGGAACGCAGCAGGGTGCGGGCCAGGTCCAGGGCCCCGGGCAGGTGGCCCAGGTGGTGCAGGGCCCGGTCCGCGATATCCGCCAGGGGATCCCTGCAGGCCTGGAGGAGGACGGGCTGGATTCCCGGCTCCTCCCGCTGGCCCAGGATCTCCACGGCGGCGGCCCGCTGGGCGGCGTCCGGCCCCTGGAGGATGAGATCGAAAATGGGGGTGGCATCGGCGGGTACAAGGCGGGCCAGGGCCCGGGCTAGGCCTTCCCGGCCCGTCTGTTCCCGGTAGCCCTCCACCAGGAGATCCAGCACCCGCTTGGCCTCCATGTGCCCCTTCTGGACCTGGGCGACCAGGCCCTCGGCCGCGGCGTCCACGGCGAAGCCCAGGCGCCGGGCCCGGTTGTGCATGGCCTCCCCGGCCTGGCCCAGGACGGCGGCCAGGGACGCGGGTTTTCCGTCCTCGGTGCCCGCCACCACCTCCCGGAGGAATTCCTTCAAGGTGGGGGTGAGGGCCAGGCCTTCGCCGGCGTTGGCGGCCCGGAGGCTCTCCATGGCCTTCTCCCGGGCGGCGGGGGGCGGGAGGGAACGGAACTGGGCCACCGCCTCCTTGAGCTGGCGGTCCGCCAGGACCTCCCCATGGCTGTCCTCGAAGACATCCGCCAGGGCCTCGGCCGCCTCGGGCGTTTGGATCTTCGCCAGAAGGAGGATGGCGTGGCGGAAGACGAGCAGGTCCGGGTGCATGATGAGGGTGCGCACGGCCTCCAGGGTGGACCCGGAAACCAGGGTGGCCAGGCGCTGGGCGGCCTCGTTGGCCACGGTGGGATTGCCGGAGCCCTCCAGGAGCCGGCCCAGGTAGTGGTCGAAGGCCTGCTGGGGATCCGCTTCGGCGAGGACGGCGGCCACCACTTCCTTGAATTCGGCCCCCTGGCGCATGGTGTTCAGTTCCCGGAGCACATCCAGGGCCTGGTGGTTGGCGATGCGGCCCAGGGCCCGGGTGCCCGTCTCGAAGATGCCGGTATCGGATTCGTACCGCAGGATGCGGGCCAGGATGGGGACCCATTCGGGCCAGGGGAAGTAGAAGCAGGCTTCCATGGCCAGCAAGCGAAGGGACCTGGGAGCCCTCGAACCAGGCAGGCGGCCATCCAGCTCCATGACGGCGGAGGGGCCCGCGGCCATCACGGCCCGGAAGAAGGCCAGCTGGTGCTCCCGGTCCTCCCCGTCCAGATGGTCCAGGGTGCTCCGGAAGAGTTCAAGGGCCTTCGACGCCATTCGGGCTCCAGCATGCCCATCGGCCAGGGGGCCGCGGGCCTTGAGGATCAGAGGGGACAGCGGGTTTCCACGTGGGCCTGGATGAGTTCCTGGATGAAGGGGGTGATGAGGGTGAATTCCACCCCCACCAGGACGTACCCGCTGGTCTTCCCAGGCACCTTGCCCAGGACCCGCACGACGCTGCCCTGGAGGGGCACGCAGGGGAGGTCGGGGTGCATGATGCAGATGTTCTCGAGGACGGTGCCGGAATCCAGGTCCCAGGCATCCACCATCTGCACCTCCAGGCCGCAGCCTCCGGCGCTGATGTTGCCGAGCCGGGCGGTGGTCACCATCCGGTCGTTGATCTGGAAGGCCACTTCGTACGGCTTCCCCGACGTGCTCAGGCGCGTGTACCGCCGTCGTTCATGCTCGCCGCCGTCCAAATCAACGCCCCCAGGTGAGGTACTCGTTGAAGCATATCAGGTTGCATGTCCCATGGAGCCATGGGAGCAAGGTGACCGAAGGGGTGCCCTTCCCGGCAGGTCGATCGAACGCTTTGCCGTGGGACACTGGATTCCGGAGACCTTCATGAAGCCCACCCTCGCCGACCTCCTTCCCCAGGGCGCCGATCCTTCGGCCTCGGACCTCCTGGGCCGCTTCCTGGAATACGTGGAGGGGAGGGGCCTCGCCCTCTACCCCGCCCAGGAGGAGGCCGTCATGGAGCTCTTCGAGGGGCGCAACGTCATCCTCAACACGCCCACGGGCTCGGGGAAGTCGCTGGTGGCCTCGGCCCTGCACTTCAAGTCCCTGGCCGAGGGCAGGCGCTCCGTCTACACCTGCCCCATCAAGGCCCTGGTGAACGAGAAGTGGATGGCGCTGTGCCGGGACTTCGGGCCGGAGAACGTGGGGCTCTCCACGGGGGACGCCAGCGTCAACCGGGACGCGCCCATCCTCTGCTGCACGGCGGAGATCCTGGCCAACATCGCCCTGCGGGAGGGGGAGGAGGCCCGCGTGGACGACGTGGTCATGGACGAGTTCCACTACTACGCGGACCGGGACCGGGGCGTGGCCTGGCAGGTGCCCCTGCTCACCCTGCCCCGGGCCCGGTTCCTCCTCATGTCGGCGACCCTGGGCGACACGGCCTTTTTCGAGGAGGCGCTGACCCGCCTCAACGGGCTGCCCACGGCGGCGGTGAAGAGCCGGGAGCGGCCGGTGCCCCTGGCCTTCTCGTACGCGGAGACCCCCCTGCCCCTCACCCTGGAGCGCCTCGTGGAGGCCGGCAAGGCCCCCGTATACCTGGTGCACTTCACCCAGCTTGAGGCGGCCTCCAGCGCCCAGGACTTCACCAGCATCAACCTCTGCACGCGGGAGGAGAAGGCGGAGATCGCCAAGGCCCTGGAGGGCTTCCGGTTCAACAGCCCCTACGGGCCGGACCTGAAGCGCTGGCTCCGGCACGGCATCGGCCTCCACCACGCGGGGCTCCTGCCCAAGTACCGGATCCTGGTCGAGCAGCTGGCCCAGAGGGGGCTCCTCAAGGTGATCTGCGGCACGGACACCCTGGGGGTGGGCATCAACGTGCCCATCCGCACCGTGCTCTTCACCCGGCTCTGCAAGTACGACGGGCAGAAGACGGCGATCCTCTCGGCCAGGGACTTCCACCAGATCGCGGGCCGGGCCGGGCGCAAGGGCTTCGACGACGTGGGCTTCGTGGTGGCCCAGGCCCCCGAGCACGTCATCGAGAACGCCAAGCTCGCCGCCAAGGCCGCGGCGGGGGGCCGGAAGTTCGTGAAGCGCCAGGCCCCCGACCGGAACTTCGTGAACTGGGACGAGCAGACCTTCAACCGCCTCATGGCGGCCCAGCCCGAGCGCCTCCAGTCCCGCTTCCAGGTGGGCCACGGCATGCTGCTCAACGTGCTGGGCCGGCCCGGGGACGGCTGCGGGGCCATGCGGCGCCTGCTGCGTGAGAGCCACGAGACGCCCAGGGCCAAGGAGGCCCATTTCCGGCGGGCCTGGCAGCTGTTCCGGAGCCTCCTGGGCCGGGGCATCGTGGAGTACGGGGAGGGGGGGCTGCGGGTGAACGTGGACCTGCAGGACGACTTCTCCATGAACCAGACCCTCTCCCTCTGGCTCCTGGACACCCTCCCGAAGCTGGACCCGGAATCGCCGGAGTACGCCCTGGACCTGCTCACCCTGGTGGAGAGCATCCTGGAGGACCCGGACGTCATCCTGCGCAAGCAGCTGGACCGTCTCAAGGGGCAGCGGGTGGCCGAGATGAAGATGGCCGGGATCGAGTACGAGGAGCGCATGGCGGAGCTGGAGAAGCTGGAGTACCCCAAGCCCCTGCGGGACTTCGTCTACGGCACCTTCAACGCCTTCGCCTCCGAGCACCCCTGGGTGGGCCAGGAGAACATCCGGCCCAAGTCCGTGGCCCGGGAGATGTTCGAGGACTACCGGACCTTCTCGGACTACGTGCGGGAATACGACCTGCAGCGCTCGGAAGGCCTGCTCCTGCGCCACCTCAACTCCGTCTACAAGGTGCTGGCCCAGACCGTGCCCGATCCGGCCAAGACCGAGGAGGTGCGGGAGATGGAGGCCTACCTGGGGGTCATGCTCCGCCAGGTGGACTCGAGCCTCCTGGAGGAGTGGGAGAAGATGCGGGACGGCTCCTTCCGGGCCGCGGAGGCGCCGGAACTGCGCCCGCCGGGCTCCGAGGAGGCCGCCAAGGACATCACCCGGGACCGGAAGGCCTTCCTGCTGGCCGTGCGGAGCCTGGTGTACGGCTTCCTGCGGAGCCTCTCCGTGGGCGACTGGGAGGAGGCCGCCTCCGCCCTGGGCGGGGACCACGCGCCCGAGGCCCTCAGGGCCCTC
>DATGXY010000058.1:0-9200 GCA_035298525.1 Holophaga sp.
CGCGGGTTGTGCCCTTTCCCTGGCCCTGGCGGCCGCGGACGGGCCCGGCTCCCTCGCCATCCGCGCCCTGCCCCTGGGGGACCGGGGCGTGGTGCCCGGCATCCAGGCCGGGGCCTGGAAGGTGAAGGTGGGCGGGAAGGCCGCGCCCGTGGTGGGCATGCGCACCCCTGAGCAGATGGGCCAGGCCCGGCAGAAGTGGGCCTTCATCCTCATGCCCCTGCGGGACCCGGAGGCCCGGCGCGTGTCCCTGCAGGCCGTGGCCACCTTCATGACGACCCTGCCCGCCACCGATTCGGTGCTGCTGGTCATGCGCACCGCCGACGGCCTCGTGCCCCTCACCCCCGGCTTCACCACCCGGCCTTCCCTTTGGGCCGCCGGCCTAGACCGCGCCGCCAAGGAACTGGCGGCCCGGCTCAAGGGCAAACCGGAACCCGCCTTCACCCTGCCCCCCAGCCCCGCCTCCGAGCCCGAGGAGCAGATGCATCCCGTGCAGGCCTTCCTGGCCAAACTGCCCGGCATGGACCTGGCGCGGGGCGCGGACGACACCATGAACGCCCGGCGCAGCCTGGCGGAGGTCTACGCGGTGGAGGACATGGCCGGCCACGCCAAGACCGTCGTCACCACCATGGGGGGCCTGGAGAAGCTCGTGGACGCCGTGGCCAAGGAGCCCGGGGAGAAGCACCTGGTGATCTTCAGCCGCAACGAGGTGGACGATCTGGCCAACCCCTACTGGGGGAACAAGGCCGGCCGGATCCCCGTCAAGGACCCGGTGCGCGGGTCCCTCATGCCCGGCCGGGACATCATGAACACCCAGCTCACCACCGAGATGATGATCCGGGACGTGACCCTGGCCACCCGCGCCCTCAAGGAGCGCATCGCGGCCGCCGGCCTCACCCTCCACGCGGTGGGCGGCACCGGCGAGGGCTTCGGGGGCGCCTACGCCGAGGTGGCCACCGCCACGGGGGGTTTCCGGTACAGCCTGACCCCGGACCTGCCCGCGCGCATGGGCCAGCTCCTGCCCCTGTGGGCGGCCTGCTACGAACTGAAGGTGGACCTGCCCGCGGGCGTCGCCCTGCCCGCCGAGGTCTCCGTGGAGGCGCCGGCCGGCGGCATGAAGCTCTTCGCCCCCACCCGCCGCTGAACCCCAACACCCCCCGCGCCCGCCCGGGCGCGGGGGTCATTCCGGATCCACCAACTGGATGGCGCTCCGCAGGTCCTTGAGTCCGAAGGGCTTGGGCAGGAGGGCCACCCGGTCGTGGGCCGCCACCAGGTCCAGGGCGGACTGATCGGCCCGGCCGGTGGCCAGGAGCACCGGCAGACCCGGGTGCAGGCTCCGCAGACGTTCCAGGGTGGCCCGGCCGTCCAGGCCCGGCATGTTCATGTCCAGGATCACCAGGTCCGGCGGTGGCTCCACCGCGAGCCGGGCCAGGGCCTCCTCGCCCCCGGTGACGGTGCGCACCCGGTGCCCCTGGGATTCCACCAGGCTGGGCACGGACTGCAGGATCAGCTCGTCGTCGTCCACCAGCAGGATGGTCCGGGCCCGGAGGGCCGGCCCATGGGAGGAGCCCGGGGCCTCCTCCAGGTGCGGCTCCGGCGCGGCCAGGGGCAGGCGGATCCTCACCCGGGTGCCCTGGCCGGGCTCGCTGTGGATCTCCAGTTCGCCCCGGTGGTTCTTCACGGTGCCGTAGACGATGGAAAGGCCCAGCCCCGTGCCCTTCCCCACGGGCTTGGTGCTGAAGAAGGGGTCGAAGGCCCGCTCCAGGACCTCCGGCGGCATGCCGGAACCCGTGTCGGCCACCTCCACGACGGCCGCCCTGCCCTCGTTCCGGGTGGCCAGGGTGAGGGCGCCCCCCTCGGACATGGCGTCCACGGCGTTCACGCAGAGGTTCATGAGGCTGTGGGAGAGGGCCGCGGGGTCGCCCAGGACCACCAGTTCCCCGGGGACCAGGTCCAGAACCAGGCGCACCCGGCTCAGCGTCGTGCGCTCCAGGAGGGCCGCCTCCTCCCGCATGAGGGCGTTCAGGTCCACGGGCCGGGTCTCCGCCAGGTTCTGCCGGGCGAACCCCAGGAGCCCCTTCACCAGGTTCCCGCCCCGCTGGCAGGCCCGGGAGATGGTGTCCATGTCCCGGCGCAGCCGCGTCTCCGGCCCGCTCTGCAGCTGGTGCACCATGGCCAGGGCCTGGATGGCGCCCAGCACGTTGTTGATGTCGTGGGCCACGCCGCTGGCGAGGCTGCCCAGGCTCTCCATGCGGGAGGCGTGGGCCACCTGCTCCGACAGGCGCCGGCGCTCCTCCTCGGCCGCGAGGCGTCCCGTGATGTCCTCGAAGACCGTGGCGAACTGGCCGGGCCGGGTGCGCACCACGGTGATGCGGAAGGTCTTGGCCATGGGCGGGAAGTGCACCTCGAAGGACGTGGGCTCCCCGGTGCGGACCACGGCGGCGTAGGCCTCCAGGAAGGGGGCATCCGGGGTGCCGTAGGCCTCCGTGCCCAGGCGGCCCCGCACGGCGACCCCATCCAGGCCAGTGTGCCGCTCGAAGGCGGGGTTCACGTCCAGGATCCGGTAGTCCACGGCCCGGCCCTGGGCGTCCTCCACCAGATCGTGGATGGCCACGCCCTCCATGAGGCTCGCGAAGAGGGTGCGGAAGCGGGCCTCGGTCTCCCGCAGGGCCATTTCCGTCTTCCGGCGCAGGGTGGTGTCCCGCACCATGCCCAGCACCCCCGCGATGCCGCCCTGGCCGTCCCGCAGGGCCACGCTCCGGTCCACGGCCCAGCCCGAGGCGCCCGTCGATTCCAACCGCCAGGGGAATTCCAGGGGGGGCACCTCCTCCCCCGCCAGGACCCGGCGCAGGCGGTCCGCGAACCCCAGGTCCGCCAGCCAGGGGAAGATCTCCAGGGCGTCCCGGCCCAGGACCGCCTCCACCGGCACCCCGGTCATGGCGGCCATGTAGGGGTTCCAGGCCCGCACCTCCCGGCCCGGCCCGTAGACGACGATCCCCTCGCCCACGGAGCGCACGATGTCCTCGCTGAATTCCAGCGCCTCCCGCAGCCCCGTCTCCATGCGCCGGCGCTCCGTCACGTCCTCGAAGACCCCCAGCACGCCGAAGGCGCTGCCGTCGGGGCGCCGCAGGGGCACCTTGGTGGTGTCGATCCAGATGCGCTCCCCGTCGCCCTTCTGGAAGCATTCGAGGATGTGGCGCTTGGGCTGGTTCCGGGTCATGACCTCCCGGTCGTCGGCCATGTAGGCCAGGGCGTCCTCCCGGGGCCAGGCCAGGTCCAGGTCCGTCCTGCCCAGGGGGGCATCCGGGCTCTCCAGCCCCGACAGGTCCGCGAAGGCGCGGTTGCAGCCCAGGTAGCGGCCCTCCAGATCCTTCCAGAAGACCGCCTGGGGGATGGTGTCCAGCACCAGGCCCAGGGTGGCACGGCTCTCCTGCAGGGCCGCCTCCGCCCGGCGCAGTTCGGTGAGGTCCTGCACGCTGGCCGAGGCGCCCGTGATGCGCCCCAGGCCGTCCCGCACCGGCGTCACCGTGAGGCTGACGGGCACCAGGCGCCCGTCCCGGTGCTGGCGGAGGGTCTCGAAGTGGAAGACGGGACGGCCCTCCCGGATGGAGGCGAGGAGGGCCTCCTCCTCCTCCCGCCGTTCCACGGGCACCACCCGCAGGATGGACTGGCCGTGCATCTCCTCGGCCGTGAACCCGAACATGCGCTCGGCGGAGGCGTTCCAGCGGGTGACCCGGCCCTGCAGGTCCTTGGCCAGGATGGCCTCCTCCGCGTTGTCCAGGGCCGCGTGGGAAAGGATGCGCTCCCGCTGGAGGACCTCCTGGAAGGTGTAGGCGCGCTGGCGCTCCACCGTCAGTTCCGCGAGGGCGCGGCCCGAGCGCAGGGCCGCCGCGATGGCCAGGGTCCCCGCCTCCGAGGCGAAGGCCCCCGCCCGGTGGAAGCCCTCCACCCCCACGCCGGCGAGGGCGGCCCAATCCGGCTCGAATCCTTCGTCCGGCCCCACGGCCAGCATCCTCAGGGCCGGGGCGCCCAGGCGGGTGCGGGCCAGGGCCAGGAAGTCCATGCGGGCCGCCGCCGTTTCCGGGCCCAGGGCCACCACCAGCAGATCGGCGCTGGCGGATACGAGCATGCGGGCCTCGGCCACGGTGCCCACGGCCACCACCTCGAGAGGCCGCCCCTCCACCTGGAGCCCGGCCCATCCCTCCCCGCCCACCTCCCCCAGCACAAGCACCCGCCAGGCGCCCGGCTGGATCCAGGCGGACCGGGGAAGCATCTCAGGAATCTCGCCGGGCGGAGGAGGATCGATCACATGTTCACCAGGGAGGCATGCAGCGGATTGTAGCCGCTTCCAGGAAGGAGGGAAGGCTTCCATCAGGGGACCAGGAACCGGGAGGTCTCCCCCCCTGCGCAGAGGGTCACCGTCCGCCGGGCCCGGGTCACCACCATGTGCAGCAGGCGGCGCAGCTCCGCCTCCACGTCCGGTCCATCCCCAGGTTCCACCTCCTTCAGGTACCAGCCTGGGAAAAGCCCGTCCTCCAGGCCCAGGAGGACGATATCCTCGCACTCCAGGCCCTTCATCTGGTGGAAGGTGGTGACGGCCAGCACCCTTCCGTCCCGGTCGGCCAGGTCCCCCCGCTGAAGCAGGCCGGCGGGGGTGCCCCCTTCCGCCAGGAGGGCGACGGCTTCCTCGGCCAGACGGCGGAAGGGGGCGGCCACCACCACATCCCGTCCCTCCGCCCGTAGGTGCGCCGCCCGTTCCAGGGCCCGGCGGAGGGCCTCCCGCTTCCGGGCGTGGCGGATGAGCACCACGGCCTCCCCCTCGCCGGGGACCAGGGAGGGCCCCGGCGCCTCCACCCCCGGCTCCTGCGGGCCCAGGATCCGCCCCGCCAGGTCCACCACCGCCTGGGGATGGCGGTGGGTGGCGGGCAGGGCCCGGGAGCGGGCCGGGGGCAGTTCGATGCCCGCCGCCTTCCAGGTGAAGTGGCGCCGGTAGATGGCCTGGGCGAAGTCCCCCGCGAAGGTGGCGCCCACCCGGGCCACGGAGGCCACGGCCCGGAGCCAGGCCAGGTCCAGGTCCTGCACCTCGTCCACGAGCACGAAATCGAAGGAGGCCTTCTGGGGAAGCGGCCGCCCGCTCCTCGCCTCCGCCTTGCGGATGAGCCCGTGGATATCGTGCAGATCGTGGCGGCCCCGCGCCTCCAGGTCCTCGCGCAGGCGCCGGTACACGGCCCACACCGCGTCCCGGTCCTCCCGGGCGGGCCCCCCCGACCGGCCCCGGCCCTTGCGCTCCGCGTCCCGGTAGGCCTCCGCCGAATCCAGATCCTGGCCCAGGATCCACTCCACCTCGGCGCTCCAGGCCTGGGGGGTCCAGGCCGCCATCCGGGTGCCCTCCAGGGGCGCCGGCGGCCGCTTGAGGATCTCCTCCAGGAAGCGCTCCCGGGTGGCCGAATCCACCCAGAACCCCTTGCCGAAGATCACCCCCTCGTGCCGGGCCAGGGTCCGGGCCCAGTCGTGGAGGGTGCGCACCTCCAGGCGGCCCTCCGCCATCCCCAGGTGGCGGCGGAACCGGGCGGCCAAGGCCTCGTTGAAGGCCAGCACCAGGACCGTGGCCCGGGGATACGCCGCCAGGAAGCCCTTGGCCCGCTCCAGAAGCACCGTGGTCTTCCCGCTCCCCGCCTGGCCGCGCACGAGCAGGGGTCCCTCGGGATCGAAGTCCACGAGGCGGGTCTGGGCGGGGGTCAGTCGGATATCCATGGGAGTGGAATGAGAAATCCATGATGACAGGCCCCCGACGGCACCGCCCGCCTTGTTCTCTCCCCGGTGTAGACTCGGGGCGACCCCCCGAGGTGAAACGTGAAGGTAGCCGCACCCATCCTTGCCCTCGTCGCCTGCGTCGCACTCGCTGGCCAGGCCCCTCCCCGGCTCTATCAGGATCCGACCCTGTCCAGGGACCGCATCGCCTTCGCCTACGCGGGCATGATCTGGACCGTCCCCCGCCAGGGGGGCGAGGCCAAGCGCCTCGTGCAGGCCCAGGGCCGCTGCAGCCGCCCCGTCTTCTCCCCGGATGGCGCCTGGCTGGCGTTCACCAGCGTGGTGGACGGCAATCCCGATGTGTACGTGGTCCCCGCCGAGGGGGGCGAACCCCGGCGCCTCACCTACCATCCCGGGGCGGACGACGTGGTCGGCTGGACCCCCGATAGCCGCAAGGTGCTCTTCGCCAGCCTGCGCAGCACCGCGCGCGACCTGGAACGCCTCTACACCATCCCCGCCGCCGGCGGGAATCCCGAGCCCCTGCCCCTGCCCTCGGGCAGCGCGGGCAGCTACCGCCCCGATGGCGCCCGCCTGGCCTACGTGCCCCACGGCCAGTGGCAGCCCGCCTGGAAGGGTTACCGGGGCGGCCAGACGACGCCCATCTGGATCGCCGACCTGGCGGATTCCAAGGTCACCCCCGTGCCCCGCGCCAACAGCAACGACCGGAACCCCATGTGGGTGGGGGACAAGGTCTACTTCCTCTCCGACCGGGAGGGCGCCGTCACCCTCTTCGCCTACGATCCCAAGGCCGGCCAGGTGACCCGGGTGCTGGACAACAAGGGCTTCGACCTGGTTTCCGCCAGCGCCGGCCCCGGCGGCATCGTCTTCCATCAGTTCGGTTCCCTCAAGGTGCTGGATCTGGCCACGGGCAAGGCCAGCCCCGTGGAGGTGAAGATCCAGGCGGACCTGCCCGGCACCCGAGCGACCTTCGCCAAGGTGGACCCCGGCCAGGTGCTCCACGCCTACCCCTCCCCCACGGGCAAGCGGGTGCTCTTCGAGGCCCGGGGCGAGATCCTGAGCGTGCCCGCCGAGAAGGGCGACGTGCGCAACCTCACCACCAGCCCCGGCGTGGCGGACCGGGATCCCGCCTGGTCCCCCGATGGGAAGTGGGTGGCCTGGTTCTCCGACGAGGACGGCGAATACGCCCTCCACCTGCGGGCCCCCGACGGCCTGGGTCCCGTGCGGAAGATCGGCCTGGGCCAGCCCCCCTCCTTCTTCTACGGCCCCCGCTGGTCCCCGGACAGCCGCAAGATCGCCTTCACCGACAAGCGCCTGAACCTCTGGTACCTGGAACTGGACAAGCCCGGTCCCGTGAAGGTGGATACGGATCTGTACGACTCCCCCGCCGGCAACCTGGACCCCGCCTGGTCCCCGGACAGCCGCTGGATCGCGTACAGCCGCCAGCTGCCCAACCACCTGCACGCCATCTTCGTGTACGGGCTCGAGGACCGCGCGAAGCACCAGATCACCGACGGCCGCAGCGAAGCCTTCGCCCCCCGCTTCGACCGCAACGGCAAGCACCTGCACTTCCTGGCCGGCACCAACACCGGCCTGGGCGCCGGCTGGCTTGACATGACCTCCATGGGCCGCGCCGTCACCAGCAACGCCTACCTGGCCGTGCTCCGCAAGGATCTGCCCTCCCCCCTGGCCCCGGAAAGCGACGAGGAGGCCGCCAAGGACGAGAAGGCGGACGCCAAGCCCGAGGCCAAGGACAAGGACAAGGGCAAGGAGAAGGGCCCCGAACCCGTGCGCATCGACTTCGAGGGCCTGGACCAGCGCATCCTGGCCCTGCCCGTGCCCCGGGCCAACTACGTGGGGCTGGAGGCCGGCGCCGAGGGCGTGCTCTTCCTGCTGGAATCCAAGGTGGCCCTGGCCGACGAGGACTACCTGGAGGAGGGCGCGGGCCCCGTCACCGTTCACCGCTTCGACCTCAAGACCCGCAAGGCCGAGAAGTTCCTGGACGCGGCCGACGCCCCCGCCCCCGCCAACGGCGGCCTCCTGACCTTCCTCCCCACCGCCGACGGCTCCAAGATCCTCTACGCCAGCCAGCGCAAGTGGTTCCTCGTCCCCGCCGACAAGGCCCCCAAGCCCGGCGAGGGGGCCCTCAGGACCGACTTGCAGGTCTTCGTCGATCCGCGCCAGGAGTGGGGCCAGATGTACCGCGAGGTGTGGCGCATCCAGCGCGACTTCCTCTACGATCCCAAGTTCCACGGCGTGGATCTGGGCAAGGCCCGGAAGCTCTACGAGCCCTTCCTGGCCGGCCTGGGCGACCGGGAGGAGCTGAACGTCCTCTTCCGGGAGATGACGGGCCATCTCTGCCTGGGCCACACCTTCGTGGGCGGCGGCGCCATGGCCCGCCAGGACCGCGTCCCCGTGGGCCTCCTGGGCGCCGACTTCGAGGTGGAGGGCAACCGCTACCGCATCAAGCGCATCCTCCAGGGCGAAAACTGGAACCCCCGCCTCGTCTCCCCCCTGACCCGGCCCGGCGTGGGCGTGAAGGAGGGCGAATTCATCCTGGCCGTGAACGGCCGGGACGTGACGGCGGCCCAGGAGATCCACCAGGCCCTCCAGGGCACCGCCGGCAGGCAGACCGCGCTCACCGTGGGCCCCAAGGCCGACGGCGTGGGCTCCCGCCAGGTCACCGTCGTGCCCGTGGACAACGAGGGCGCCCTGCGCCTGCGAACCTGGATGGAGGACAACCGCCGCACCGTGGACCGCCTCAGCGGCGGCCGCGTGGCCTACGTGTACATCCCCGACACCTTCGCCGGCGGCTTCGCCAACTTCAACCGCTACTACTTCTCCCAGGTGGACAAGCAGGCCGCGGTCCTGGACGAACGCTTCAACCACGGCGGCAGCATCGCCGACTTCATCGTGGATCAGCTGAAGAAGACCCCCGCCATGGTGAACATGTCCCGGGAGGGCGCCGACATGGTGGAGCCGGCCCAGGCCCTCTTCGGGCCCAAGGTCATGATCATCAACCAGATGTCCGGTTCGGGCGGCGACGCCCTGCCCTGGCTCTTCCGCCGCGCGGGCGTGGGCCCCATCGTGGGCAAGCGCACCTGGGGCGGCCTCGTGGGCATCGGCGGCTACCCCGACCTGGTGGACGGCGGCAGCGTCACCGCTCCCCGCTGGGGTCTCTACGGCGTGGGCACGGGCTGGGACGTGGAGAACATCGGCGTCGCCCCCGACGTGGAGGTGGAGATGGATCCCGCCCTCGTGCGCCAGGGCCGCGATCCCCAGCTGGAGAAGGCCGTGGAGCTGGCCCTGGAGATGCTGGCCAAGGAGCCCGCCAGGACCTTCCCCCGCCCCGCCCTCCCCGCCCACCGGGACACCCTGCCCAAGGAGCCCTGAGCGGGCTGCGGCCCCTCACCTTCCCGGCGCCGCCGGGAAGG
>DATGXY010000059.1:0-2575 GCA_035298525.1 Holophaga sp.
GGTGGTGCTCGTGCACCGGGATCTGCGCCGGGTTCCCGCCTTCCTGGCCCTTTCCCGCCTGGCCATGGGCCGCATCCGCCAGAACCTGGGCTGGGCCCTCGTGTACAACGCCCTTCTCATCCCCCTGGCCCTGGCCGGGCGCATCCACCCCATCCTCGCCGCCACGGCCATGATGGCCTCCAGCCTCAGCGTCGTGCTGAACAGCGGCCGCCCCCTGTCCCTCGCCGGCCGCGAGCGGGACCTGGAAGCGCCCGCCCAAGGGATGGTAATAACTGACTTGTAGTCCTGGTTCATGACGTTTTTTTGCTTGCCCCGGTGAGAGGGAAGCCTACACTGGGCGTGTCGACCAAGGCTGCAGCAGGACCCAAGCCGAATGATATTTTTATTTCGGTTTGATCCACCCCTTTTTCAGAGCCCCATTCAAACCCCTTTGAACCATCCCATGGGATAGGGCTCCATGCGCGTCTTCCGGCGCGCATGGAGCCCGATACATGCGCCCCCAGGGCGCAGGAGGATCCTGCCATGCCGCGCTTCACGAACCCCTTCCTGGCCGCCGCAGCGGCCATCGCCCTTCCCCTCGCCGCCCAGGGCCCCGTGGACCTGAACGGCCTCGCCTCCTCCGCGGACCGGTACCTCAGCCACAAGCTGCAGGCCTCCCCCTACCCCATCAGCCGGGACCTGATCCTCATGCGGGGCGACAACGGGGGCGACGAGGCCCACCTCATGGGCCGCACCGTGGACGTGAAGCGGTGGACCATCTTCTACAACGTGGAGGCCAGCGGGCCCAGCTCCGAGACCCTGCCCCGCAGCGCCAGCGTGAAGTGCCAGAAGGGGGTCTTCGGCGAGTACCTCACCTCCCCCAAGCCCGTCCTCTACTGCAAGTCCATCCAGGACACCTGGCTGGCCGTGAACCTGGATTCGGCCATCCAGCAGCTCAACGCCCACGGCTACACCCGGGGCTTCTCCCGGGTGGAGATCAAGCGCCCCGACCGCCCCGGCTTCTCCGACGAGCTGGCCTACGTGTTCACCTGCCCCTGGGAGCGCGCCCACGTGGCCATCTCCGCCAGCACCGGCGCGTACATCTGGTTCCAGGCCTACTGATTCCCACGGTACCCTGGTGCGCGGAGACGCGCATCCATGGGCACGAGGACACTTCTGGGAGCCACCTTCCTGGCCGCCACCGCGGTGGCCGGGGCCCAACAGGCGCCGCACGCGCCCTGGCGGACCCTGGTCACCGCCCATGCGCGCATCCACTATCCGCCCGCCCTGGCGGCATGGGCCCAGGATGTGGGCCGGCGCTACGAGGGCATCCACGCCGCGGTCGTGGACCTGGTGGGCTATGAGTCCCCCGTCCCCCTGCAGGTGGTCCTGGCCGATCCCAGGGCCGAGCCCAACGGCATGGCCCTTCCCCTCCTGGCCTACCCCTACGTGGTCCTCTGGGCCACGGAGCCCCGCAGCGACGATGTGCACGGCACGGCCCTGAGCACCTGGACGGAGGAGCTGGTGAGCCATGAGCTCGTCCACATCCATCACCTGACCCGCCCCTCCCGGGCCCCCCGGGTCTGGGACCGGGTCTTCGGCCTGCCCGTGGGACCCCTCGTGCTCAAGTGCCCCCGGTGGGTATCGGAGGGCTACGCCACCCTGGCGGAGGGGCGCATCACGGGTTCCGGACGCCCCCATGGCGCCATGCGGGCCGCCGTCCTCCGCGCTTGGGCCCGGCAGGGCAAGCTGCCCGAGTACGAGCTCCTGAGCGAGCCCTCCGGCTACCTGGGGGGGAGCATGGCCTACCTGGTGGGTTCGGCCTACCTGGAATGGCTGGAGCGCCAGCGCCCCCGGGAGCCGGCCATCCTCAAGCGCTTCTGGCGCCACCTGGCCTCCCGCCGGGGGCGCTCCTTCGACGAGGCCTTCCTCAAGACCTTCGGCTTTTCCGCCCGGGACGGCTACCAGCGCTTCCAGGCGGAGCTGGCCCACGACGCCCTGGCCTGGGAGCAGACCCTCAAGGCGAGGGGCCTGCGGGAAGGGGAGCCCTTCCTCCGGGCCCCCGGGAGCCTTCGCACCCTGGAGGTGAGCCCCGATGGCAAGCGCCTCCTGGCCTCCCTGGAAGCCCCCTCCGGTTCCGGGCTGCGCATCTGGTCCCTGGAGCCGCCCAAGCCGGGCCCTGCCCAGACCGCCAAGGCCGATCCCCTCAACGACGCGCCGGACGCCGCGCCCGACATGCCCACCCCCCCCTCGGTGGCCGCCCTGCCCTCCCTGAACCACCGGGTGCCCGCGGAGGGCCGGTGGGTGGACGACGGCACCGTGCGCTTCACCATCAAGCGGGCGGATGCCGAGGGCGTCCTCCATCCCACCCAGGCCCTCTGGCGCCTGAAGGGGGGCGTGGATCTGCGGCCCGCCAGCGTCCCCGCCCCCGCCCGGGTCTTCCTGGAGCCCATCCACCGGGAGGGGCGCTGGGTGCTGGACTACGAGGGCCGGCGGGTGCCCCTGCCGGGCCAGGCCGTGGGCCGGGCCGTCCTCGATCCCTCCGGCGCGGCCCTGTGGGCGGGCGCCGAGGTGGAGGGCATCTGGCAGGTGGTGA
>DATGXY010000060.1:0-2281 GCA_035298525.1 Holophaga sp.
GGCCCGGTGCGCATCGTATCCCTGGTGCCCAGCGTGACCGAGCTCCTGGCGAAGTGGGGCCTGGCCTCCCGCATCGCGGGGCGCACCGCCTTCTGCGTGGAGCCCCGCTGGATCCGCAACACCGTCCCCTCCATGGGGGGCACCAAGGATCCGGATATCCCCCGCATCCTCTCCCAGCGTCCCGACCTGGTGGTGATGGAGCGGGACGAGAACACCCGGGAGGCCGCGGAGGCCCTGGCCCGGGCGGGGGTGCCCCTCCTCGTGCTGGAGATCCGCGGTGTCCGGGACTGCCTCAAGGCCTTCCGCCAGCTGGGCGAGGCCGTGGGCCTGCCGGAAGCCGGCCTGGAACGGGCCCGGGCCCTGGAGGCCCTCCTGCGCCCCGCCCCCCGCAGGGGGCCCCGCACCCTCGTCATGGTGTGGAAGGATCCCTGGATCGCCGCAGGACCCGATACCTACGTGGGGGACCTGGCCCGCCAGGCCGGCTTCCGCCCCGAGGGGGCCCCCGGGTACCCCCGCCTGGACGACGGGGCCCTGGAAGCCCTGGACCCCCGGGTGGTCCTCCTGCCCAGCGAACCCTACCGCTTCACGGCCCGGCACCGGGACGCCCTGGCCAGGGCCCTGCCCCGGGCCCAGGTCCGCCTGGTGGAGGGGCGGGCCCTCACCTGGTACCTGAGCCGCACGGAGGAGGCCCTCCTGCAGCTCCGGGCCCTCTTTGCGGAGCTGCCATGAAGACCGTGCTGGATCCCGGGACCCGCCAGGAACTGGAGGCCCGCGCCGGGGCCCTGACGCCAGGGCACGCGGCCCGGTGGGGCCGCATGGACGCCACCCGCATGCTGGCCCACTGCTCCCAGGGCCTGCGCATGGCCACCGGGGATCTGGTCCTGCGGCATTCCCCGGCCCGGCTCATCGGTTGGATGTTCAAGGCCCTGGCCACGAATGACCGGCCCTTCCAGCGCAACGCCCCCACCGCCCCGGAACTGAAGGTCCCCGAACCCGCGGCCTTCGAGGCGGAGCGGGACCGGTTCCTGGCCACCCTCGCCACCGTCGCGGATGGCCTGGCGGTTCGGGTCCACCCCTTCTTCGGCCGCCTCGACCGGGAACAATGGGGCAAGCTGGTGTACAAGCATGTGGATCACCATTTCCAGCAATTCGGAGTCTGAAGTGAAATCCCTCCTCCTCCTTCCCGTCCTCGTCGCCCCCCTGGCGGCCAATCCGGCTGACCCGGCCCAGGCCATCCTGGAGGGGGCCAAGGCCCGGGCCGCCGCGGTGGCCAAGGCCCGGGCCGCCTGGATCGAGGCGGGAAAGCCTTCCAGCGAATTCAAGGCCGATCTTTCCAAGGACATCGCCCGGGCCGGGGCCCGGCTGGCCAAGGAAAAGCGCCCCGCCGTGCGCCGCGCCCTCCTGGTGTCCCGCCTCCTCTACCGCCGCCTCGGCAAGGAGCTGCCCACCGCCGCCGAACTGGCCGACGTTCGCCGCGAAGTGCCTCCCACCGATCCCGGCTGGACCCTGGACCCCAACCTCCTCGCCGCCCTGGGGGGCTGGGACGCCAAGGCCTTCGGCCCCTACCTGGACCAGGCCCGGGCCGCCCACCCCGACGGCGCCCTCCGGCGCCACCTCCTCCTGAACCACTTCACGGACATGATCGACACCAGCGCCGAGAAGGACTGGCGCCCCTCCTTCGCCATGCTCATCAAGGACTTCCCCGATAGCCCGGAAGCGGCCAAGGCCCGGGAGCGCCTGGACAGCGAGGCCCTCACCGCCGTGGGCGCCCCCGCCCCGGCCTTCGACCTGCCCAGCCTGGAGGATCCCGCCCAGCGCCTGACCCCCGCCTCCTTCAAGGGTTCGTACGTCCTGGTGGATTTCTGGGCCTCCTGGTGCCCGGACTGCGTGCGCGAGATGCCGGGCCTCCACAAGGCCTGGGCCCGCTTCAAGGGCCGGAACCTGCAGATCCTGAGCCTCAGCCTGGACCGCAAGGCCGAGCACATCGCCCGCTACCGCGCCGTGGGCGAGACCCCCATGCCCTGGCGCCACGCCTTCCTGGAGGGGGGCTGGAAGAGCCCCGTCTGCGCGGCCTGGGGCGTGAAGAGCATTCCCAAGCCCGTGCTGGTGGGCCCCGACGGCCGCATCGTCGCCAGCGGCCCCGATCTCCGGGGCGAGAACCTGGAAGCCACCCTGGCCAAGTTCCTGGAGAATTGATGCTGGAGTGGGGGGACCGCGCGCTCGCGTCGCTCGCTCTCCGTCCCCCCACACCCCCACTTCCCGCCCCGGCGGAGCCGGGGCA
>DATGXY010000061.1:0-27904 GCA_035298525.1 Holophaga sp.
AGGGGCAGGTCCGCCATGCGGATCGTGAGCCCGCAGCGCTCCCCGCAGGCCATCTCCGCCGCGTGCCCGGCCAGGCCGAAGCCCGTCACGTCCGTGCAGGCCTTCACGCCGAAGGGGGCCAGGGCTTCGGCCGCGGCCCGGTTCAGGGTGGCCATGGAAAGCTGGGAGGCCTCCGCGGCCTGGGGCGAGGCCAGGCCGGCCCGCAGGGCCATGTTCACGAGGCCCGTGCCCAGGGGCTTGGTGAGGATGAGGGCGCAGCCCGGCACCAGGGTGTTGTTGCGCCAGGCCCGGGCAGGGTCCACCAGGCCCGTGACGGCGTAGCCCAGCTTGGGCTCCGGGTCCTCCACGCTGTGGCCCCCCAGCAGGGCGCAACCGGCCTCGACGAGGGCCTCGAGGCCTCCCTCCAGCATGGCCCTCAGGGGCTCGATGCCCAGTTCCTTCAGGGGGTGGCACACCAGGGCCAGGGCCGTGAGGGGGCGGCCCCCCATGGCGTACACATCGGAGAGGGCGTTGGCCGCGGCGATGCGCCCGAAGAGGCGGGGGTCGTCCACGATGGGGGGGAAGAAGTCCACGGTCTGGACCAGGGCCAGGTCCGGGGCGATGCGGAAGAGGCCCGCGTCCTCGTGGCCGTCGAAGCCCGCCAGCAGATCGGGGTTGGCGGGCTGGGCCAGGCCGCAGAGGGCCTTCTCCAGGACGCCGGGCCCCAGCTTGGCCCCGCAGCCCGAGAACCGGGTGTGTTCCGTCAGCCGCACAGGATCGCCTCCATCGCCTCCAGGGCGCTTTCCAGTTCCTTCGCCGTCGTGAACCGGCCGGGGGAGAAGCGAAGGGCCCCCCCCGCCGCCAGGGTGCCCAGGGTCCGGTGGGCCGCCGGGGCGCAGTGAAGGCCCGCCCGCACGCAGATCTCCCGCTGGTCCAGTTCCCGGGCCACCTCGCCCAGGTCCCGGTCCGCCACGGTGATGGAGACGACGGGGGCCCGGGGCTCCCGGGGGCCGGGCCCCAGGAGGGTGACCCCGGGGAGGGCCGCCAGGCCCAGGGCCAGGTCCCGGGCGAACCCGGCCTCGCCGCCGGGCCCGGCGGCGGCCAGGTAGCGTACGGCCGTGAGGAGACCCGCCAGGCCCGGCACATTGGGGGTGCCCGCCTCAAAGCGGTCCGGCAGGGCCTCGGGCTGGAACTCGCTTTCCGAATCGCTGCCCGTGCCGCCCCGGAGCAGGGGCGGGGGATCGAAGCCCGGCGCCAGGTGCAGGGCCCCCGTTCCCCCGGGCCCCAGCAGGCCCTTGTGGCCGGGGAAGGCGACGCAGGCGCAGCCCGCGGGCAGGGCCAGGTGCCCCGCCGTCTGGCTTGCGTCGGCGCAAAGGGGGACCCCGGCCCGGGCGCAACGCGCGGCCACCTCCTCCACGGGGAGCAGGGCGCCGGAGACGTTGCTGGCGGTGGTCATGACGAAGAGATCCGGGCGCTCCCCCAGGACCCGGTCCAGGGCCCCGGCGTCGGGCCGGCCCGCCCCGTCGAAGGGCACCACCCGCACCCGCACGCCCTTGGCCCCTTCCAGGTGGCGCACGGGGCGCATGACGGCGTTGTGCTCCAGGGAGGTGACGGCCACGGTGCCGCCCGGGGGCACCGCGCCCAGGATGGCCAGGTTGAGGGCCTCCGTGGCGTTGCGGGTGAAGATGAGCCTTTCGGGGACCCCCAGGCCGAGCAGGTCGGCGCAGGCCTCCCGGGCCTCGAAGACGATGCGGCTGGCCTCCCGCGCCGGGGGATGGCTGGCCCGGCCGGGGCTGCCCGCGCCCCCGGCGAGGCAGCGGGCCACGGCCTCCGGCACCCCGGGGGCCTTGGGGTGGCTGGTGGCGGCGTTGTCCAGGTAGATCACGGCGCCCCCAGGGCCAGGAGGGCCTCCAGCACGCCCCCGGCGATGGCCCGGGCCTTGTCGGAGACGGAGAAACAGTGCGCGCGCACGCAGCGCGGGTCCACGTCGGCCACCTTGAGCCCGCGGCGGGCCCGGAAGCCCTCGCGGATGAGGCCCCGCACCGTGCCGTCGATGGCGGAGACGTGCACCACGCCCCCCACGGCCAGCACCGGGTCCCCGGCCTTCACCGTGTCGCCGATGGCGGTCCTGGCCTCCACGGACCCCTCGGCCTCCGCGTGGATCACCCGGGCCGCGCCCTGGCCCGCGATGAGGCCCGGGATGCCCGTATCGGGCTCGGCCGCGCCGGCGAGGAGCACCCGGCCCAGATCGTGGCCCCGGTTCGTCTCGATCACCGCGTGGCAATCCAGCCCCGCCTGGAAGCCGGGGCCCAGGGCCACGACCACGGGCGCCAGGTCGATCCGGGTGCCCAGATTGCGCTTGGCGATGATGGCGTCCACCAGGGCCGCGGGACGGACGTGGGCCAGGAGATCCATCCCCGGATCCACGAGGACGGCCACCGGGTCGCCGGGGGCCCAGGCGCGGGGGAGTTCGGCGCAGCGCCGGGCCCGGACGCCTTCCACTTCGGCCTCCCCGTCGTACACCGCCTCCGACAGGCTCACCGTGCGGCGGATGGCGCTGGGCTCGGGCACTTCCAGGGCGACGACGCGGTAGCCGGCCCGGGTCAGGCGCACGATGACACCGGTGGCCAAGTCGCCCGCACCTCGAATCACCACCAGATCGCCGGCGACGCGTGTCATGAACCCTCCTCCAGCCAGACGATACCGCCATCCCCCGCCTCCAGCGAACCGAGGAGGACGGGGAGGGGGGCCAGGGCTCGGGCCCAGGCGCCGTCCGGGGGCCGCAGGCAGCGGTCGGCCTGGTTCAGGATCAGCACGCGATGGGGGCCCGCTCCCTTGAAGAGCCCCTCCGGATGGCGCACGAGGGCCGCCAGGTGGCCGGCGTCGATGGGCTGGCCGGGCCGGCACCCCGTCACCGCCTGGAAGCGTTCGGGCCGGTGGGCGGTCTCCGGGCCCAGGGGCCGGCCCAGGCAGGTGAGGCCGATGAGGCCCACCACCAGGCAGGGGCCTTCCGGCAGGCGCGGTTCATGATCGGCGGGGGCCTTGATGGGCAGGCGGCGGGAGCCGTCCGCCTCCACCAGCACCGCGTCCCAGGCCTCCCGCAGGGCCGGGATCCGCCGGGGGTGGACGCCCGCCACCTTTCCCGGCTCTCGGCCTGGGCCGGAAAGGAGGAGGAGGGGCCGGGCGCAGGGCCGGGGAGATGGGCCCCCCTCGGGCTCCGCCAGGGCCGGGTCCGCCAGCACGTCGAAGAAGCGTGGCCCGGGTCCGGGCTCCGCCAGGTGGGTGGTGGTCGTGAGGAGCACCCGCAGCCCCGCCTCCCCGAGGGCGCGGCCCAGGGCCAGCATGGCGGTGGTCTTGCCGCCCCCGCCCACGAAGGCCACGGACCCTCCGGCGGGGATCCGGGGCAGGAGGGCCCCGGCCAGGTTCACGGCGCGCCGCGCCGGGCCTTGCGGGAGGCCTGGATGGGCTCCAGGGCCGGGGCCCCGCGCCTCACGGCGATCAGCTCCCCGGCGATGGCCACGGCCAGTTCCTCGGGGGTCTCCGCGTCGATGTCCAGCCCGATGGGGGCGCAGAGGGCGGCCACCTGGGCGGGGTCGTGCCCGTCGGCCAGGGCCTGGTTCAGCACCAGGCGCACCTTGCGCAGGCTGCCCATGAAGCCCGCGTAGCGCCGGGGCCGGGGGAGGATGGCACGCACGCACTCCAGGTCCGACAGGTGGCCCCGGGAGACCACCACCACGTAGGTGGCGGGATCGAAGGGGTAGGCCGCGGCGATATCCGTGAAGGAACCCCGCGCCGCCGCGACCCCGGCCGGGAGCCGGGCCGGATCCAGGAAGGCGTCCCGGTCGTCGCCCAGGGTCGTGTCGAAGCCCAGCCCGGGGGCCAGGGACGCCAGGGCCCGGCCCACGTGGCCGGCGCCCAGGATGAGCAGCTTCTCCTTGGGCAGCAGGGGCAGGAGGAAGAGGCCCTCGCCCTCGGGCGCGGCGGGGTGCCCCGTCTCCAGGACCCGGGCGGCCCCGGGGGCGCCGGGGTCGGCGCCGTGGATCCAGGTGCCGTCGGAAGCCATGACCGCCGTGGCGCCCGTGGCGGTGTGGGTGGCCAGCAGGACCCGCTCCCCGCGGAGGAGCCGCTCGAGGGCCGCCCGGAAGGGGGCCGGGTCGGAGGCCGGCTGGAGGAGGATGCGGCTGTTGCCCCCGCACACCATGTCCGGTCCCTGGGCGTCCATGCCCTGCATATCGATTTCCACCACCCGGGCCCGGCCTTCGGCGGCCGCGGCCAGGACCCGGGCTTCGCCCCGGCCCCCGCCCACGGAACCCGCCAGCAGCCCGCCGGGGCCCGCCACCATCAGGGATCCCGCGTGCCGCGGGGCCGAGCCCAGCACCCGCATGACGGTGCAGAGGACGCGGCCCTCCCCGCCCTCGGCCAGAAGGCGGACGATCTCCAGGCTCATGCCTTCTTCCGGCTGTAGGGGGTGGCCTCCAGGGGCAGGGCGGTGCGGAACCTGCCGTCCCGGAGCTGGTAGGCGCAGGCCACGGCGGGGGCCGTGGGGATCGTGGTGATCTCGCCCAGCCCCTTGGCCCCGAAGGCCAGGTCGGAGGGGTTCTTCTCCACGATGATGGGCTCGATGGGCGGCACCTGGGCGGCCTTGAAGAGGCCGAGGGTGCCGTACTTCACCTGGGGCTCGCCGTCCTTGAGGGGGAAGTCCTCGGTGAGGGCGTAGCCCAGGCCCATCACCACGCCGCCCTCGATCTGGGCCTCCACCTGGGTGGGGTTCACGGCCCGGCCGATGTCGTGGGCGGCCACCACCTTCTCCAGGCGGCCATCGGCGTCCAGGAGCACGACCTGGGTGGCGTACGAGTAGGCCACGTGGCTGACGGGGTTGGGCTTGTCGGAGGCGAAGGGATCGGTGACGCCCGAGTATTCCCGGTAGTACTCCCGGCCCTCGAGCTCCTCCAGGGTCGCCGTGGCCAGGTCCTTCTTCAGGTCCTCGGCCGCGAGGCGCGCGGCCTCGCCGTTGAACACGGTCTGGCGGCTGGCGGTGGTGGTGCCGCCGTTGGGGGAGGTGGAGGTGTCGGGGACGGCCACCTCGATCTGGCCCCAGCCCAGGCCGGAGGCGTTGGCCACGTACTGCATGAGCACGGATGCCAGGCCCTGGCCGATGCAGGCGGCGCTGGTGTAGATGACGGCCTTGCCGCCCTTCACGCGGATGCGCACCCGGCCCACGTCCGAGAGCCCCACGCCGATGCCGGCGTTCTTCATGGCGCAGGCCACGCCCGCGTCGGGCCGCTTCTCGCACAGGTCCTTGACGGCCAGGAGGGTCTCCTTGAGGGCGGTGCCCTCGTCGCAGATCTGGCCGTTGGGGAGCACGTCGCCGGGTTCCACGGCGTTGAGCCAGCGGATCTCCCAGGGGGTGAGCCCGACCTTGGCGGCCAGGTCGTTGATGCAGCACTCCATGGCGAAGCAGGACTGGGTCACGCCGAAGCCGCGGAAGGCGCCCCCCGGCGGGTTGTTGGTGTAGACGCCCGTGCCGATGATCTCGACGTTGGGGATCTTGTAGGGGCCCGCGCCGTGGGTGCAGGCCCGCTGCAGCACGGGGCCGCCCAGGCTCGCGTAGGCGCCGGTGTCCTCCAGCAGGTCGGCCTTCACGGCCGTGATGCGGCCCTGGGCGTCGGCGGCCACCGTGTAGTCCATCTCGAAGGCGTGGCGCTTGGGATGGACCTTCAGGGACTCCTGCCGGGCCAGGGTCAGCTTCACGGGCTTGCCGGTGGCGAAGGCCAGGAGCGAGGCGTGGTGCTGGACGATGAGGTCCTCCTTGCCGCCGAAGCCGCCGCCCACGTAGGCGCTGATGACCTTCACCTTCTCGGGGGCCACGCCCAGCACGCCGACGACGCCCTTGTGGTCGTCATAGATGCTCTGGGTGCCCGTGTAGAGGGTCAGGGTCCCGTCCTCGCCGGGGATGGCCAGGGCGCTCTCGGGCTCCATGAAGGCGTGCTCGGTCTCGGGGGTGGAGAAGTGGTGGCGGATGACGTGGGCGGCCTCGGCGATGGCCTTCTCCACGTCGCCCCGGCGCAGCACGGTCTTGGCCAGGAGGTTGCCCTTGGGGTGGAGCTTGGGGGCGTCCTCGTCCAGCGCGCGGCGGGGATCGACGAGGGGCGGCAGTTCCTCGTAGTCGAGCTTGATGCGCTTCACGGCCTCCCGGGCGATGGCCCGGGTCTCGGCGGCCACCAGGGCGATGGCGTCGCCCACGTAGCGGGTGGCCTCCCCGATCTCGATCATGGCCGGCCAGTCGTGGATGATGTGCCCCTGGTGGCGTTCGCCGGGGATATCGGCGGCGGTGATGATGCGCACGACGCCGGGCAGGGCCAGGGCCTCCGAGGTATCGATGCCCTTCACCAGCACCCGGGCCTTGGGGGGACGCAGGACGGCGCCGTGGAGCATGCCCGGCACCTTCATGTCGTCCACGTACTTGCCCTCGCCCAGGGCCTTCTCCCGGGCGTCGGTGCGGCAGATGCGTTCGCCCACGGCCAGCTGGGTATCCTCGCCGGAGGGGACCTCCTCCCCGGTCTTGAGCATGCGGGCGGCGTCCAGGACGGCCTTTTCGATCTTCACGTAGCCGGTGCAGCGGCAGATATTGAAGCCCAGGGCCTTGGAGATGTCCTCCCGGCGCGGCTCCGGGTTCGCCTCCAGGATGGCCTTCGTGCTGATGACCATGCCGGGCATGCAGAAGCCGCACTGGACGGCCCCCGCGTTGGCGTACGACCAGGAGTAGACGTCCTTCTCCCTCTCGCTCAGGCCCTCCACGGTGACGATCTTCTTCCCCTCCAGCTTGGAGGTGTTGAAGAGGCAGGCCCGGACGGCCTTGCCGTCCATGAGGACCATGCAGGCCCCGCAGGAGCCTTCGGAGCACCCGTTCTTCGCCGAGGTGATGTCCAACTCCTCCCGCAGGAAATCGAGGAGGTTCACATCACGGGACGTTTCGACCGTCTGGCCGTTAACCTGGAACGTGGCCATCGTGACACCTTTCAAATGGGGGATAACCGGGACAGGTTACCGCATCATTGAAATAAATTGTCCGGCCGTGTAAATTTTTTTCAATATTAACTAATTATTGGTCTAGCGGCCGCTCTTCTTCCAGTCGGCCATGAACTGTTCGATGCCGCGATCGGTCAAAGGGTGCGCCAGCATCTGATCGAAGACCTTGGTGGGGATCGTGGCCACGTGGGCCCCGGCCAGGGCGGACTCCGTCACGTGGCGGGGGCCGCGGATGGAGGCGGAGAGCACCTGGGTGTCCAGGTCGTAGTTGCCGAAGATCTGGACCAGGTCCTCGATGAGCTCCATGCCGATGGCATTGATATCGTCCAGGCGGCCGACGAAGGGGGACACGTACGTGGCCCCGGCCTTGGCGGCCAGCAGGCCCTGGGTGGCGGAGAAGCAGAGGGTGACATTGGTCTTGATGCCCTCGGCGCTGAAGGCGTGGGTGGCCTTGAGGCCCTCGGCGGTCAGGGGCACCTTCACGACGACGTTCTTGTGGATCCTGGCGAGCTTGCGGCCCTCGCTGATCATGCCCGGGGCGTCCAGGGCGATGACCTCGGCGGAGATGGGGCCGTCCACGATGCCGCAGATCTCCTCGATGATCGCCTCGAAGGGCTTGCCGGACTCCTTGGCGATGAGGCTGGGGTTGGTGGTGACGCCGTCCAGGATCCCCCACTCGTTGATGCGCTTGATCTCGGCGATGTTGGCGGTGTCGATGAAGAACTTCATGGCTCTCTCCTATGGGGGGCAGGTTCGGGCGGTCCGCGAACCCCCCTCGCGGGGGGTCCCCGGTCCGCCCGGGGTCGCCTGCCAAGCCCCTCCATCATCGCAGGTCGGAGGGGCCCCCGGAAGCGGACGGTGACCCGGGTTACAATGGGGCCCGACCGGAGATCCCATGACCCAGCTAGAAAAGAACGTCCTGGACCGAGGCTTCGTGAAGCTGGTGGACCACATGGGGTCCGATCTGAGCGTGGTGAACGCCGCCCGGGTCTCCTTCGGCAAGCGAAAGGAGACGTTCGACGAAGCGGACGAGAAGCTCATCGACTACCTGGCCGCCCACGACCACACCTCCCCCTTCCGCCATACCTCCATGACCTTCCACGTGAAGGCCCCCATCTTCGTCTTCCGGCAGTGGATGAAGCACCGCATCGCCAGCGAGTTCAACGAGATCAGCGGGCGCTACGTGGAGTTCCCCGAGGACGAGTTCTTCGTGCCGGCCGCCTTCCGCCGCCAGGCCAAGGTGAACAAGCAGGGGTCCGAAGGCCAGGTGGACGGCCCTGAGGGAGAACAGGCGAAGGAGGTCTTCCTGGCCACCTGCCGGAACGCCGTCTCCCAGTACAAGCAGCTGATCGCCCTGGGGGTCTGCCGGGAGCAGGCCCGGTGCGTGCTCCCCCTGGGCCTCTATTCCGAGGTCTACTGGACGGTGAGCCTCCAGGCCGCGGCCCACTTCATCCGCTTGCGCACGGACGGCCACGCCCAGTGGGAGATCCAGCAGTACGCCCACGCCGTGCGGGACCTGGTGGAGGCCCTCTACCCCCGGTCCCTGCAGGCCCTCCTCCAGGTCCGGCCGTGACCCTCCCGCCCCTCAACCCGGCCCTCCTCCACCTGGATCCGGACCACCTCTGGCTCATGCACTGCTCGGAGGGGCCCGTGCCCCGCTCCGTCGTGCGGGCCGTGCGGGCCTACCTGCACAAGGAGCTCTGGCCCTGGGAGTGCCGCATGGCGGAGGATTTCCTGGGCATTCCCGCGGCCCTGCGGGAGGAGGCGGCCGGCTTGGTGGGCGGGGAGGCCCGGGATATCACCCTCGTGCCCTCCACCTCCGCGGGCCTCGTCACCGTGGCCCAGGCCCTGCGCTGGAGCCGGGGGGACGAGGTGGTGGTCCCCCTCGGGGAATTCCCCAGCAATGTCTGGCCCTGGAAGGCCCTGGAGGCCAGGGGCGTCCGCTTCAGGGAGGTCCCCCTCTGGACGGGCCACGCCAGCGGGGCCCAGGCCCTGGAATCCCGGCCCCCCTGCGCCGCCGACACGCCCGAAGCCCGGCTGGTGGAGGCCCTGGGGCCCTCCACCCGGGTCCTGGCCGTGTCCTGGGTGCGCTTCCAGGATGGCCTGGTCCTGGACCTCCCCCTCCTGGCCGCGGCCTGCCGGAACCGGGGGGTCCACCTGGTCGTGGACGGCATCCAGGGCGCCGGGACGGCGCTTCCGGACCTGGCCGGCGCCGCGGCCTTCGCCACGGGGGGGCACAAGGGACTGCTGGGCCCCAAGGGCCTGGGCTTCCTGTGGACCGACGCCGCCTTCCGGGAGGACCTGATCCCCATGGGATCCTGGCTTTCCGTGGAGGACGGGGAGGACTTCTCCCGCCCCTTCACCGATCACCGCCGCGCCTGGCTCAAGGACGGCCGCCGCCTGGAGCAGGGCACCCCGGATCTCATGAGTTGCAGCGGGGCCCTGGAATCCCTGCGCACCCTCAACGGGGCGGGGCTCCCGGCCATCCAGGCCCACGTGCGCTTCCTCCAGGGCCGCTTCCTGGACGCCCTGGGGGACCTCCCCTCCTGGCGATCCGAAACGGAGCGCCTCCGGGCCCTCCTGGAGGCGGGCCGCCAGGGTTCCTTCCTCGCCCTGCACCACGGGGGCCGGGGCGAGGCCTTCCTCCAGGACCTGCTGGACCGGGGCGTGCGCCGGGGCGTCTACGCCTCGGCCCGGGAGGGCTACCTGCGCATCGCCTTCCACGGCTGGCACGAGGAGGGGGACGTGGCGCGGGTGGCGGACTGGCTGGCCTAGGGCCTAGGATGGATCTGCATCGTATGGAGTTCCCATGACCCCCTTCCTGCTGAGCCTCCTCCTCGCCGCCACCGGGACCCCCGACGGGGGCAGCGTGGTGGTCAAGGGCCAGACCTTCCTGGCCGAGGTGGCGGCCACCCCCCGGGAGCAGGAGCGGGGCCTCATGTACCGCTCGAGCCTCCAGCCCGACCACTGCATGATCTTCATCTACCCGGAGGAGGGGTACCACAGCATCTGGATGAAGAACTGCCTCATCTCCCTGGACGTGGCCTGGGTCAAGGAGGATGGCACGGTGGTGGAGACCGCCGAACGGGTTCCCCCCTGCTCGCCCATGATGGGCAACGACTGCCCCGCCTACGGCGGCACGAAGCCGGCCCGCCACTTCGTGGAATTCCCGGCCGGCACCTTCAAGCGCCTGGGCCTCAAGACCGGGGACCGCATCGGCTGGAGCGTCCGCCTCGCCGACGGCGCCGTCGTGGAAGGGGGCCTCAGGGTCCCGGCCGAGGGGGCCAAGGCCAAGGTGAAGCGGAAGGCTTCCCGGAAGTAGCTACTCCGCCTGGGGCTCCTCAGCCTTGCGCAGGTCCCGCTGGGGGGGCTCCACGCCCCGCCAGCCGAAGCGCCAGGCCAGGTTCATGATCAGGGACCCGGTGATGAAGGCGGCGAAGAACACCACGAAGAACCGTTCCCGCAACAGGGGGATGGAGGCCAGCACCAGCAGCACGCAAAGGGTGGCCACCCGCGCACCGTTGCGGCTGTGGCTCCGCTTCTTGAAGCTGGGGAAGCGCACGGTGGAGACCATCAGCAGGCCCACCAGGAAGAGCTCCAGGGCGAAGACGTAGGCCACCCAGGCCTGGGTGGGGCTGGAGGGCCAGCAGAGGATGACGGCGGCGATGCAGGCCGCGCCCGCGGGAATGGGCATGCCCACGAAGAAGCGGGAATCCACCGTCCCCACCTGCACGTTGAAGCGGGCCAGGCGCAGGGCCCCGCAGGCCACGAAGAAGAAGCTGGCCCCCCAGCCCACGGCCCGGAGCGTGGGATCGGCCATGCCCAGCTGGAAGAAGCCATAGCGGTACGCCAGGATGGCCGGGGCCATGCCGAAGCTGAGCACGTCCGCCAGGGAATCCAGCTGCACGCCGAACTCCGTGGCCGTGTTGGTGGCCCGGGCGACCCGGCCGTCCAATCCGTCGAAGATGCCCGCGGCCAGCAGGAGCCCCGCCGCCCACAGGAAGAAGGTGCCCGGGTGGTCCCCCGCGGCGTTGATGGACATGACCACGGAGGAGAATCCGCAGAGCACCGAAAGAAGGGTGATGGCCGAGGGGAGGGCGAACTTGGACCGGGCCACGACCCTCCGCCTGCGTTCCCGGCGCTCCTCGGGGTTCATCCGCTGTCTCATGCGGCGATTGTCCCATAAAACTGGCCCCGGGGTGGGGGCCTACCTACATTGAGGGGGCTTTTTGGGAGCCCGGCATGGATCACACCCTCCAGATCGTTCTGACCATCGTGTTGACGGCCGTCGCGGCCTTCCTCATCTCCCTGATCCTCCAGCTCCAGCGCACGGCCCAGGCGGTGCAGCTGCTGGCGGAAAGCCTGAGGGAGGACACCCGGCAGATCACCCGCGATATCCATGAAGTCCGCCTCCAGGTGGACCGCACCGCCGCCCTCGTGGAGCGGACCCTGGCGGGCCCCGCCACCGCGGGCAAGATGGCCAGTACGGCCCTCCAGGGGGCCCTCGGCCTGTTCGGTCGTGGGCCCGGGGCTCTGGTCGATGGCCTCGTGACAGCGCTTCGGATCGGCCTAGATTTCGTGAGGTGGCGCCGTCGCGCTGCCTCGCGCAAGGAGAAAACCGATGAATGACACAAGAGATTACGCCGTTTCCAGCACCCTGTTCTTCCTCCTCGGCGCCGCGGTGGGCGCCGCCGTCGTGGCCCTGACGACGCCCAAATCCGGGCCGGAGCTCCGGGCGGATATCCGGGACCTGGGCGTCCGAGTGAAGGACCGGGCTCGGAAGCTGGGCCAGGATCTCACCGCCTCCGCGGAAGAGATGGCCGACGGGGTGCTCCGGGGCTGAACACCGTTTAGACTGTCCCCCTTGGGGCGTCCATGAGGCTGGTGGTCATAGGTGGCGGACACGCGGGCATCGAGGCGGCGAATATCGCAGCCCGCATGGGCGTATCCACCATCCTGTTGACCATGAACCTGGATCAGATCGGCCAGATGAGCTGCAACCCCAGCATTGGGGGCGTGGGCAAGGGCCATATGGTGCGGGAGCTGGACGCCCTGGGGGGCCTCATGGGCCGCTTGGCCGATGAGGCCGGCATTCATTTCAAGGTCCTGAACGGCAGCCGGGGCATGGCCGTGCGGGGCCCCCGGGCCCAGGCCGACCGGGTGCGCTACCGCATCGGCGCCCGGAAGGCCCTGGAGGCGGTTCCCCATCTCCGCCTCGCGCAGGGCATGGCCGCGGCCCTCCGCCAGGAGGGGGGGCGCCTCCGGGGGGTGGAGCTGCTGGACGGTTCCTTCCTGCCCTGCGAGGCCGTCGTCCTCACCTCCGGCACCTTCCTCAACGGGCGGATCCTCATCGGGGACCGGAAGCTGGAGGCTGGCCGGGCGGGAGAGCCCCCCTCCACCCAGCTGGCGGACCAGCTGCGATCCCTGGGCCTGCGCTGCCGCCGCCTGAAGACGGGCACGAGCCCCCGCATCAACCGGGACACCATCGACTTCGCCCGCCTGGAGCCCCAGTGGGGCGATCCCGAACCTCGGCCCTTCAGCTTCTTCGGGGAGGGCATCCGCCTGCCCCAGGTGCCCTGCCACATCGTGCACACCACGGCGGAGACCGAGCGGGCGGTGCGGGAGAACCTGGGCCGCTCCTCCATGTACGGCGGCCACGTGGAGGGGGTCGGCCCCCGCTACTGCCCGTCCATCGAGGACAAGTTCGTGAAGTTCCCCCACAAGGGCAGCCACCAGGTGTTCGTGGAGCCCGATTCCCTGGAGACCCGGGAGATCTACCTGGCCGGCCTCTCCACCTCCATGCCGGTGGATGTGCAGGAGCGCATGGTGCGCAGCCTGCCGGGCTTCGAGGCGGCCGAGATCCTCCGCCCCGGCTACGCCATCGAGTACGATAGCTTCGATCCCCTCCAGCTGGACCGGGGGTTGGGCGTCCATGGCCTGGAGGGGGTGTGGTTCGCCGGCCAGGTGAACGGCACGACGGGGTACGAGGAGGCCGCCGGCCAAGGGCTCATGGCCGGCATCAACGCCGTGCGCTGGCTCCGGGGCGATCCGCCCCTCGTCCTGGGCCGGGATCAGGCCTACATCGGGGTGATGATCGACGACCTGGTCACCAAGGGCACGGACGAACCCTACCGCATGCTCACCGCCCGGGCCGAGCATCGCCTGGGCCTGGCCTGCGACCTGGCGGACACTCGGCTCCTGGCCGTGGCCCGGCAGGTGGGGGCCCTCTCCCCGGAGGAACTGGACCGGGTGGAGGCCAAGGCCCTCCGGCGGGAGCGCCTGCGGGGCCAGTGCCGGGAGGCCTGGGTCACCTCCACCTCCCCCTTCGGACCCGTGGCCGCGGAAGCGGGCCTGGCCCTGCCCGCGGGTCTCAGCCTCTTCGAACTCCTCAAGCGCCAGCAGATCACCCCCCAGGGAGCGGACGCCGCCCTGGCCCTCCTGGAGGGCTGGGAAAGGCCCCAGCCCGGCTGGGACCCCGCCGCCGAGCGGGACCTCCTCCTCTTCGAAGCCCGCTATGAGGACTTCCACGCCCGGGAGGCGCGGCTCCTCTCCGGCCAGCGCGCCTGGGACCACGTGCGCATCCCCGTGGATTTCCGCCTCGAGCACCTGAGCGGCCTCAGCAACGAGGTGAAGGAGAAGCTGCACCGCCACAAGCCCGAGACCCTGGGGCAGGCCTCCCGCATCCCCGGCATCACGCCGGCGGCGGTGACCCTTCTCCACCTGCTCATCGAACGCCGCTCCGCCGGGGAGGCGGAGACCCGGAGCTAACGGCTGGCCGCCAGTTCCTTCAGGTAGGCGAGGAAGGGGGCGCCCAGGTCCTCGCGCATCAGGGCGAATTCCACATTGGCCCGCAGGTAGTCCAGCTTGTCGCCCGTATCGTAGCGCCGGGCGGGGATGGGGGCGGCCACCAGGCGGCCTTCGGCGGCCATCTTCATGAGGGCGTCCGTGAGCTGGTACTCCCCGCCGACCCCCGGCTCCAGCCTGGCCAGGTGATCGAAGACCTCGGGCAGGACCACGTAGCGGCCCACCACCGCCCAGCGGCTGGGGGCCTTGTCGGGGGAAGGCTTCTCCACGATGCGGTCCACGTCCCACCAGTCGCCGGAGCCGTCGGGGGCCGGGTTCACGATGCCGTACCGGCTCACGTGGGCCTCGGGGACCATCTGCACGCCCACCACGGACTTGCCCGTGGCCTCGTAGGCGGCGATGAGGGCGCCCAGGGCGGGGTCCTTCTCGTCGAACACATCGTCGCCCAGGAGCAGGGCGAAGGGCTCGTCGCCCACCGCGTGCCGGGCGCAGAGCACCGCGTGGCCGAGCCCCAGGGGCTCACCCTGGCGCACGTAGGAGAACTGGCCCAGGTGCGTGATGCTCTGCACCAGTTCCAGGTCCCGGGTCTTGCCCCGCTTGGAGAGGGTCTCCTCCAGCTCGTAGGCCACATCGAAGTGGTTCTCGATGGCCTGCTTGCCGCGGCCGGTGATGAGCACGATGTTCTCGATGCCTTGGTGGATGGCCTCCTCCACCACGTACTGGATGACGGGCTTGTCCACCAGGGGCAGCATCTCCTTGGGCTGCGCCTTGGTGGCGGGCAGGAAGCGGGTGCCGAGGCCGGCGACCGGAATGACGGCTTTGCGAATCTTCTTCATGCCGCATTATGCCATGGCGGGCAAGGGGAAGCGGATGGTGGTCCCTTCCCCCTCACGGCTTTCGATGTGGATCTCGCCCCCGTGGGCGCGGACGATCTCCCGGCAGATGGCCAGGCCCAGGCCCGTGCCCTTGCCCTCGGGCTTTGTGGTGAACATGGGCTTGAAGACCTTGGGCAGGAGTTCCTCCGGGATGCCCGTGCCCGTGTCGGAGAGGCTGATCAGCCAGCGCGGCCCCTCGGGGTCGGGCTTCACGGAGAGGAGGAGGCTGCCGCCCCCGGGCATGGCGTCCACGGCGTTGTTGACCAGGTTGAGGAAGAGCTGCTCCATCTGCTTGCGGTCCACGTGGAGGACGCAGCCCTGGGGCGCGTCCGTCTCGAAGGTCACCCCGTGGGCGGCGAGGGTGGGGCTCCAGAGGCGCTGGAGATCCGCCAGCAGGGGCTCCAGGGCCACCGCCTCGGAGTGGAGCCTGGGGCGGCGGGTGACGCTCATCATGCGGCGCACGATATCGCCGACCCTGCCGATCTGGGCCCGGATGACCCCCACCCGCTCCAGGGTCTTCTCCTCCAGGCCCGGCTGGGCCTCCAGGAGCTGCAGGTGGCTGTTCACCAGGTTGAGGGGGGTCCCCACCTCGTGGGCGAAGGCGGCCGTGAGCTGCCCGGCGATGGCCAGGCGCTCCTGCTGCCCCAGTTCCTCCCGGAGCAGGGCGTTGCCCTCCATGAGCTGCTCCAGCTCCCGGTTCTTGGCCTGCAGCGCCGAAAGGGCCTCCTCGATGCGGAACTGGAGGGTGGCGTTGAAGCCCTTGATCTCCTCGATGAGGGCCTCCCGCTCCAGCCCGGCCCGCTCCAGCCGCGCGGCCATCTTGTTGAAGCGCTCGGCGATGAGGCCGAGCTCGTCCGTGGACCGCACGTCGGTGCGGGCCCCGGCGTCCCCGCCCTCCAGACGCTCCATGGCGTCCGTGATGCTGCGGATGGGCTCGGTGACGACGGTGGCCAGGATCACCCACAGGAGGATGAATTCGCCCAGGAGCACGAAGGGCAGGCGCACGTACGTGTTCTTGAGGTTGTGCTCCCACACCGTCTCCCAGTGCTCCAGGTCGCAGTAGGTGCGGATGAGGCCCAGGGGGGGCTTCCCCTTCACGGGGTTGCGGATGGGCAGGTAGAACTTCCAGGCCCGGGTGCCGGTGTTCAGGTAGACCAGCTCCGCCTGGGGCTTGCCCCGCATGTAGCTGCCGATCTCCCGCCCCCACTCCACCGAGGCGTCATCGTCGGAGGAGGTCACCAGGGAGACCCCGTCCCCCTCCTCCCGCTTGAAGACGTCGATCCGGAAGATGGAGCGGTCGGGGCCGGCCAGGCCCTCCAGGAGCTCTTCGATCTTGCGCTTCTCCTTGAAGTCCTTGAAGTCCTTGTCCCAGCGCTGGAGGATCTCCGTCTCCACCACCGACGACGACTCGAAGGCCAGGTTCCGGGTGTAGTTCTCGATCTCCCGGCGGCTGTTGCGGGTGATGGAGTAGGCCACGGCGATGGTGAGCAGGCTGGTCACCAGGGCCGTGACCGTGAAGAGCTTGGCGTGGAGGCTGCGGAACCAGGCCATGGGCGCGAAGTTCAAGGGGTCTCCTCCGGGGGAAGGTCGAGTCCGGCGCGCAGGGCGGCCCGGAGGGGCGGGAAGGGAAGGGCGGCCTCGGCCGCGAGGAAGCGCCCGAAGGCGTCGAGCCTGGCCTCGCCCACGCAGGCCAGGACCTCCAGGAGGCCCTTGGCCAGCGTGGCGCGGCCGCGCCCGGCGAGGCCCTCGTGCTCCGACTGGAGCGCGGCCTCCAGGGTGGCCAGATCGTGGTGGGCGCCCAGGGCCCCCTGCAGCGCCTTCAGCCCGGCCAGCGCGGCCTCGGGCGGCGCCGCCCAGGCCGGGGCCAGGACCTCCAGGGCGTAGCGGGCCCGCTTGAACCGGATGCGGACGCGGTGCATGGCCCCTGCGTCCTCCCGCCCCCGGAGCCCCGGCAGCGGGGAGAAGGCGGCCTCCAGCATGGGGTCCAGGGCGGTCCAGGCGTCCCCGGCGAGGCTGGAGGGGGCGAAGGGATCCGGCAGGCTGGGCACCTCCAGGAGCTCCGGGAGGCGTCGCAGGCCCTTGCGGGGCAGGTCCCGGCCCATGCGGGCCGCGGCCCGGGAGCGGGACCGGCCCAGGCCCTCCAGCAGGTGCTCCAGGGCGGCGCCGGTGGCCATGCCCGGGATCCTCCCGGCCAGGCCCGCCAGGAAGGCGATGCGGGCATCCAGATCCCGGGTGAGCCCCAGGGCCCGGGTGAGGCGGCGCAGGGTCCGCCGGTGGCGCCGGAGGTCCGGGTAGCAGTCCTGCCGGACCAGGCCCAGCGCGGCCCGGGCCCGCCTCGAGGCGATGCGAACCTGGCGCAGGGCCTCGGGATCCTCCTCCCAGCCGTCCCGGGCCGCCAGTTCCGAAAGCCGTGCCACCCGCGCCTCCAGGGCGCGGTGGAGCAGGACGCTCATGTCCAGGCCGTGCATCCGATCATTCTAGGCTGGGGAAGAAAATTGAGGCGCCGGAGTGCCCGGAGACGAAAATTTGGCGTAATATCGTGGTTCGAGGTGAGGATGGACAGCATCACGATCAAGGGCGCCCGGGTGCACAACCTCAAGAACGTGGACCTGGTCCTTCCCCGGAACCAGCTGGTCGTCATCACGGGGCTTTCGGGGAGCGGCAAGTCCAGCCTGGCCTTCGACACCCTGTACGCGGAGGGCCAGCGGCGCTACGTGGAAAGCCTCTCCTCCTACGCCCGCATGTTCCTGGACCAGATGGAGAAGCCCGACGTCGACAGCATCGAGGGCCTCTCCCCCGCCATCTCCATCGAGCAGAAGACGACGAGCCGCAATCCCCGCTCCACCGTGGCCACCGTCACCGAGATCTACGACTACCTGCGCCTCCTCTTCGCCCGCATCGGGCGCCCCGTGTGCATGGCCTGCGGCCGGCCCATCTCAAGCCAGACCGTCCAGGAGATGGCCGACCAGATCCTGGCCCAGCCCGAGGGCACCCGCATCCAGGTCATGGCCCCCGTGGTGCGGGCCCGCAAGGGCGAGTACCGCAAGCTCCTGGCCGATCTCATGAAGCGGGGCTACATCCGCGCCCGGGTCAACGGCGGGATGCTGGACCTCACCGACGGCCTGCCCGAGCTGGACAAGCAGAAGAAGCACACCATCGAGGTGGTCATCGACCGCCTCAAGAACGCCGAGGGCATCAGCAGCCGCCTCGCCGACAGCCTGGAGATCGCCTGCAACCTGGCCGAGGGCTCGGCCCTCGTGGACCTGGGGGGCGAGGAGCGCCTCTTCTCCAGCAAGCTGGCCTGCAACCATGTGGAATGCCAGCGCTTCGGCATGGGGCTGCCGGACCTGGAGCCCCGTTCCTTCTCCTTCAATTCCCCCTTCGGCGCCTGCCCGGCCTGCGATGGCCTGGGCTTCAAGCGCCAGTTCGCCGAGGAGCTCATCGTCCCCAACCCCGATCTGAGCATCGCCCAGGGCTGCATCGTGGCCAGCGGCTGGAAGACGGCGGGGGAGGACGGGTGGCGGGGCCAGTTCCTGGCCCAGCTGGCCAAGGCCATGAACTTCAAGCTGGATACCCCCTGGAAGAAGCTCTCCCCCGATGTGAGGCGGGTGCTCCTGCACGGCCTCGACCGGAAGATGAAGTTCACCTACCAGAACAAGGGCAACCGCTACGAGTTCATGCACAACTTCGAGGGCGTGGTGGGCAACCTGGAGCGCCGCTACCGGGAGACCACCAGCGAGGAGATCCGGGCCGAGATGGAGGAGACCATGCGGGTCATCCCCTGCGAGGCCTGCGACGGCACCCGCCTCAAGCCCGAGATCCTCTCCGTCTTCGTGGAGGGCATGCACATCGCCGGGGTCTGCGCCCTGAGCGTGCGCGAGGCCCGGACCTGGTTCGACGGCCTCTCCCTGCAGGGCACCGAGGCCGTCATCGCCGGCAAGGTGCTGAAGGAGATCAAGGAACGCCTGGGCTTCCTGGACGACGTGGGCCTGGGCTACCTGACCCTGGACCGCTCCGCGGCCACCCTCAGCGGCGGCGAGGGCCAGCGCATCCGCCTGGCCACCCAGATCGGCTCCAAGCTCCAGGGGGTCATGTACGTGCTGGACGAGCCCAGCATCGGCCTCCACCAGCGGGACAACCAGAAGCTGCTCAACACCCTGAAGGAGATGCGGGACCTGGGCAACACCGTCCTCGTCGTGGAGCACGACCTGGACACCATTCTGGCCGCGGACCACGTGGTGGACCTGGGGCCCGGCGCCGGCGAGCACGGCGGCCACGTGGTGGCCCAGGGCACCCCCGCCGAGATCGCCCGGAACCAGGGCTCCGTCACCGGCCACTTCCTCTCGGGCAAGGACCGCATCCCCGTGCCTCGCAAGCGCCGCAAGTCCGAACGGGGCGTCATCCAGGTCCTGGGGGCCCAGGAGAACAACCTCCGCAAGGTGGACGCCGCCTTCCCCATCGGCCTCTTCACCTGCGTCACGGGCGTGTCCGGATCGGGCAAGAGCACCCTGGTGAACGAGATCCTCTACAAGGCCCTGGCCAACCAGCTTCACCAGGGCGCCCACGTGGTGGGCCGGCACAAGGCCATCAAGGGCCTGGAGCACGTGGACAAGGTCATCGACATCGACCAGGCCCCCATCGGCCGCACGCCCCGCAGCAACCCCGCCACCTACACGGGCCTCTTCACGCCCCTGCGGGAGCTGTACAGCCAGCTGCCCGAGAGCCGCGCCCGGGGTTACACGCCGGGGCGCTTCAGCTTCAACGTGAAGGGGGGGCGCTGCGAGAAGTGCGAGGGCGACGGGCTCATCCGCATCGAGATGCACTTCCTGCCCGATGTCTACGTCACCTGCGAGCAGTGCAAGGGCAAGCGCTACAACCGGGAGACCCTGGAGATCCACTACAAGGGCAAGAGCATCTCCGATGTCCTGGCCATGACGGTGGAGGAGGCCCACGCCCTCTTCGAGCCCATCCCCACCCTGGCCAACAAGCTCCAGACCCTGGTGGACGTGGGCCTGGGCTACATCCGGCTGGGGCAGAGCGCCACCACCCTGTCAGGGGGCGAGGCCCAGCGGGTCAAGCTGGCCCGGGAGCTCAGCAAGCGCCAGACCGGGCGGACCCTCTACATCCTGGACGAGCCCACCACCGGCCTGCATCTCAAGGACATCCAGAAGCTCCTGGAGGTCATCCACCGCCTCATGGAGGCCGGCAACACCGTCGTCGTCATCGAGCACAACCTGGACGTGATCAAGACCGCGGACTGGATCCTGGATCTGGGCCCCGAAGGCGGGGCGGATGGCGGCCAGATCATCTCCGTGGGCACCCCCGAGGCGGTGGCCCGGGACAAGGCCAGCGTCACCGGCGCCTTCCTGAAGCCCTACCTGAAATAGCGCCGGCTCAGGCGGTCGTATCCACCTTGTTGCCCAGGTGGGGCGGATTGCGGGGGCCCTGCTCGGTCTTAGGGACGGCGGCTTCCGCCTTGAGCGGGGTCTGGGCCTTGCGGGTGGCCTGGACATCCCGGGCGGCGTCCACCTTGGGCGGCTGGGCGGCGATCTTCTCGATCTTCATGGCGGGCCTCCTGGGGCCGGTTCAGGCGATGGTGTCCACATTCCGGCCCAGCCCACCGGCCGAGTCGACCAAGCGAACGAGGGCCTCCCCCTCCGTGCGGGCGGTGTCCAGGGCCTTGCGGGCCACGCCCACGCTGTAGGCGGAGGCCACGGGGCCCATGGCCGTGGAGACCAGGCTTTCGATGCTGGGGGCCGAAACGTCCAAGAGAACTCCTTCGCCGGACTTATCGGTCCTTGGGCGGATGGTCTTTAGCCAGCCTCGCCCGGAGGAGGGCGGCGGCGTCCTGGAGGGAGAGGGCCCCTTCCCGGGCCTGGGTGGTGGCGGCCCGGTTCTGGTCGGCGATGGCGTCGAAGACTTCGCGCCGGTGCACCTGCACATCCTTGGGGGCCTTGATGCCCAGGCGGACGCCCTCCTTGGTCAGGCCCACCACGAGGACCTCGATATTCCCGTTGATGATCAGTGACTGGTTCAGCTTGCGGGTGATGACAAGCATGGTCCCCTTTCCGGCTACTTGTCGCCAACCACGGGGAATTTCAAGGGATACTTCTCGCTATTGAGGACGATCTGCCGGCCGGCCCGGGTCTTGAGGTTCACGAGGATGGGGCCCGCCAGGTTGGCCGTCATGTGCCGGGGATCCGGAGGGATCACCACCAGGGCCAACACGAGGGCGTCGGCCGGTTCCTCGATGGCCAGCTCCTGGGCCTCCTCGTCCGTGAGGGGAACCTGGTAGTCGGGCTTGATGGCCGCCACATCGATGGCCACGAAGTGGATGTCCTCCCGGTCCACGGGGTGCAGGAACTTGAGGGGATAGGCGTCGGGGGGCTCCAGCAGCTGGAAGCGCTTGAGGGTGGGGAAGCCGATGAGCCCGCCCTCGAAACGCAGGATGTCCTGGTCGGGGGGGAGGAGCACGGGGTACTCCAGGGGGAAGATCCGGGTGTCCAGCTGGACCTGGCATCCCACCCGGGTGCGGGTGTTGATGACGATGGGGCCAGCCAGGTTGGCGGTCATCCGGCGGGGGTCCCCCGTGGGCAGCACCACGATGGCCAGGACGAGGGCCTCCTCGGGGGCGGCGATGCCCAGCAGATCCCGGTCCTCGTCGCCCAGGGGCACCTCGTAGTCCAGCTTCACCGTCGCCGCGTCCATGCAGGTGAAGGAGACGTCCGGGGAGCCCACCGCCTGGAGGAAGCGCAGGGGATAGCCGCCCTCGGGTTCGAAGAGCCGGAATTCCCGCAGATCGGGGAATCCGGGCAACGCTTTGGGGAATTGGACAATAAGGCCTTCCTGGTTCATCCCTGGCTCCTGCTCCGTTCGGATTCCATCTGCTCATCGGCCGATCCGGGGGGACCGGTTAGTTCCCGCTGAAGACCGCCCAAAGGTCGTCCAGCCGATTGCGCCTGAACCGCGGGTTGGGGATGCACCGCTCCAGGGCCTCGCGGCTCCGGGGGGGATGCTCCAGCCTGGCGAGGATCCAGCGGTTCCCCAGCTCCATGACGGCGGCCACGTCACCCTGGTTGCCCCACTTGTTCCGGAGCCGCGTGAGGGCCCGGGCCCTTTCCACGGCGGCCTCGCCCAGGCCCATGTGGCGCACCTTCTCCACCACCGGATGGTCCAGGGGGGGCCGGTAGGCCCGCACCCGCTGGATGGTGCGCCGCATCTCGCCGGGGAGCTGGGCCAGACGGGGGCCGGCGTCGGGATCGTCCCGCTTGGCCTCGGCCTCCTCGGCCAGGGCCCGGAGAAGGGGCAGGAGGAGGGCGGCGTCCCGGGCGGCGTAGCTCACCTGGGCGGGGCGCAGGGGCCGGAGCATCCAGTTGGAGTCCTGCTCCTCCTTGGGGATCTCCACGCCCAGCTTGAGCTTGGCCATGGTCTTGAGGCCGGGCTGGGGGTAGCCCAGGGTCCTCGCCAGGAGCATGGTGTCCATCACCGAGGTGGGCACCACGTCATAGAGGCGCTTGAAGACGATGCCGTCTCCTGAGAAGTCGTGGACGATCCAGGGCACCTCGGCCATGGCGGCGAGGGTGGGGCGCATGAGCTCGGGGATGGCCAGGGGATCCACGAGCCAGGCCCGGTCGTGGGTGGCCACCTGCAGGAGGGCCATGACGCAATGGTGGAAGCCGGTGAGGCTGCACTCGATGTCCACGGCCAGGAGGTTGGCCGCGAACCAGTGGGGCAGCGCCTCCGCGAGGGCCGACGGGGAGTCGACGTAGTCCGTGGGGAGATCGTATTGGTCCAGGGCCATGGTAGGAGTGTGCCTGAAATCGGTCGCACTCTAGACTGTCACGGGAGCCTTCCATGGACAAATCACTCTTCTGGGCGACTTTCGTCACAGTGTTCCTGGCCGAACTCGGGGACAAGACGCAGCTCGCCGCCATGACGGCCACCGCCCGGTCCGGGGCCCTGGCCACGGTATTCCTGGCCGCGAGCGCGGCCCTCGTGTGCGCCACCGCCCTGGGGGTCCTCGTGGGGGGCGCCCTCTTCAGGGTGATCCCGGAGGCCGCCATCAAGTACGTGGCGGGGGCCGGCTTCGTGGCCGTGGGCCTGTGGGTGCTCGTGAAGGGCTGAGCCGGGCCTCAGGGGCGGCGGGCGATGGCGGCGAGCCGGTCGAGGACCTGCCGGTCGTGTCCCGCCGTGTCCACGTCCTTCACCACGTCCCGGATGATCCCCTCCTTGTCGATGATGAAGGTGATCCGCCTGGCGAGGCCCACCACGGGCATGCGCACCCCGTAGGCGTCGATGATGGTGCGGCCCGGGTCGGCCAGGAGGGGGAAGGGGAGGTGGTACTTCGCGGCGAAGGCCTTGTGGCTGGCCACATCGTCCGCGCTCACGCCCAGGACGGCGGCGCCCGCCCCCAGCAGGGCCCCCATGCCGTCGCGCAGGGAACAGGCCTCCTTGGTGCAGCCCGGGGTGTCGTCCTTGGGATAGAAGTAGAGGATGACGGTCTGCTTGCCCTTGTAATCGGCCAGGCTCCGCCAGACGCCGTCCTGGTCCTGGGCCCGGAAGGGGGGGGCGGGGCTGCCCGGCTCGGGGGCCGGGGCGGCGGAGGCGAATCCGATGGCGGTGAGGGCGGCGGCCAGGATGGAGCGCTTCACGGACATGGGTGCCTCCTCTTCAGGGGATTGGATGCCCCGAGTCGCCGTTCGTTCCCTGACCCTCCATGAGGAACCGGATGGCCCCCAGCAGCGCCGAGGGGCACGTGACCGCCCGGAGCACGCTCCCCCCCAGGGAGACGGGGGTCCATCCCGCCCCCACCAGGGCCTCGTACTCCCCGTCGGTGATCCCGCCCTCGGGGCCGCTGGTGAAATCCACCGGGCCGGGTGCCAGGCGCGGATTGGGGCGGCCGGAGCTCACCTCGTAGGCCACCCAGCGCTGGGGGGTGGCGACCCGGAGGAGGGCGTCGAAGGGCACGGGCGGGGCCAGTTCCGGGACCCGGCTCCGGTGGCTCTGCTCGCAGGCCCCCTGCACGATGCGGGTCCAGCGTTCCATGCGGGCCAGGGTCCGCCGTGGTTCGTCCTCGCTGCGGCTCCAGCTGACGAGGCGGATGGAGGAAGCCCCCAGCTCCACGAGGGGCGGAAGCATATCGTCCACCAGGGAGATCTGCGCGGTGACGGGGATCCAGGCCGTGACCGGGTGGGGGGCCTCGCGGTCCTCCGCGAGGGCCCGGACGAGGCGCACCACCGCGCCCTCCCGGCCCGCCTCCGCCAGGTCCCCCAGCCAAGGGCCCGAGGGCAGCACCACCTCCACGGCGGCCCCCGGTCCCAGGCGCAGGGCGCGCAGGTGACGGGCCTGCTGGGGATCGAGGCGGACCAGGGCGCCCTCGGCGGGCTCGGCGGGGGCCGGGAGGAAAAAGCGAGGGAGGCTCATGCATGAATCTTCCTCTAAACTGGGCGGTGGGAGGCAACTTGTTCCACGCATTGCTCGAATCCGCACCCTGGTGGGCCTGGCTAGGCTTCCACGCCATCGTCTTCGTGATGCTCGCCCTCGACCTGGGCATCTTCAACCGGACCGAGCATGAGCCGAGCATGAAGGAATCCGGGACCTGGACCGTGGTCTGGATCCTGCTGGCCCTGGCCTTCAACGGGGCGGTCCTGCACTGGATGGGCCCGGTCAAGGCCGGCGAGTACCTCGCGGGCTACCTGCTGGAGAAGTCCCTCAGCGTGGACAACCTGTTCGTCTTCGTCCTGGTGTTCAACGCCTTCCAGGTGCCCCGCCGCAACCAGCACCGCGTCCTCTACTGGGGCGTCATGGGGGCCCTGGTCATGCGGGCGGTGATGATCCTGGCCGGCACCGCCCTCCTGCGCCGCTTCGAATGGATGACCTTCGTGTTCGGCGGTTTCCTCGTCTATACCGGCATCAAGATGCTCCTGGCCAAGGACGACGAGCCGGCCGATCCCCGGGAAGGGGCCGCGGCCCGCGTCTTCCGCAAGGTGGTGCCCTACGATCCCGACGGCGGCTTCACCCGCCTCTGGCACCGCAAGGGCGGGCACCTCCTGGCCACGCCCATGCTCCTGGTGCTGGTGGTGGTGGAGGTCACCGACCTCATCTTCGCCGTGGATTCGATCCCCGCCGTGCTGGCGGTGACCCGGGACCCCTTCATCGTCTACACCTCCAATGTGTTCGCCATCCTCGGCCTGCGCAGCCTCTACTTCCTCCTGGCGAGGATGATCGACCGGTTCCACCACCTGGGCACGGGCCTGGCCGTGATCCTGGCCCTCGTGGGCATCAAGATGTGCGTGGCGAAGTGGTTCCACGTGGATATCGCGGTCTCCCTCCTGGTGATCGCGGCCATCCTCGCGGGCTGCATCGGGATGAGCCTCCTGTGGCCCCCGGCCGGAAAGGGGAAGGCCGAATGAAGGTCTGGCACCACGCCCTGGGCGCGGCGCCCGCGGACGGTCCCTGCGTCCTCACCCTGGGCAACTTCGACGGGGTCCACGCCGCCCATCGCGAGGTCCTCCGCCTCGCCGGGGCCCGGGCGAAGGCCCTGGGCCTGCCCGCGGCCGTGCTCACCTTCGATCCCCATCCTTCCGTCGTCGTCGCGCCCGAGCGCAGGCCGCGGCGCCTCATGACCCTGGACCAGCGACTGCGCATCTTCGAGGCCGAGGGCATGGACCTGGCGTGGGTGCTCCCCTTCAGCAGGCCCTTCTCCGAGCTGAGTCCGGAATCCTTCCTGGAGGGCGTCGAGCGCGCCCTCAGGCCCCGGGAACTGCACGTGGGCCGCCAGTTCCGCTTCGGCAGGGACCGCTCCGGGGGCATCGAGGCCCTGGAGGCCTGGGGGTCGCGCGCGGGCTGCGAGATCCATGGCCACGCCCTGCGCGCCTACGACGGCGGCCACCTCTCCTCCACGCGCATCCGCGCGGCGCTGGACGCGGGCCGCGTGGAGGAGGCCGCGGCGCTGCTGGGCCATCCCTACGTGCTCAGCGGCATCGTCGTGGAAGGGGACCGTCGCGGCCGCCACCTGGGCTTCCCCACCGCCAACCTGGCCTGGGAGCAGGAACAGCTGCCCGCCTATGGTGTCTATGTGACGGAAGTGGCGGGCCACCATCTGGACGGCAACCTGCGCGGCCTCACGAACGTCGGCGAGAAGCCCACCTTCGATGGCGTCCACGTGACCGTGGAGACGCACCTCCCCGGTTTCCAGGGCGATCTGTATGGCGCGCGCCTGGAAGTGCGCTTCCTCCACCGCATCCGCGGCGAAATGAAGTTCTCCGGGGTGGACGCCCTGCGCGAACAGATCGCCCGCGATGTGGCGGAAGGCCTGGCCTGGCGCCCGGCCTCCGCGGAAGGCGATAGCACAAACCCTTGATCCGCAAGGGTTACGGATGGCCCGCCGAGGGTCTCCGGAAGCGGATGTAACGTGGATGAGCCCTCCGAGTGAAAAAGTGCTTGCATTCGGGTTCGGAGGTGGTAATCTAGATTTCTGCCGCGATCGAGGTTGCGGGGTCGGAAAGGCCGGTGGAACCGGTTCGAGTTCCGGGCGTCTTTGAAAGCCGGATAAAGAGAATGGAAACCTTTGAGTCCGTTCTTCGCCTTCAGGGGCGGAGGAAGGACAGCAACGAACCAAGCGAATGACGCACCGGTTTCGGCCGGATGCGAATAGAGCTTTAGGTATTAAACATGAGAGTTTGATCCTGGCTCAGAATGAACGCTGGCGGCGTGCCTAACACATGCAAGTCGGATGTGCCCGCAAGGGTGCATGGCAGACGGGTGAGTAACGCGTGGGGAATCTACCTTTTTGTGGGGAATAACGCTCCGAAAGGAGTGGTAATACCGCATGAGACCGTGAGCTGGGATGCTGACGGTGAAACCTGGGGACCGCAAGGCCTGGGGCAAGAAGAGGATCCTGCGTCTGATTAGCTAGTTGGTGGGGTAATGGCCTACCAAGGCAACGATCAGTAGCCGGCCTGAGAGGGTGATCGGCCACACTGGAACTGAGACACGGTCCAGACTCCTACGGGAGGCAGCAGTGGGGAATTTTGCGCAATGGGCGAAAGCCTGACGCAGCAACGCCGCGTGGGTGATGAAGGTCTTCGGATCGTAAAACCCTGTCGTCAGGGACGAAGGTCGGGGAGTTAACAGCTTCTTGACTTGACGGTACCTGGAGAGGAAGCCCCGGCTAACTCTGTGCCAGCAGCCGCGGTAATACAGAGGGGGCAAGCGTTATTCGGAATTATTGGGCGTAAAGGGCGCGTAGGCGGTTTGTTAAGTGAGATGTGCAATCCCCGGGCTTAACCTGGGAACTGCATCTCAGACTGGCAGGCTAGAGTGCTGGAGAGGGTGGTGGAATTCCACGTGTAGCGGTGAAATGCGTAGAGATGTGGAGGAACACCAGTGGCGAAGGCGGCCACCTGGACAGTAACTGACGCTGAGGCGCGAAAGTGTGGGTAGCAAACAGGATTAGATACCCTGGTAGTCCACGCTGTAAACGATGAACACTTGGTGTGGTGGGAGTTGACCCCTGCCGTGCCGTAGCTAACGCGATAAGTGTTCCGCCTGGGGAGTACGGTCGCAAGGCTGAAACTCAAAGGAATTGACGGGGGCCCGCACAAGCGGTGGAGCATGTGGTTTAATTCGACGCAACGCGAAGAACCTTACCTGGGCTTGAACTGCAGTGGACCGCGGTGGAGACATCGCTTTTCGCAAGAACTGCTGCAGAGGTGCTGCATGGCTGTCGTCAGCTCGTGTCGTGAGATGTTGGGTTAAGTCCCGCAACGAGCGCAACCCTTACCCTTAGTTGCCAGCGAGTCAAGTCGGGAACTCTAGGGGGACCGCCCGGGTTAACCGGGAGGAAGGTGGGGATGATGTCAAGTCCTCATGGCCCTTATGTCCAGGGCTACACACGTGCTACAATGGGCGATACAAACCGTTGCGATACCGCGAGGTGGAGCTAATCGGAGAAAGTCGCCCTCAGTTCGGATTGCAGTCTGCAACTCGACTGCATGAAGGTGGAATCGCTAGTAATCGTGTATCAGAATGATACGGTGAATACGTTCCCGGGCCTTGTACACACCGCCCGTCACATCACGAAAGCCGGGAGCACTTGAAGAGGCTGAGATAACCGCAAGGGGTCAGGTCTCAATGGTGAACTTGGTGATTGGGGTGAAGTCGTAACAAGGTAGCTGTAGGAGAACCTGTGGCTGGATCACCTCCTTTCTAAGGAG
>DATGXY010000062.1:0-15375 GCA_035298525.1 Holophaga sp.
GCCTCCTCGATCTTGCGGTTCTGGAGCAGGTGCTCCGCCGCGCGGATGCGCGCTTCCAGGGCCTCCGCCCCGGGATCGGAAGCGGGGGGGCGAGGCGCCGGCGGCTCCGGGGCCAGGGATACGGGGGGCGGCGCGGCCTCGGCGGGAGGCGCCGCTTGGATGCTCGGCTCCGCGGGCATCTGGGGGGCCCGGTCGCGGATGGCCATGGCCAGGTAGGTGCGGGCGTCGGGGTGGCCGGGATCCAGGGCGAGGGCCTGGTCCCACTTCTGGATGGCCTCCTCCACCATGCCCAGGTCGTAGATCTGGATGCCCTCCCGCACCAGGCGGTCCGCGTCCCGCTCCCCGGGCAGGACGGGGGGCGGCGCTTCCGCGACGGGGGGAAGGGCCGCGGGGGCGCCCGGCGCCAGGGGGGACAGGCCCAGGTCCCGGCGGGCCCCGTTGATGTAGTCCAGGACGAGGGGGTTCTCCGGCGCGAGGGCCCGGGCCTTCTCCCACTTGGCCAGGGCGTCCTCCACCTGGCCCATGTCGTAGAGGGTGCAGCCGTCGCGGAGGAGGCGCTCGGCACCGTCCGCTTCGGCGGCCTCCGGCGGGGCCGGGGCCTCCTCGAAGGCCGGCGCCTCCCTTGCCTCCAGCTTGCGCCGGGCCCCGTCGATGTAGCCCCGGGCCAGGGCGTTATCCGGATCCTTGCGGAGGGCCAGCTCCCAGGTGGCGATGGCGCGCTCCACCCGGCCGGCGTCGTACAGGGCGCAGCCGGCCTCCAGCAGGCTGTTGATCTCCGCGGGGGGCGGGGTGTGGGTCTGGCGATCCGGCGGGGGCGCCGCCGCTTCCGCGGCCCCGCCCAGCCCGTCCTGGGTGGCCCGGGCGTCGAAGTGGACCTTCACCCGGTACAGGCCCGCGCGGGCGGCCTCGTTGGCGGGGTCCTTCTTCAGGATGGCCTGCCAGATCTGGCCCGCCTTCACGACGTCGCCGGAGGCGAAGAGGGCCTCGGCCTGCTTCAGGTAGGGATCGAAGGGACTGCCCATGGTCAGTCCAGGCCGATGGCGTTGGTGTCCCGCACCAGGAGCATGAAGGTGCTGCGCCCGCAGGAGAACTCCTGGCGGTCGTGGAGCTTGACCGGCTCGGCGATGGGGGCGCTGCCCAGGAAGGTGCCGTTGGTGCTGCCCAGATCCGCGAGCCACACGCTGCCGTCGGGATGGATCTCCACCCGGGCGTGGCGCCGGCTGATCTCGGGGTCGTTGATCACCACGTCCCCCTCCTCCCGGCCGATGACCGTCACGGGGGATTCCAGCACCTTCACGGTGGAGGCCAGGGGCCCGGAGAGGAAGGCCAGGCTGAAGCGCAGCCCCGGCGGCATCCCGTCCCGCTTCAGGTTGGCCAGGGTGAGCATGGCGTCCACCCCCTTGCGCCGGCTCGTCTCCGTCGCCTTGGGGGGCGGCGGGGCCTGGGGCGGCGGCGGTGGCGGCGGCGCGGCGTGGGGGTTCAGGACCTCGAAGGTGTGGCCGCACTTGGGGCAGCGGAACCGCTTGGAGGAGGCCCCCATGAAACGCTCGTCCCCGTACTGGAAGCGGGATTCGCAGGATGGACAGGTGACGATCATGCGTGCCTCGGTGGACCCGACACTTATTTTACTTCCTTCTGGTTGCAAAAAAACTGAACTCGTCCCGGGTGGGGGTCCCGGGGGGCACCTTGAAGCCCGACACGGAGGCCGGGATGGGCCCGTTGAGGGCCAGGGCGCCCAGTTCCAGGAGCCAGGAATCCCCGCTGCGCTCCACCCAGTTCATCTGCCGGGGCAGCCAGGTGTCCCGGTCCACCCAGATCTGGAGGAGCTGGATGCGCTTGCGCACGGAGGTGCTCCGGGGCTCCAGGACGAGGAGCCAGGTGTTGGCGGGCTCCTTGGCGTCGGCCACGGAGATGCGGAAGTAGTCCGAGAGGTACGAGAGCTTCTGGCCCAGGCCCAGGAACTTTCGGTTGGCGTTCTTGATGATGCCGATCTTCACCATCTCCGCCGCGCCCTCCCCCGGGCTGTACGAGACCAGGGCCTTGGGCGTGATGTGGATGACCAGGTCCTCCGGGGGGGCGAAGGTGAAGTGGGCGAAGTCCGACTCCTGGAGCCAGAGGGTGCCCTTGGTGACGGTGGGGGTCTTGAGGAGGGACCGGCGGATGGTGAGGCTGAAGGGGGCCTGGAGGGTGGCCACCTTGGCCTGGGCCGCGTCGAAGCGCTCCACCACCTCCCGGAGGGGGGGCTGGGCCTGGAGGGGGGCAGGGCCGAGGGCCAGGGCGCCGAGGAGGAGGGCGCCCCGCAGGAACCGGGGAGCCATCAGTTCACCATCGCGGTGATGCCCTTCATGGGCCGGTCCTGGCCCGCCTGGAATCCGAAGGAGACCAGGAAGGCCTGGGTCCGCAGGGAGAGGGTCGCGCCCAGGCGGGTGACGGCGGCCTCGCCGATCTGGCGCCGTTCGCCGCCCACGGTGAAGGTGACGGCGCCGCTCACCCGGTACCGCAGGGAGGCGGCCATGGCCTTCTGCTTTTCGGGGAAGGGCATGCGGGCGGCGCTGTTCAGGTCCCCCTCCAGGGTGAGGGTGGAGGCGGGGCCCAGATCCAGCTGCAGGGCGGCCCGGAACTGGGGCTTCAGGGTCACGTCCCAGAGGCGCTTGGTGTTGAGCTGGTCGGCCATGAAGCCGACCCGCAGGCCTTCCGCCAGGTCCCGGGTGAACCCGGCGTCCAGGGCCCAGTGGGTCCCCTTGACGGAGGTCGTTGCGTAGTTCATGACGATGGGGTCGGCGGGCACGGTGAAGGGGAAGGCGCCGCCCTCGGAGCCCTGGGCGAGCATGGGGGCGACGCCGCCCAGCTCCCAGCGCTCGAAGCGGAAGCCGAAGCCAACGGCCGTCCCGGCGGCAAGGGAACCGCCCCCGAAGTGGATGCGGTTGACGATGGCGCGCCGGCCGTCCAGGAAGGAACCGTTGTTGGCCAGGTTGGCTCCCAAGTTGGTCAGGTCCACCCGGGCGAAGGAGGTGTGGTACTCCTCCCGGGTGAATCCAAGACCGGCCGCCTCCTTGGCGATGACCAGCCCGTAGGCCCGGGTCCGCTGGGCCCAGGGGGCGTCCTGGAGCTTGCGCAGGGCGGCGTCCACCACCGCCGGATCCGTGGCCAGGGTATCCCCCAGGATCTTCTTGTTGTCCTGGGCCCGCTGGTCGCCGTCCAGCCAAGAGAGGTGCCAGCCTTGCGGCGCCTGGTCGTACCGCGCCGGGTTCCCCAGAGGATTGAGGCCGTCCGAGAAGACACGCGAGCCACCGAAGGCGGGGCCATCGTTGAAGAGGGGCGTCTGGGCCGCCAGGGGCAGGGAAAGGGCCACGAGGGCGAGACAGGAGGGTCTGAGGAGGGTCATGGTTTCATCCTCGTCCTAAAAGGTGGGGTTCGCAAGGCGCAGGGGTTCGGATTGGGAGGCGACCCGCAGGTCCACTTCCCGGCCGGCCAGGACCGCCTCAGCGGCCGCACGGGCAAGCTCCGGCAGGTTGTTCTGTTCGCTCAGGTGGGCCAGCACCACCGTGCGCAGGGCCGGGGAGAGGACCCGGGCCAGCAGATCGGCCATGGCCTCGTTGCTGAGGTGGCCCACCCGGCTCAGGATCCGGGCCTTCAGGGGCGGGGGGTAGGGGCCCTCCCGGAGCATGGGCACATCGTGGTTGGCCTCCAGAACGAGGAGGTCCAGGTCCCGGCAATGGTCCTCCACCAGGGCGGTGGGCTGGCCCAGATCCGTCACCACCGCCGCCCGCAGGCCGGCCCCGCTGACCCGGTAGGCCACGGAGTCCACGGCGTCGTGGGGGGTGGTGAAGGGCAGGATCTCGAAGCCGTTCCAGGCCCGGGCCCGGCCCGGGACCAGCTGGATCCGCCGCCCGGCGGGGATCTCCACGCCCAGGATCCGCTCCACCGCCGCCAGGGTGTCGGGGGTGCCCATGAAGACCCAGGGGGTCCGGCGCAGGAGCACGGGGACGGCGCCGATGTGATCGGAGTGCTCGTGGGTCAGGGCCACCGCCACCTCCTCCCCGGCCTCCAGGCCGAGGGCGGCCATGCGGAGCCGGATCTGCTTGAGGGAGATGCCGGCGTCCACGAGGAGGGTGCCGCCCGGGTGGGAGAACGCGTGGCAGTTCCCCTTGGAGCCGGAGGCGAGGGAGGCGTAGATCATGGGGACAGGATACCGCGCGGGGTGGGGTTCGCCCTTCCGTGGTGATACACTTGCGGGAACCCATGCCGAACCAGTCGCCAGATCCCCCCATCCAGGCGCGCCTCGCCGAGGCGTACCGAGACCTTCCCGACGCGATGCGGCGCATCGCCGATGTCCTGATGTCGGACCACCTGCTCGGCGCCCTCTGGGGCATCGAGTCCATGGCCCAGCGGGCCAACGTGAGCGTGGGCACCGTGGTGCGCTTCGCCAAGCGCCTGGACTACAAGGGCTTCAGCGAGTTCCGGGACGCCCTGCGCGCGGCCTGCCACGCCCGCAGCGGCGACGCGGACCTGGAGCTGATGGAAGCCCCCACGGACGTCTTCGGCACCCTGGCCGAGGTGACCAGGCGCGACGGCGAGAACCTCATCCGGCTCATCCAGATGGTGGACCACGGCACCCTCGAGGAGGCGGTGGCCCTCATCACCCAGGCCCGCCACCGGGTGATCCTGGGCCGGGGCGTCTCCCACGTGATGGGCCTCATCCTGGCCTTCTACCTGACCCAGGCCGGCCTCCCCTGCATCGCCGCCATCCCCTCCGACTTCTCGAACCAGGTGGCCAACCTCGGGGAACAGGACCTGATGATCGTCCTGAGCTTCGCCCCCTACAGCCGCGAGACGGTGGACTCCGCCATCTTCGCCAAGGAGTCCGGCGTCCCCGTCCTGGCGTTCTCCGAACGGGCCGACTCGCCCCTGGCGCCCTACGCGGACATCCTCATCCCCGTGCCCAGCGAGGATCTGCTCTTCAGCTGCAGCGTCACCACCTTCGCCGCCCTGGCCCACGCCTTCGCCATCGTCGCGGCGAGCCAGGACCACTCCGGCACCCTCCACCGCCTCAAGGCCGCCGACAAGGTGGCGCAGCCCCTCTTCGTGGACCACTGGCTCCCCCTGAGGCCCGGCGCCGTCAAGGGCTCGCGCAAGGGGTGAGACCGTGAAGGTGATGGGCATCGTCGGCTGGAGCGGAAGCGGCAAGACCAGCCTCGTCACCGCGCTCCTGCCCGAGCTGCGCGCTCGGGGCCTGCGGGTCTCCACCATGAAGCACACCCACCACCGCTTCGACCTGGACACCCGGGGCAAGGATTCCTGGCTGCACCGGGAGGCGGGGGCCTCGGAGGTGATGGTGGTGGCCGAGCACCGGTGGGTCCTCATGCACGAGAACCGGGAGGAGCCCGAGCCCCCCATCGAGGAGCTCATCCACCGCATGACCCCCGTGGATCTGCTTCTCATTGAAGGTTTCAAGACCCACGCCCACCCCAAGATCGAGGTGCACCGCCGCTCCGAGGGCAGACCCCTCCTGTGCGTTGATGACCCACACATCATTGCTGTCGCCTCCGATGAGGCACTGGCCGGCCTTGCGGTCCCCTGCCTGGATCTGGATGACCCGGTCGCGGTGGCGGATTTCATCCTGGCCTGGCCGGAAGGTCGATAAGCCGTTATTAAATCCTCCCAGGACAGGACTTGGCCCGATCTTTCGGCCCTTGATTTGCGTCAAGGACGATCGTAGCCTGCCCTGGCAGCCTAGGGGCATTCCCGGATTTCCAATCACGTGGGAGGGGTCCATGGCAGGCGAGCATCGCGAAGGGGGGAAGGGGCCGAGGGGCCTCCTCTGGGCGCTGGGCCTGGCCATCCCCGTCCTCCTGGGCACCTTCTTCGGATCGGGGGTCTACACCTTCGTGTCCGCCCACGGCGCCTCGTACCTCTCCAACGACCCCGCCGTCTGCGTCAACTGCCACGTCATGCAGGAGCAGTACGACGGCTGGCTCCACGGATCCCACCACGCGGTGGCCACCTGCAACGACTGCCACCTGCCCAACACCAACGTCGTGAGCAAGCTCTTCGTGAAGGCCAGCAACGGCTGGCACCACAGCCGGGCCTTCACGATGATGGACTTCCACGATCCCATCCAGATCAAGCCGGGCAATTCCCAGGTGCTGGAAGCCAACTGCATCCGCTGCCACGGCTCCCTGGTCAACGATATCACCGCGCACGGCGGCCTCTCCCCCCGCGGAGGCCTCCACGGCTGCGTGAAATGCCACCCCGGCGCGGGCCACGGCCGCTGATTCCTTCGAGGCAACCATGAACGCACCCCAGCCCCCCCTCACCCAGCGGCCGGCCTTCAGGCTCGGCGTCATCGCCGCGGCGGCCGCCGTGGGCACCATCCTGGTGCTGGCCCTCAACGCCAGCATCACCCGCCACAAGATGGAGGCCCTCCAGACCTCCGTGCGCGTGGTGGACCTGGACGAGAAGACCCTGGATCCCGCCGTGTGGGGCAAGAACTTCCCCCGCCAGTACGACGGCTACCTGCGCACCAGCGAGCGCTACGGCACCAAGTACGGCGGCGGCGGCAACGAAAGCCTGCCCCCCGAGAAGATCGTGGAGGACCCGCGCCTGCCCGTGATCTTCGACGGCTACGCCTTCGCCATCGACTACCGCACCCGCCGGGGCCACGCCTACATGCTGGACGACCAGCGCCAGACGAAGCGCGTCACGGAGCGCCCCCAGCCCGGCGCCTGTCTCCACTGCCACGCGGCGACGACCATCCCCTACCGCGAGGCGGGCCTCAAGGCCGGCGCGCCGGGCACCCTGGACGAGGCCTTCACCAGCGCCAACGGCAAGGCCCAGCTCATGGCGGGCTTCGAAGCCATGTGCAAGCTCCCCTACGGCGAGGCCACGAAGCAGGTGAAGCATCCCGTCGTCTGCGCCGACTGCCACGATCCGAAGACCATGGGCCTGCGGGTCACCAAGCCCGGCTTCATGCGCGGCATCGACGCCCTGGCCCGGTCCGGGGCCCCCGTGCCCCACCTCCCCTCCGTGGAGAAGTGGCGCAAGGGCGACCGCAAGGAGGCCTACGACCCCAACCGCGACGCCACCCGCCAGGAGATGCGCAGCTTCGTATGCGGCCAGTGCCACGTGGAGTACTACTGCGGGCCCAAGACCACCCTCTTCTTCCCCTGGGACAAGGGCCTGAAGGTCGAGGAGATCGAGGCCACCTACGACGAATACAGGTTCCCCGACGGCAAGCGGTTCTTCGACTGGAAGCACGCGCGCACCGGCGCCGAGGTCCTCAAGGCCCAGCACCCCGAGTTCGAGATGTGGAGCCAGGGCGTCCACGCCCGCAGCGGCGTCAGCTGCGCCGACTGCCACATGCCCTACCAGCGCGAGGGCGCCCTCAAGATCAGCGACCACCACGTGGCCAGCCCCCTGCTGAACGTCAACCGCTCCTGCCAGACCTGCCACCGCTTCCCCGAGGCCGAGCTCAAGGCCCGCGTGGAGGCCATCCAGGACCGCACCCACGCCCTCATGATCCGCGCCGAGGACGCCGTGGTGGCCCTCATCAACGACCTCCAGAAGGCCAAGACGGAAGGGTACGACGACGCCAGGCTCAAGGACATCCACGAACTCCAGCGCAAGGCCCAGTGGCGCTCCGACTTCATCAACGCCGAGAACTCCATGGGCTTCCACGCCCCGCAGGAGGCCGCCCGCATCCTGGGCGAGGCCATCGACTACGCCCGCCAGGGCCAGCTGGCCCTGCGCGACCTGAGGGACAAGGTGAAGCCGGCGCCGGTGAAGGTGGCCGCGAAGAAGTGATACGCGGAGAGGGCCGGGGGAACCCGGCCCTTTCCCTGTCCAGGCCGGAAGCCGAGGCGGCCGGCACTTCCGGCCGGGATTCCCCGGTGTCCGGCCCAACGGCAGAGCCCGCACGCGGCACCCAACGGCAGGGATGGGATGCTTCCTTCCCGCCATCGGGTGCCGCGCATGTCCAGACGCTTGTTCCGTTCCTTGCCCATGCTGGCCTTCGCGGCTTTGCTGCGCGCCCAGACCTTCGCATCGCACTTCGAGGACATCACCGTCGACCGCCGTCCCCCCCTGGATCTTTCCACCGGCCTGGAGGTGGAGCCTGCCTCGGGCGCCTTGGACGTTTCCATTCCCCTGGGCCCGGGGATCGGCGAGGGGGGGGTGCGTTTCGTCCCCACCCTGAGGGGGCATCTGGCGCCCCAGATCTCCTGGGTGAGGACAAGCGCGCCCAGCAACCGTCTTGAGGCGAGCTCGCAAGCCACGTTCTCCCTGCAGCCGGGATCCATGGATCTCAAGCTGACTTCCCACTTCGACACGGACGCCCGCACCGCCGTGTCGGGCTTCGAACTCTGGAATGGCATCACCGGAACCTTCCACCTGGATCAGCCGCTCCCGGATTTCGAGGACCCCATCGATGCCGACCGGCTGATCCAGGCCTTCGGTTATGACCGGGAGACGGATGGGCAAGGCCCCTCATCCCTGGGACGAGAGCGCCGGGCGCATGGTCAAGTACGCCACCGACGGTTCCCTTGTCCTGGCCTTGGGCGGGCGGACCCTCCTCACCCCCATCACCTCGGGGGTCGGCGATCAGGTCCGCAAGGGGACCGTGGAGAGTCCCGCCCGGGTCCTGCTCATCCGCCAGGGCATCGCCTACGAATTCACCACGTCCTACGATTCCAGGTTCGAGGGAAAGTTCGGGAACATCTGGTTCTCCCGGTTCCGCCTCACGGGCATCCGGAACAAGTTCGGTGATCACATCCGGATCGAATACAAAGGCAATGGCCTCAGCGGCCCGGCCAACCAGATGGGCTATGAGGCGGAGTATGTGCGGGGCGGTTGGGCCACCGGGCAGAAGGTATCCATGACCGTCGGGGCGGGGGGCGACTCCCGGGTGCCCATCCGGATCGCCTATGCAGCCCCTGAGGGCCCGACCCCGGTCTTCGACCTGGACGCGCAGGTCGAGTACCTCGACCTGGTACCCGGGGGCGTGAGCCTGTGGGAACGGCAGGAGGTTCCGGAATGGTGCGACCTCTCCCGGCGCCTTCTGGTGCACGAGGCTTCCAACACCAGGGCGGACCAGTGGATCCGCTTCTCGTACGATTCGCCTTCCTTCACCTACGCCGGCGTATCCCTCACCCATCGCCTCCTGGGCAAGGTTGCCTGGTCCAACGGGCGCGCCCTGACCCTCCAGTGGAAGGACTATCCCTACCGCAGGAACGATGCGCGGCCCGGGAAATGGCAAGGCTATTTTTCCCAGTACTTCGACTCGCCCGGAGGCCGCGAGCAGGACAAACGGTCCTGGACCTACGGCATTTCCGCCTGGATCGATACCGATACCGTGACGGCCTCCGAGCGAAAGATCCAATACGCGCGCACGGTTCCCATCCCCCGTTGGGGTTCGCGCCACAGTTGGGATGACCAGCGCTTCCACACCGCGATCATCCTGCCCGATGGGCAGGTGAGGCTCTACGCGCGGGGCGTGGATTGGCAGGCGGACGTGGATCGGCCCGCTGCGGATTCCACCGCCTACCGGGTGGAAACCCATGGGTTCAACCTGGGCCAGGAAGGCTATCCCGGTCGACGCATCGACGAGGGGGCCTATCCCAGGGCCTATGCCCGCCAGACCTTGAACAGGGACAACGGTTTCCTGGACACGGGGATGGAGGGGCAATGGGATGCCCAGGCCTGTGCCCCGGGCCAGGATTTTCGCGTCATCCAGCGAGGACAGACGCGGCTGTACGCCGAGGAGACCCGCCGGTCTTTCGCACCCCTGCCGCGCCTGGGGATGCTCACCCGTCCCGGCAAGGAGGTTCGGACCGTGACCCTGGATGCGCCCGCTTGTGTTTCGAGCCAATCCATCCTCCCCCAGACCTGGGAGACGGGAAGGATCCTCGACGATGCGGAGGGTGGGATCCTGGATCGCCCCCTCGGCACCCTGGATACCGGGCCCGGGGGCCCCACCCTTGAAACCCGTTCCACCTACAAGGCGGATGCTGGGCCGGAGGCAAGGCTCGTCTCCCGGATGGACCTGTCCTCCCGCGACCTGTCGGGCGCTGCCGGGGCCTCCTACGCCTATGACGAGCTCGGCAGGCTTATGGCCATCCAGCCGAAAGGGGTCGGATGGCGGGTGAAGCAGGCCCTGGATGGGTTGGGGCGGCCCGCATCCCGGACGGACGCCAACGGCCGGGTCACGGGGTACCGCTGGGACGATGCGGGCCGCCTGACCCTCGTGAAGCCTCCTGAGGATGAGGAGGAAACCTTCATTTCCTATCACGCCGATGGTCGTGGGAAATCCATCACGCGAGGCGTCCAGCGATCGCACCTGCGGTTCAATGCGTTCGGGGATCTGATCCGGGAGACGAAAACTGCCGAGGGGGGAATGGTCCACCGGAGATGGGGATACGACCCGGCGGGACGCACGACGTGGGCGACGGTGTGGCTCCCTGGTGAAGGGCCGGACGAAGGCTGGCAAGGCAGCGGCTTGGGACCCCGAACGACCTATCGGTACGATGAGCGGGGCCGGATCATCCAGGAAATGGATCCCAACGAAGAGGTGACCACGACCGCCTACGGGCCCAATACCCGAAAGGTGACCAAGGCCGGGGAAAGCACCGTCTATTGGTTCGATCACCTCGACCGGCTGGTCCGGGTGACGAATGCCCTGGGGGAGTCCACCGCCTATGGCTACGATCCGGCGGGGCGGATGACCGTGGCCGCCCAGGAGGATGCCGGAACGGGAGCAAGGCAATGGCGAACATGGGCCTACAACGGCCCCGGATGGCTGACGGCCGCCGACCAGCCTGAGACAGGCCTCGTCCTATTCGGCGCATTCACGGTACTGGGAAAACCCCAGACCACGGCGTTCAAAGGGGATGGCACAGGCCCGGCCAAGGTCCTGCAATCCACTTTCGACAGCATCGGGCGTCTGGTGGCCAGGGCCAGCACCGATGGAACCGTCGACCAGACCTTCGCCTACGATGTCCAGGACGCAGGCGGGCGTTCTGCTTCAACCTTCGGCCAAGCCAACGGGAAGCCCACCTACGCCAGGGATGGGAACGTGGAGACCTTCCGCTCCTACTCCGGGGCCGGGGGCTCCCTGAGTGGTCTGGACACCCAGGTCTGGCCTGGGGGCAAGGTGGATTCGGGGAAGCCCCAGGTCTTCCCGCAGACCTTCAAGCAGGATGAACTTGGCCACCGGATATTTGCTTCGGCCGGCCAGGGGAAGGTCGCGACCGGCTATGACAGGGCGCGGGGGATCGCCACCTCGGCTTCCCGGAACGACACCCTGGTCGCAAAGGGAACCTTGGATGATGCCGGCAATCTTGTCGTCCTGGACTTTGCCAACGGCGTCCAGGGAACCTTCCGTTTCGAACCGGACCAGCACAGGCTGAAGGCCCTGGGCTACGCCAAGGGGAGCGCGCTCCTGGCCGGTTGGAACCTCGCCTATGACGCACGGGGGGTCCTGCGTTCCAATGGCGAGGATCGCTTCGAGCACGATGGCTTGGCGAGGCTCACGAAGGTTTCCGCCTGCCGATTGGGAGGCGATGGCCGACCTGACCCTCGCCAGATGGTCAGCCAGTCCTTTGCCTATGATGCCTTCGGAAACCGGATTTCCAGCCTGGCGACGGGTGCTCTTCCAGGCGAGTCCACCTCTTTGAACAATTTCGCCTTCGATCTTGGCGAGCGGAAGGCCTTGAGCGCCAGGAACCGCATCCCAAGCAAGGCCGGGGGCCTGGATACCGGAGCCGGGCACGACGCCCAGGGAAACCTGACCGCCATCTGGAGACAGGCCGGAGCCGCACGTACGGCCATGACCCTCACCTACGATGCCCTGGGCCGGGTGATCGAGGTCTGGGACGGGGCCAAGGAGACCAGGGAGCGCTATGGCTATTCTCCCGAGGGATTGCGCACCCTGATCGAGCATTGGCAGGGTTCGACCTTGTCCAAGCGTTTGCTTCATCTGCATGACGATGCCGCCAGGCTGGTGAGCCAGTACGAAGCCGCGCCGAAAGGGGATTTCACCTGGAAGCGTGACCTGGTCCACATGGGTGGACGAATGGTGGCTGAGGCTGATTCCGCCGGGATCCATATGCTGCAGGCTGATCCCCAAGGAAGCATCAGGCTTGTCACAGGTGCCGAAGGCAAGGTCGAAGCCGTCCAGAAATACCTCCCCTTCGGTGAGCCATTGGATGGGGTTGGAGCCCGCCCTTCCTCCGCGGGGTTTGCGGGGCACGAGCAGCAGGACGCGAGCGGCTTGATCTGCATGAGGCGGCGCTTCTACCTGCCTATGCTCGGTCGGTTTGCCAGCCCCGATCCCGGATTCGATCAACGGCCGGACGATCCGCGGTCCTGGCATCTCTTTGCCTACGCTCAGAGCAGCCCGATCATGCTGGCCGATCCTACGGGGATGGGGGCGGTCCCCGGTTACCTTGGCGGGGACGGGGCCTGGGTAGACAAGGCGCTCGTGGCCCTATACCAGCTTATGGTTGAGGCAAATCCTGGATTCCAGATGATTGCGCAGGCGACCGATGTGGCATCGTCTTCGATTAATGCATTGGGTAACAAGGAACTCCCAATGCTTAGCAACCTCGGCAGAGCGGCGCAGCAGGGTGCAGGCCCCGGGAGACTGCTGATATCGCATTCCATGGAAGTCCCGACTTCCATAATGGCTGGAGAGACTGGTGGCGTAATACTTGGGCATGTGGGCCGATGGATTCCATGGAATAGGGCCAAGGCGTCCACGGTGCTGTACCGTGCCGTTGATTCAGGAGAACTTGCGTCAATCCAGCTAGCAGGAGGAAAATTATTGCCATCCCCAGGTGGAGGCCTCGAAAAATACTTTGCATATTCTCAAGAGGGTGCAGCAGCTGAGGCCAAGGCTCTTGGCCGAATATCGGGGAACTACTACTCGACAATTAGAGTCAAGTTCCCAAGTGCATCCATATGGCCAAGCGAAATGTTCCATGACGCCACTCCATCAGGGATGTTGCGTTCTGTGACGATTGACAATGCACAACTCGGAATGGCAAAGAATGTTGAAATATTGTCAACCAATTCAATTCCTAAATGAGGTCACAATGATCAAGCGGTTTACGGCGAGATTGAACCTGTCTTCAGATAAGGACGGTGGAAGGAATTATTTCCTGGCAAATGAGTCGGGATTGATCGGTGGTATTCCATTGCATTTGAACAAATGGGATAGCGATCTGTATATTACTAGCTATCTATTATTGTCGGATGGAAGGAATGTGTTGGTTACACCCCAGGAAATAACCATTCCCATGATGGTGTCTTCCTCGGAAGCGTATTTAGAGGATTTGATCCCGGGGGCGAGATTCATCCTTTGGGAAGGAAGAAAAACAGCCGAAGGCGTAATCATCGAACTTGCCCAAGAGCCGTCTTTGAACAAGCCTTTGGATTCGAGTTTGCCTAGGGTCGAGGACTGAACGGCCCTCGAGACGGTGCCCGAAGGCCGCCAGGGCCTGATACCATTGCCCGGTGGTTCACCCGTGGATCGGTTCCCGCCGGTCCCTGAGGTGTCCCCCCCGCCTCCCGCACAGGACCGCCTGCGCCTCCGCCACCATGGACAAGGCGATGGCCTCCGGTGATTCGGACCCCAGGTCCAGGCCCGCGGGGTAGTGGAGGGCGGCGAGGCCGGCTTCCGGCAGGGGGCCCCGTTCCGCCTCCAGTTCCTGGAGGATCCGCGCCGAGCGCCGGCGGTTGCCCTGGAGGCCCAGGTACCCCACGGGGGCCCGCAGGAGGAAGTCCAGGGCGGCCTTGTCCGCCTCGTACACGTGGCTGACCACGAGGACGCCAGTGCGGGCGTCCCAGGGGATGGATTCGAGGCTGTCGGGCGCGTGGCCCACGACGATGCGGTCCGCCTGGGGGAAGCGCTCCCGGGTGGCGAGGGCGGGGCGGTGGTCGGCCAGGCCCAGGAACCAGCCCAGTTCCCGGGCGATGCGGAAGAGGGGCCGCGCGTGGTCCCCGGCCCCCACCACCCACAGGGCCGTAGGGGGCAGGACGGGTTCCACGAGGGCGCGCACGCCGTCCTGGGCGAAGTCCTCGGATCCGCCGCCGTCCCGGGCCCTCAGGAGGGCCTCCCGCAGGGCAGGGGGGGCCTGGTCCTCGTTCCCTGGCAGGAGGAAGCGGTCCCCGGGTCCGGCGAAGGCGCCCGCCTCCGCGGCGTACACGGTGGCGATGGCCCCGCGGCGCCGGGTCTCCATGAGATCCAGGCACCAGGTCATCCACCAGGGGGGACGGCCCGGCTCCAGGGGCTCCATGAGCACGTCGGCGCGCCCCGCGCACCCCATGCCCGTGCCCCAGATGAGATCCAGGTCGCTGCCCATGTCGTAGGCGGCCAGGGCCGGGGTCCGGGCCGCCAGGACCCGGTCCACCCGCTCCAGCACGTCCGTCTCCAGGCAGCCCGCGCTGATGTTGCCGGTGCGGGCGCCGCCGGGGGCGTGCACCATGCGCGCCCCCGGCTTGCGGTACGAACTGCCCCGGGCCCGCACGAGGGTGGAGAGCACCGCCGGCCCTTCCAGGGCCCGGATGGCGGCGGCGAGTTCCCGGAGTCCCTTCATGCCCCCCTCAGAAGCGGTCCCAGAGGGTGGCCGCCAGTTCCCGGCTGCGGGCCGCGAGGCGCGCCTCGTCCAGGCCGTTGGTCAGGACCTTGCCCTCCATGAGGATGCGCCCGCCGCAGATGGTGGTGTCCACGATGGCCTGGGAGATCCCGAAGATCAGGTGGCCCAGGACGGTGTTGCCGTCCAGGACCGTGGGCGGATGGTAGTCCACCAGGATGACGTCGGCGGCGGCGCCCTCCTCCAGGGTGCCCAGGGGGAAGCCCCACAGCTGGGTGGCCAGCTCCGGGTTCCGGGCGAAGAGGGTGCCCGCGATCTCCATGAAGGCGCAGCTGGGATTGTCCTGGCGCAGGTGCTGGGCCCACATGGCGACGCGGATCTCCTCCAGCATGGCCACCGTCATGGCGTCCGTGCCCAGGCCAACGCGCACGCCCCGGGCGCACATGCCCAGCACGTCGGCGATGCCCACGGCGTTGTTGAGGTTGGACTGGGGGTTGTGGGCCACGAAGGTGCCGTTGGCGGCCAGGATCTCCTGGTCGGCCACGGAGGCGTGGACGCAGTGGGCGGCGATGGAGTCCCGGCCCAGGAGGCCGTGGGCGTGGAGCCGGGCCACGGGGGTCAGGCCGTGGCGCTCCAGGTTGGCGGCCACATCCGATGCGGCCTCGGCCACGTGCACGTGGAAGCCCACGCCCACCTCGTGGCCCAGGGCGGCGGCCCGGTCCAGGGTGGCGTCCTCCAGGGTGAAGGCGGCGTGGAGCCCGAAGAGGGCCCGGAGCTGGGGATCCTT
>DATGXY010000063.1:0-1696 GCA_035298525.1 Holophaga sp.
CTTGGCGTGGGGGCCGGCGTCCAGGGCCCGGGCGTTGGCCTTGAGGGATTCCTGGATCTCATCCACGTAGGGGGGCAGTTGATGCACCTTCACCCCCGCCCAGGTGGTGGCCGCCACCCCGCCGGCGAGGGTCGCGCCGAAGGCCAGGCGCCGGGCCGTGCGTCTCCAGGTGCCGGGCTGGGCAAGCCAGCGTCCGAGCCGGCCCTCCCGGATGGGGGTCTCCACCAGGGCGAAGCTGAGGGCGGCCAGGAGGAAGCTCAGGCCCCAGCGGGCGGCGATCCAGGTCCAGCCCGTCTGGCCGGGGCCCAGAAGCCGGAACACGGGCCAGTGCCACAGGTAGATGCCGTACGATCGCTTGCCGATCCAGGTGAGGACCCGCCATTCCAGGATGGAGCGCAGGAGGGTGGGGCCGGCCAGCACCAGCACGGCCAGGAGGGAAAGGGTCAGCCCGTCCACCAGGAGCAGGCCCCCCCGGTACAGGAGGCGGTTCTGGATGTCCAGGAGGCCGCAGAGGGCCAGGATCCCCGCCAGGGCCAGGAAGGCCCAGGCCTGGATGAGCCCCTTGGCCCAGGGCCGGGGCGGGGCGCTGGGGGGGCGCACCATGCCCAGCAGGGCGCCCAGGAGGATGCCGCAGGCCCGGGCGTCCGTGCCCAGGTAGGCCCGGTTCATGGATTCCAGGGCCTGGACGCTGCTGGCGTTATCGGGGTCCGCCAGGTGGAAGAAGGCCCAGGCGGAGGCGGCGGCCAGAAGGAAGGTCACCAGGGCCAGGATCCGGCGCCGGCCCCGCCCGATCCACAGGGCGGCCACCACCAGGGGGGGCCAGAGGGCGTAGAACTGCTCCTCCACGGCCAGGGACCAGATGTGGCGGAGCAGGGGCAGGCCCTGGTCCGAGAAGTACGACCCGCCGCTGTGGATCTGGTACCAGTTCTCCACGTACAGGAAGGAGGCGGCCAGGTCCCCCCGGAACTGGGCGGCCTTGAGCCAGGGCAGGGTGGCCCCCAGGAGGGTCAGGCCCGCCAGGATGGCCCACAGGGCGGGCAGCAGGCGCTTGAAGCGCCGGAACCAGAAGCGGCCCAGGCTGATGCGCCCCGTCTCCCCGTGCTCCAGCACCAGGAGCCGGGTGATGAGGAAGCCGCTGATGACGAAGAAGACCTCCACCCCCAGGTACCCGCCCCGGGCCCAGGGCAGGTGGGCGTGGTAGCAGAGCACCACCAGCACGGAGAGGGCCCGGAGGCCGTCCAGGCCCATGATGTAGCTCATGGCGCCAGCCTTCTCAGGCCGGCCGGAGGGGACCTCCGGTCCCGCCTCCTCCCTGTCCATCCTGCCTTCCATGCTTTCCGTCGGGGCCGCACCGCTCATTTCTTCTTGCCCACCCTCCAGTACCGCTTGCCCTTGCCCCGGTCATACATGACATAGAAGGCGGCGTCCTGCTCCTCCGGCGTCCATTGATTGGCCGGCTTCCCCACCAGATCCGGGCGCTTCATGCGCTTGGCTGCCGTATTGGATGCCGACATGGCGAACTGGTAAGCGCCAAACCAGCGGTGGGAAGGATCGGCGATGCGGTAGTTGTTGCCCGATTCCCGCCACATGATGCGCTTGCGGAACTTCTCCACCTCCGGGTCCCCCTGGCCGGGCCAGGGCCCGGTGGCGGTCCCGTGGGCCCCCGCGGCGGGGGGAGGGGGGGGCGGGGGTTGCT
>DATGXY010000064.1:0-11120 GCA_035298525.1 Holophaga sp.
GCCGGCTGTCCTTGACGCCCTGCACGAGGCTCATCATGGCTTCGGAAAGCTGCTTGCCCTTGGAGGATCCGTCGGCGAGGTCCACGACCATCACCACGTCCTCGCTGCCCGCCGGCAGGCTCACGCTGCGGGGGAACTCCCGGTCCACCTTGGCGGATTCGGGGTGGGAGGGGGGATCGGGGATCTTGAAGCCCGTGCCCGCCTCCAGCGCCTCGGTGCTGGTGCGGAAGAGGGAGGCGAGGGCGACGATGGCGGAACCGGAGGGCTTGATCTTGTCCCGTTCCCAGAAGGAGATGGAAGCCTGATCCACGCGGAGGGCCTCGGCCATCTCCTCCTGGGACCAGCGCCATGTAAGTCGGACCGCCTTGATGCGGTCACCCAGGGTGGCTGTGGAAAGCGGGGCCTCGGAATTGGAATCGAATCGCTTCAATTTGGTCACTCCTGGTTTCATGAAAGCATGACTAAATGCCCTACTTTATGCAACGGCACAAGAGTTTGGATGAAAAGAATCCGCATTCCGTTCCATCATCTTTCAAGAACGGGTCTGGTCAAGCGATATCAGAGGCGTTCGTGGGGAAGCGTGGGAACGGGTGCATAAAGCGCCGTTGAGGGATCCACGAGGTACAGGTTACTGATCCGGCCAGTGTAAGCGCAAGCATATGTTTGGATCTGATCCGCGAACCGGGTCTGCTCGTACCCGTCCCGGAAGATGGAGCCCCACCGGCGGTTGAAGGCGGACTCCAGGCGCTCGTCCAGCTCTGAAATGCGGGCCCCGTGCTGGATGGCCGCCAGGCGGCAGGTCTCCAGTTCCGTCCTCAGGTGGGAGGCCTCCAGATCGAGGCCCTGCAGCGCTTCGGCCGAGACCCGCGCCGCCAGGACATGGCGGTGTTCCCGGTTCCGCTTGAGGAGATTCTCCAGGAGCCCGGCCCGCAGTTCGGATTTGCGGCGTTCCGATTCCAGGCGCAAGAATTCCTGCAGTTCGTCCGCTTGTTCTTCCAATTGCTCCAAAGTATTTGCAAGCTCTGGAATTAGAAGCATCGTGTGCCAGCTGACGTTCTTCTTGGAACGGAGGATGTCGCCATAGATGTGGTCCCCCACATAAAGGATCTCCTCCCCCCGGGCGTCCAATAATTCTTCCATCCAGAGGGCGTTGCCTCCCATATATGCATTTGCCTGTTCGGGCATCTGCTCAGCGGTCGGGCTCTCCAGGAAAAAAACGGGCTTGCGGGCACTTACTACGACCAAATCGAAATAATCCGTCCAGAGGGGTCGCCCGGGATCCTGGCCGTCCAGCAGGTACCCGAGGACGCCCTGGGTAAATTTCCATTCACTGTTGCTCACGACGAAGAGTTTTTTACCCGCCCGCTTCCACCGGTCCAGGGCCACGGGGAGATCCGGGTCCCGGATGATGAATAAATCAAGGTTGGCCAGGATCTCCGCCTTCATCACGCCCAGTCGATGGGCCGAGTCGATGGCCCAGCGCACGTCCTGGAAGAGCAGGAGGGGGTCCTTCCCGGGCAGCCGGCCCGCGTCCAGGCCGTCCACGAGCACGGCGAAGAGGTGGCACTCGGGGATCTCGAAGAGGGTGTCGATGCTCCGGAAGCTGCCCCCGCGGCTCACGAGGCGCCGCCTCCCGTAGGCGGCGTCGATCTCCTCCCGGAAGAGGGGCCGGGTGCCCCGGGAGGCCCGCACCACCTGGCGGGAGCTGTCCAGCTTGAGGAGGTGGCCCCTGGCCCCGTCGAGCACGAGGCCGCGGATGGCGAAGTCCGGGTCGAAGGCCGTGTCCAGGAGCCAGGCCGGGTAGCCCTTCTCCTCCACCAGGAGCCGCACCGAGTGGCGGTAGGCCAGGTCCTCGATCTCCGGGCTCCGGTAGTGGCTGAGGGTGTAGTCCATGTCGAAGCCCACGGCCTTCACGTCCCGGAAGTGGATGTTCCGGAGGGGGAAGATGCGCCGGGAATGGGACAGGTCCGTCGGCCCCTCCTGCCCGGAGACCCGGGGGGTGGGGAGGAAGGAGGGGATCAGGTTCTTCATGGTTCCGACCTGAGGGCGAAGGGCTTGAAACCGCGGTTCTTGAGCTTCTTCGCCGTCGCGTCGGCGGCGGCGCGCTTGGCGGGCGGGGTCACCCGCACCTTGTAGAGATCCTTGTCCCGCACCGTCTGGGCCTCGAAGCCGGCGGCCCTCACCTTGGCCAGGGTGGCCTTGGCCTCGGCGGCGTCGGGGGTGGAGAGGACCTGGACGATCCAGAGGGCCTCTCCCTCGGATTCCTTGGCGGGAGTGGCCTCCTTCTTCGCAGGCTCGGCGGGTTCCGCGGCGGCCTCCGGCTTGGCGTCCGCCGGGGCCTCCGGCTTGGCCTCGGCGGGCTTCTGGGCCTTCTGGAAGCCGGCGCCGGCGCCGGACTGCTCCAGGGCCTTGAGCTGCTCGGCCAGGCTCGCGGGGAGTTCGTCCAGTTCCTCCCCGGCGCCCTTGGACAGGGGGCGGCGGAGGGCGGCGCTCTGCTTGCCGACCTGCACGCCGAGCACGTAGCTCAAGGTGAGGAGCCCCACCCCCATCGCGGTCACCAGGAGGATGGCCTGCCGGCTCAGGACGACGGTCTGGGAATCGCGGATGGCCATGGGGGCGATTATAGCGGGGAGCCCGGGCAAAACCGCGTGAGTTGAGGCTATGATCAAGGATTGGCGCCCAGACGCCCCGGACCCCCCCATGACCGACCCGACCCATCCCTTCCTGCCCGTCCTCCTCCTGCTGCTCCTGGCCGCCTTTGTCGGCGCCGCCATCCTGGTGGTATCCGGCAAGATCCTGCCGGGCCTCCTCAAGCCGGAGAATCCCCAGCCCCACAAGCTGACCCCGTACGAGTGCGGGGCGCCCCCCCTCCAGGAGGGGGCCCGGCACCGCTACAGCATCAAGTTCTACCTGGTGGCCATGCTCTTCATCCTCTTCGACGTGGAGGCCGCCTTCCTACTCCCCTGGGCCGTCCAGTACAAGGCCCACCTCTGGACCTTCTGGGCCTGCCTGAGCTTCGTCGCCACCCTCCTGGTGGGCTACGTCTACGCCTGGGGCAAGGGTGCCCTGAACTGGGAGCGCTGACATGGCCGGCATCAACCTCGACGATTCGGTGATGACCACCCGGCTCGACGCCGTGGTCAACTGGGCCCGCAAGAACAGCCTCTGGCCGCTGCCCTTCGGCACCGCCTGCTGCGCCATCGAGTTCATGTCCATGATGGCCAGCCGCTACGACTTCTCCCGCTTCGGCGCCGAGGCGCTGCGTTTCTCTCCCCGCCAGAGCGACATGCTCATGGTGCTGGGCACCATCACCAACAAGCAGGCCCCCATCCTCCGCCAGATCTACGCCCAGATGGCCGAGCCCAAGTGGGTGCTCTCCGTGGGCGTGTGCGCCTCCTCGGGGGGCATGTACCGCACCTACTCGACCCTCCAGGGCATCGACCGCGTGGTGCCCGTGGACGTGTACGTCCCCGGCTGCCCCCCTCGCCCCGAGGCCATGATCTACGGCGCCATGCAGCTGCAGGCCAAGATCACGAAGGAGACGATCAAGGGCCGCCGGGAGCACATCGAGAAGTTCTATGAATCCATGGCCCGGCAGGAGGAGCTCCAGAAGGCCCGGGGCCTCTCCAGCCACCAGGTGGTCCGCGAGATGGTGCTGGCCGCCGGGGAAAACGGCGAACAACGGATCTGGTAAGGGCGAGGAATCTGACATGGTGATCGAACGCATCGACGAGACCCTCCCCGGCGCGGTCCTGGACCGGCACGCCTTCCGGGGCGACCAGACGATCGTGGTGGGCCGGGACCGCCTCCTGGAGGTCATCGACCTCATCTATAAGGAAGGCTTCCAGCTCCTCCTGGACGTGACCGCCGTGGACGGTGGCCAGCGGGATCCCCGCTTCGACGTGGTGTACCACCTGCTCAACCTCACGAGCCAGGAGCGCCTGCGCATCAAGGTGCGGGTGGGCGAGCGTGAATCCGTCCCCAGCCTCGTCAGCCGCTTCAAGAGCGCGGACTGGGCCGAGCGGGAGACCATGGACATGTTCGGCATCCCCTTCGAGGGGCACCCCGACCCGCGCCGCCTCCTCATGTGGGAGGACTTCCCGGGCCACCCCCTGCGCAAGGACTTCCCCTTGGATGGCGGGGACGTCTTCTGCAGCCAGGACATCGGCGCCTCCTTCTCCCCCGACGCGAGATCCCCCCATGTCTAAGATGGAAACCACCCTCCCCGCCCTGAGCCCCGACGGCGACCGCATGATCGTCAATATGGGGCCCTCCCACAATTCCACCCACGGCACCCTGCACATCGTGCTGGAGCTGGACGGCGAGTTCATCGTCAAGGCCACCCCCCAGATCGGCTACCTGCACCGGGGCGTGGAGAAGCTGGGCGAGAACCTGACCTACCAGCAGTTCATCCCCCTTACGGACCGGCTGAACTACTGCAGCTCCCTCATGAACAACGTGGGCTACACCCTGGCGGTGGAGAAGCTCCTGGGCATCCAGGATCCGCCCCGCTCCCGGGTGCTGCGGGTGCTCTGCTCGGAGCTGGCGAGAATCGGCGACCACCTGGTGTGCATCGGCATCAACGCGGTGGACATCGGCGCCTTCACGGCCTTCCTCTACATGTTCAAGGAGCGGGAGACCATCTACGACCTCTTCGAGATGATGGCCGGCCAGCGCCTGCACTCCAGCTTCACCCGCATCGGCGGCCTCTTCCGGGACATCCCGGCGGAGTTCGAGCCCCTGTGCGGCCAGTTCGTGGAGAGCTGCGAACGCACCATCGACGAGATGGAGAGGCTCCTCACCCACAACCCCATCTGGGCGGACCGCACCAAGGGCGTGGGCGCCATTTCGGCCGAGGACGCCATCGGCTGGGGCTACACCGGCCCCTGCCTGCGCGCCGCGGGCGTGGCCCAGGACCTGCGCGTGGCCCAGCCCTACCTGGACTACGAGACCTACGAGTTCGACGTGGCCATTGCCGGGTCGGGCGACGTGTACGACCGCTACCTGGTGCGGACCGAGGAGATGCGCCAGTCCCTGCGCATCGTGCGCCAGTGCCTGAAGCGCCTCAAGGAGATCGGGCCCGGGCCCGTGATCGTGGAGGACTACAAGGTCGCCCTGCCTCCCAAGGAGAAGGTCTACACCCGCATGGAGAGCCTGATCCACCACTTCAAGCTCATCATGCACGGCATCGACATGCCCGTGGGCGAGGTCTACAGCGCCACCGAGGCCGCCAACGGCGAGCTGGGCTTCTACATCGTCTCCGACGGCACCAAGAGCCCGTACCGCATCCACGTGCGCCCGCCCTGCTTCCCCATCTTCAGCTCCTTCGAGGAGCAGGTGAAGGGCCGCCTCATCGCGGACGCCATCAGCGTCCTGGGCGCCATGAACATCATCGCCGGGGAGATGGACCGGTAGACCCGGGGTCCGGGTAGGCCAAGGCGAAGGCCAGGGCGGCGGCGACGCAGCCCAGGCCGCCCAGGGCCACGGTGAGGGGGGCCCCCAGGGTGTGGGCCAGGGCGCCCATGACCAGGGAGCCCACGGGCATCGCCACGGTGAAGACCATGGCGTGGAAGGCCATGACCCTCCCCCGCATGCCGTCGGGGATGAGCATCTGCACCAGGGTGTTGTTGCTGGTCATGTGGGCCACCATGGCCGTGCCCACGGGGACGATGAGAACCAGGGAGAGCCAGAAGACCCGGGAATAGGCGAAGGCCACCAGCATCAGGCCCGTGGCGGCCGCGCCCATCCAGGCGGTGCGCTCCAGGCCGGCATGGTCCTTCCTGCCGGCCAGGGCCGCGGCGCTCAGGACGGCGCCCACGCCTGAGCCGCCCATGAGCAGGCCCAGGCCCCGCGGGCCCCCGTGCAGGATGCCGTCGGCGAAGATGGGCATGAGCACGGCGTAGGGCATGGCCAGGAGGCATACCGCCGCCAGCAGCAGCAGGAGCAGCACCACCCGCCGGTCCGAGGCCACGAACCTCAGGCCCTCGGCGATGTGGTCCAGGACCGGCGGGTGGTCCTTCTTCGCCTCCCAGGGGGGCAGGTCCATGCGCAGGAGGCCGGCGATGACGGCCAGGAAGCTGAGGGCGTTCACGAGGAAGCACCAGCCCTCCCCGATGGCCGCCACCATCAGGCCCGCCACCGCGGGGCCCAGCACCCGGCTGCCGTGGAAGATGGAGCTGTTGAGGGCGATGGCGTTGGGCAGGTGGTCCCGGTCCACGGTGCGGGCCACGAGGACCTGCCGGGCCGGGAGGTCGAAGGCGTTGATGGTGCCCAGCAGGGTGGCCAGGAGGAGGATCTCCCAGGGCCGGACCAGGCCCCCCAGGGTGAGGCCCGCCAGCAGCAGGGCCTGGAGCATCTGCAGGACCTGGGTGGCCACCACCAGGCGGCGGGGATCCACCCGGTCCGCCAGGACCCCCCCGAAGCTGCCCAGGAGGAAGATGGGCACCTGGCTGGCGAAGGCCACCAGCCCCAGCAGCACCGCCTTCCCGGTGAGCCTGTACACGAGCCATGAAAGGGCCACGCTCTGCATCCAGGTCCCCACGAGGGAGACCAGCTGGCCCGACAGGAAGAGCCGGAAGTTCCGGGACTGGAGGGAGCGGAAGGATTCGGTCAGGCGGGACATGGGGCTCCGGCGGCGCCGCCGGAGGGGCGGCGTGCCTGGGACCAGTATGAATAGGGCAAATGGAAGATTGCGAATTTCATGCCTTTCGGCACCAAACCTTCCTTCCCGCCATGGTTAACTAAACGGGCGACCTCGCCCATCCGTTTATTTCCCGTGGGCCTCGGTCCGGGAGGTTGTGTAGATGAAACCCAAGCAGATGTGGATCCTTGGAGGCGGCGTGGCCGCCATTGTCGTCATCGGGATCGCAGCGAGCCGCGGGGACAAGGGCGTCCCGGTCCAGGTGGCCCCGGCGGCCCGGGAGAGCATCCAGGCCAAGGTCAGCGCCAACGGCAAGATCCAGGCCGTGAAGAAGGTGGATATCACGGCCAACGTCATGGGCCCCGTCACCGAGCTGAAGGTGAAGGAGGGCGACGTGGTGAAGAAGGGGACGCTCCTGCTGGAGATCGACCCCGTCCGCTCCAAGGCCCAGGTGGCCGGCCTCCAGGCCTCGTACCAGGCCATCAGCCACGATTTCGAGACCGCCAAGGCCCGGCTCGAGCAGACCCGGTCCGACTTCCGCCGGGCCGAGGCCAACCACAAGGCCGGCATCATCTCCCAGAGCGACTACGAGCAGGCCTCCACGGCGCTGCGCACCGCCCAGTCCGCCTACGCCGGCGCCCAGCAGCGGGTGGACCAGGCCCGGGCCGACCTCGCCGCCGGCAGGGACACCCTGAGCAAGACCCGCATCACCGCCCCCATGGACGGCGTGGTCACCGCCAAGCGCATCGAACTGGGCGAAACGGCCGTCATCGGCCTCCAGAACCAGCCCGGCACCGTGCTCGTCACCGTCTCCGACATGAACAAGGTGGAGGCCGAGATGGAGGTGGACGAGGCGAGCATCCCCACCGTGCGCCTCGGCCAGGAGGCCCAGGTCCGCATCGACGCCTATCCCAACCAGGTCTTCCAGGGCGTGGTCACGGAGGTGGGCGGCAGCCCCATCGTCCAGGTCAGCGCAAACGAGGCCATCAAGTTCAAGGTGAAGGTCCAGATCAAGAACCCGCCGGTCACCATCAAGCCCGGCCTCTCGGCCCAGGCCGACATCTTCACCGGCAGCCGCGACAACGTCCTGGCCGTGCCCCTCCAGGCGCTGGTGATGAAGGAGATCAAGCCGAGGAAGGGCGAGTCCTTCAAGCCCGGCGATCCCCGGGAGGAGGAGGGCGTCTTCGTCATGGAGGGCGGCAAGGCCGTGTTCAAGCCCCTCAAGACCGGCCTAATGGGCGAACTCAGCGTCGAGGTGCTCTCCGGCCTGAAGGGCGGCGAGCAGCTGGTGATCGGCCCCTTCAAGGCCCTGCGCGAGCTCAAGGGCGGCGAGGAGATCCGTATCGAGAAGAAGAAGGCCGGCCCCAAGAAGGAAGGCTGATGCAGATCGGGGACCTGGTCCTTTCCGCGCTTCGCGCCCTCCGGGCCCACAAGCTGCGGAGCTTCCTCACCCTCCTGGGTGTCGTCATCGGCGTGACCACCATCGTGGGCGTCGTCGGCGTCATCTCGGGGCTGGACGCCTTCGTGAAGGAGAAGGTGATCACCTTCGCCCCCGAGGTGTTCGTCATCGACCGCTTCGGCATCATCCAGTCCCAGAAGGCCTTCATCCAGGCCCTGAAGCGTCCCCTCATCACGTGGGAGGACTACGAGCGCATCAGCTCCGCGAACCTGCCCCACGTGGCCCAGGTGGCCACCCGCGGCGTCAAGTCCATGCGGGTGAACGCCGGGTCCAGGCACCTCTCCAACACCTTCATCGTCGGCTCCACCTCCAACTTCGCGACCCTCTTCCGGTTCGAGTTCGAGTCTGGCCGCTACTTCACCCAGGCCGAGGACGACATGGCGGCCAACGTCGCCGCCGTGGGAGCCGACGTGAAGGACGAGCTGTTCCCCGGGGTGGACCCCATCGGGCGCACCATCACCATCCAGGGCCTCCCCTTCCGCGTCATCGGCACCTTCCCCCGGCAAGGCTCCTCCATCGGGTTCAGCCGGGACAACGTCGTCTGCATTCCCGTCCAGGTCTACCGGAAGAACTTCCTCTCGGTCAGGGAGTCCCTCCAGATCTCCGCCCAGGCCGCGGGGGGCGTGGAGAGCATGGAGGCCGCGGTGGACGAGGTCCGCTCCTTCCTGCGGGCCCGCCGCCACACCGCCTTCCGGGACCCGGACCCCTTCGGCATCCTCACCCAGGACTCCCTCCAGGAGCTGTGGAAGCAGATCAGCCAGGCCGCCTTCATCCTGATGCTCCTGGTGTCGTCGGTGAGCCTCGGGGTCGGGGGCATCGTCATCATGAACATCATGCTGGTGAGCGTGGTCGAGCGCACCACGGAGATCGGCATCCGCATGGCCATCGGCGCCCGCAAGCGGGACATCCGGCGCCAGTTCCTGCTGGAGGCCGCCATCCTCAGCCTCTGTGGGGGCATCATCGGCGTGCTCCTGGGGGCCCTGGCCACCTGGGTCGTGCGCGCCGCCGCGAACTTCCCCGCGGTGATCACGCCGGGCATCGTCTTCTCGGCCATCCTCGTCTCCACCCTGGTCGGCCTGGCCGCGGGGTTCCTGCCGGCGCGCAGGGCCTCCAACCTGCCGGTCATCGACGCCCTCCGGGCCGAGTAGGAGCGCGGACATGTTCGACGCCATCCGCAACAGCGCCTTCCTCCACGCCCTCAGCCGGGAGAACATCCTCTTCGCCTTCCGGGCCATCATCACCCAGAAGCTCCGGAGCTTCCTCACCCTCCTGGGCATCGTGGCCGGGGTGGCCACGGTCATCGCCATGGTGAGCTTCGTGGCGGGGTTCAACGAGGCCATCACCGGCGCCTTCTCCGCCTTCGGCACCACCCTGGTCCAGTTCCAGAAGTACGAGCCCCGCTTCGGGGGCCCTCCGGGACTCATCCCCGAGGAGCAGCGTCGCCGCCGGGACCTGACCCTGGACGACGCGGCGGCCCTCAAGCGCCTGGCGACCCTGGCCGCGGCCGTCTCCCCCGAGCGCTACACCCAGGCCACGGGCAGCGTCACGGTGAAGAACCGCAAGGGCGAGGAGGCCAACGGCCCCACCATCGCCGGCGTGGTGGCGGACTACCTCAAGGCCAATAACAGCACCCTGGAGGACGGCCGCTTCATCACGGACACGGACGTGAAGCACGCCGCCCGGGTCTGCGTCATCGGCTGGGACGTGGCCAAGCCCCTCTTCCCCGGCCGGGACCCCATCGGACAGGAGATCCTGCTGAGCGGGAACGCCATGCGGGTCATCGGGGTGCTGGAGAAGAAGGGCTCCCAGATGGGCGGCAGCGCGGACAACCTGTTGCTGGTCCCCCTGCCGGTCTTCGACGAGCTGTTCCCCCAGGTGAAGAACGGCCGGGGCGACACCCTCCACATCGCCACCGTGCCCCGGGACCCGGCGCAGGTGCACGAAATGACCGACCAGGAGGTCGCCATCCTCCGGAACCACCGGGGGCTCAAGGCCCACCAGCCCAACGACTTCGCCATCCGCACCTCCGAGGAGGGCCTCCAGACCTTCCAGCAGGTCACGGGGGGCGTGTCCATGGCCATGATCCTCATCGCCGCCATCGCCCTGCTGGTGGGGGGCGTGGGGATCATGAACATCATGCTGGTCAGCGTCACCGAGCGCACCCGCGAGATCGGCGTGCGCAAGGCCCTGGGCGCCACCCGCAAGGACATCGCAGCCCAGTTCCTGGTGGAGGCCGTGGCCCTCACCTGCACGGGCGGGGCCCTGGGCATCGCCACCGGGTTCGCCATCGCCTTCCTGGTGCGCTTCGCCTTCGACTTCCCCGCGGCGGCGCCCCTCTGGAGCGTCCTGCTGGGCTTCGGCATCAGCACCGCCATCGGCCTGGGCTTCGGCCTCTGGCCGGCCATGAAGGCCGCGGCCCAGGACCCCATCGACGCCCTGCGCTACGAATAGTCAGGAGGCGGTCTTCCGCCTCGGGGTGGCGCGGCTGTCGGCGAAGAACCTGCGGATGCCCCGGGTGATGGCCTGGGCCGCCCTCTTCAGGAAGGCCGGGTCCTTGGCCCGGGCCTCCTCGGAGGGATTGGAGATGAACACCGTCTCCACGAGGACGGCGGGCATCGCGGCGCCCCGGAGCACGACGAAGGGGGCCTGCTTCACGCCCCGCTGCTTCACCCCGCCCAGGCGGTTGAGCTGCGCCTGGATGGCCAGGGCCAGCCGCTCGGAGTCCCGGAGGAAGGCCTCCTGGGCCAGGTCGTCCAGGATCCCGGCCACCACGTTGGCGGAGTCCTGGTGGAGGGGCCTGGGCTCGGGGCCGTTCTCCTGCACCGCGACGGCGGCCGATTCCCGGTCCCCGGCCCCCAGGCTGAGGAAATAGACCTCGGAGCCCCGGGCGGCCCGGGCCGTGGCGGCGTTCAGGTGGAGGCTCACGAAGATATCGGCCCCGGCCTGGTTGGCCAGGCGGGCGCGGTCCCACAGGGGCACGAACACGTCCGTGTCCCGGGAAAGCCGGGCGTCCATGCCCTC
>DATGXY010000065.1:0-15503 GCA_035298525.1 Holophaga sp.
GGGGGCAGAAGCCGGGGCTGGAGCGACGGGCGCCGCGGCCGGGACGGGCCTGGACGAACCGCCCCCGCCCCAGCGCAGACCCAGGCCCAGGAGGCCCTGGAATTCCGTCCGGCGGGCCTCGTTGTCGATGGTCACGCTCCGGAGTTCCGCGCTGAACATGCGATGGTCCCCCCACCAGCGCTGGGCGCCGAGGCCCGCATGGTACGTGGCCCGGGTGGTGCGGTGCGAAGCGAGGGAGAAGGGAGACTGGATGCTGGCCAGTCCGAGGCCGGCCCGGGCGTAGGGGACCCAGGGGGCCGCGGTGGGCGCCAGATTGAAGAGCCCTGAAGCCAGCAGGTGGGTCTCGTCGCTGGCGGCGCTGGAGTGGCTGCTTTCCAGGCGCAGGTGGAGGAGATCCACCTCGGCGCCCCAGCGGGGGCCGAACCACATGCCCGCGCCGGCGCCGACCCCCACCGAATCCTTGAGGCAGTTGCAGCCGTCGGGCTTGACCAAGGCGACCTTGGCCTGGACCCAGCCTTCGGGCAGGGCCCCCCCCGCCGCGAGGGGGGTCTCCAGGGCGGCGAGACAGAGGAGGAGGAGGGAATGGCGCATGGGGACTCCGGGAATGGCCGGGTGGATCACTGGCAGCCGATGCTGTCGAGGTAGGCGTAGCCTCCGTGGCCGGTCTGGGTGCAGTCGGCCGCGGTGACGACGATGCGGAGCTGGTGGTTGGCCCGGGAGGTCCCGAGGTTGAGGGAGACCTTCTGCCAGGAGATGCCGAACCACTGGGACGAACCGGTTCCGCTTCCGGAGATCCAGCCCGGGTAGCCGTCGGAGTAGGTGACGCCGCCGACGGTGGTGGGGGGGAAGTGGTGGACGTAGTAGAGGACTTCGTAGTTGTTGGTGACGTCCTCGACCACGATGTCGACGAAGGGCTCCTGGGAGGGCACGTGGCCAGCGCTCTGGGCGACGAAGGCCCAGTAGAAGGAGAGCTTGGGACGGGCCACGGTGGACGGGACCGTGATCGTCTGGTAGAGGCGGCTGATGTGGGCCCCCGTGGCCGGGTTGTTGATGCGGAAGCCGTTGTTGCCGTCGAGGACCGAGGGGATGCTGGGCACGTTCACGTCCGCGGCGTGGCCGGGGCTGTTGACGACGGCGCTGTCGACGCTGCCCGCGGACCAGGAGATGGAGTAGCCTGCCATCTCGCCCGTGGAGGTGCTGAACGTGTTGGCCTTGTAGGCCAGGGGGTTCGTGGAGTCAACGTTGGGATAGACGATGCCGTTGTTGCTGCCCTGCTGGAGGCTCCAGGGGGCCGCGCTGGACGTGCTGTTCTCGAAGCAGAGGTTGGGGAACCAGGGGCTGAGCCCGGACTGCTTGACCGTGAACTGCTTGAAGCCCGAGTGCGAGAAGGTGGGGTCGCAAGGGTTGGGGGAGGTCTCCAGCATGATGGTCGTACCGTAGGGGTCGGCCAGCTGCGGGATGGTGAACGAGAAGGAGCTGTGGGTCGCGTCCACCGGGGTGAGGGTGACCGCGGTTCGCGGGGCCTGGTTGTTCTGGCTCCAGAAGAGCGCCGTCGCCGTCTCGTCCCCGTTGGTCACGGTCCCGGAGACCTGGACGTTCAGGTTGCTGGCGACCGTGACGGTGGCCGAGAGGTCGGGGTTGGAGACCCCGCCCACCCCGCTCACCCCGATGGTGGCGAAGGAGGAGGAGGGGAACCCGGAAATGGCCCCGTTGAACACCTTCTCGAAGTCGGCGAGTCGATGGACCGTGGTATGCCCCTCGAAGGCGTACTGGGTGAACGAGGGGCTGTAGGCCATGTCGCGGTCGTAGCCGGAGAAGGCGCCGGTGGTGGCGTTCCAGGCCAGGGTCAGGGTCGTGCCGGGGTAGTTCGGGTCGAGCAGGGTGAACCGGCCCGTGCTGGTGTCGTACTTGGTCACCAGGGTGGCGAGGGCGTTGTTCACCGCGGGCCGGGCATCCCCCATCAGGAGGATCTGGGGCTGGCCGGTCACCATGAGGCCCGTCACCAGCGCGAGGCCGGTGCGGACGTTGGTGAGGCTGTAGGCATGCTGGTCCCAGATCTGGCCCCAGTCGTCGGTGGTGCCGTTGGCGAGGCGGCTGATGAGGGCGGTTGCGTCGACGTTGGAGGAGGACGCCCACAGGTTGTAGAGGCCCGTGTTGCCGTTGGTGGCCTTCCGCATGGAGTAGTACCAGCCCGCGAAGGAGCTCATGCCCAGGCCGGCGCCGCCGGGCAGGTCATACACGTCCAGGTTGTTCTGGAGCCAGCCGTCGGTTCCGGCGGCGAAGCCCGTGGACTGCGTCGCCAGCGCGCTGGCGAGGCCCGGAACGGCGGCGACGACGTAGCGCCCGGGAGAGAGCGTCGTGAACGTCACCGTGTGGGCGGTGGTGTCGACGCTCTTGACCCCGGTGGTGACCCACTTGCCGTAGTTGGCGTCCCAGTGGAAGGCCACGGGCAGGTCGGAAGCGCCCAGGGTCGGGCTGGAGTAGGCCGGGTCATAGGCCAGGGTGACGGTGACGGGGGCCTTGAACGGGTAGCCCAGGTCGGTGGCCAGGTTGAACACCTGGGAGTAGGCCTTGGCCGCGGTGACGAGGGTCCCGGGCAGGGAGGATTCCCGGTTCACGGTGAGGGTCACGTCGCCGCAGGTGCCGCCCTGGTTGGGCACGGTCAGGGCGATCTGCCCGTAGAGGGCGTTGGTGGCGCCCGGCGTGTAGGTTCCGCCCGAATTGGGGATGGAGACCGTCCAGACGTCGGCGGGCATGGGGATCCACTGCACCGTGGTGGTGGAAGTGGCCGTGAAGCCCTGGGCGTTCGTCACCGTGAGGGTGTAGGAATAGGTGACGGGGGCGGCCATGATCCCGGTGGGGGTGCTGCCGCCGTCGGAGGCGGGGATGGACCCGGAGAGGTTGCCGCCCGAGATGACGCCCGTCCCGCCGGTGAAGATGGCGGTGAGGCTGGAGCTCTGGCCCACGGGCAGGATGGCGGGATTGGAGGTGAGGCTCGCCGTCGGGTAGGCCAGGACCGTGATGCTGAGGGTCTGTGAGGCGGAACCGGAGGTGTTGGTGCCGCGGATGGTCACGGAGAAGGTGCCCGCGGCCGTCGGGGTGCCCGAGATGGTCCCGTCGGTGGTGTTCAGGGTCAGGCCCGCGGGAAGGGCGCCGGCGGTGATGGCGTACGAGGTCGGGTAGCCCCCTCCCGGGCTGGGGACGTTGGCGGCGATGGCGACGGTGGCCGTGTAGGTGACGGGCGTCGAATAGTTCAGGGAGGACGGGGCGACGGGGTTCGTCGTCCAGGTGGCGGAGGCCGAGGCCGTCCGGTTCCCGTTGGTGGCCCTGATCGTGAAGCTGTACGTCCCCTGGACGGTGGGGGTGCCGGTGACCGTCCCGTCCGCGTTGAGGACCAGACCGGCCGGGAGGGATCCGGAGGTCACGGCGTAGGTGGTCGCGATGCCCGAGGTGGCGTTGCCCAGGGTCGGGGACTGGGTGGCGATGGCGGTCCCGGAGGTGAAGATCCGGGGCGTGACGTAGGCCAGGGTGAGGGCCCCGGCGTTCTGGACGTAGTAGGTGGGGGAGGCCACCGCGGAGCGGCTGCCGTTGAGGGCGGCCACGGAGAAGTCATAGGTCCCGACCGCGGTCGGCGTGCCCGTGATGGTGCCGTTGGAGTTGATCGTCAGGCCCGGGGGCAGCGTCCCCCCGGCGGAGCCGTAGACGGTGGTGATGCCCGTGGTCCCGTTGGTCAGGGTCGGGTTCTGGGTGGAGATGGCCGTATTCAGGGTGAAATAGGCCGGCGTCACATAGGAGAGGCCGAGGTTGCCGGTGTTCTCCACGTAGTAGGTCAGGGTGGCGGTCGCGGTGCGGCTGCCGTTGGTTGCCGTCACGGACACGGTGAAGGTGCCCGCGGCGGTGGGGGTGCCGGTGATGGTGCCGTCGGCGTTGAGCGTCAGGCCCGTGGGCAGGCCCGAACCTGCGTACGTGGTGCCGATCCCCGTGGTGGCGTTGGTGAGGCCGGGATTCTGGGTGGTGATGACGGCATTGATGGGGAAGTACTTGGGGGTCGTGTACGAAAGGCCGAGGCTGCCGGCGTTCTCCACGTAGTAGGTCATGGTGGCCGTCGCGGTGCGGCTGCCGTTCGTGGCCGTCACGGACACGGTGAAGGTGCCGGTGGCGGTCGGGGTGCCGGTGATGGTGCCGTCGGCGTTGAGCGTCAGGCCCGTGGGCAGGCCCGAGCCGGCGTACGTGGTGCCGATGCCCGTGGTCGCGTTGGTGAGGCTGGGGCTCTGGGTCGCGATGGCGGCATTGACCGTGAAGTACTTGGGCGTCGTGTACGAGAGGCCGAGGCTGCCGGCGTTCTCCACGTAGTAGGTCAGGGTGGCCGTCGCGGTGCGGCTGCCGTTCGTGGCCGTCACTGAAACCGTGAAGGTCCCCCCGGCGGTGGGGGTGCCGGTGATGGTGCCGTCGGCGTTGAGCGTCAGGCCCGTGGGCAGGCCCGAACCGGCGTAGGTGGTGGTGATGCCCGAGGTCGCGTTGGTGAGGCTGGGGCTCTGGGTGGCGATGACCGCATTGATGGGGAAGTACTTGGGCGTCGTGTAAGAGAGGCCGAGGCTGCCGGCGTTCTCCACGTACCAGGTCAGGGTGGCGGTCGCGGTGCGGCTGCCGTTCGTGGCCGTCACGGACACGGAGAAGGTGCCGGTGGCGGTGGGGGTGCCGGTGATGGTGCCGTCGGCGTTGAGGGTCAGGCCCGTGGGCAGCCCAGAGCCGGCGTACGTGGTGCCGATGCCGGTGGTGGCGTTCGTCAGGCCCGGGTTCTGGGTGGCGATGGCCGCATTGACGGGGAAGTACCTGGGGGTCGCGTACGAGAGGCCGAGGCTGCCCGCGTTCTCCACGTAGTAGGTCATGGTGGCCGTCGCGGTGCGGCTGCCGTTGGTGGCCGTCACGGACACGGGGAAGACGCCGGTGGCGGTGGGGGTGCCGGTGATGGTGCCATCCGCATTGAGGGCCAGGCCCGCGGGCAGGCCCGTTCCCGCGTAGAGGGTGGGGAGGCCCAGGGTCCGGTTCGCCAGGGACGGGGTCTGGATGGCGATGGGGGCATCGACGGTGAAGTGGACGGGACTGGGGTAGGTGATGCCCAGGGGCCCGGCGTTCTCGATGGTGTAGGCCAGGGAGGCCGTGGCCGTCTTGCTTCCGTTGAAGGCCGTGACGGAGAACAGGTAGATCCCCGGCATGATCGGGGTTCCGGAGAGGCTGCCGTCGGTTCCCAGGACAAGACCGGGAGGCAGGTTGCCCGAGACCGAGAAGACGGTGACGAGTCCGGGCGTGGTCTGGGCGATGGCGGGAAGCTGGAGGGGAATCGCGGACCCCACCGGGAAGGACTGCGGGGTGGCATAGCCGAGGGTCAGGGCTCCCGGCGCCTCGACGGTGACGAGGACGCGGGCCGTCGCGGAGCGGGTTCCGTTCTGGGCCCGCACGGGGAATTCGAAGTCACCCGTGGTCGTGGGCGTGCCGCCCAGGGTGCCGGAGGCCCCGACCGCGAGGCCGTCAGGTGCGGGCGAGAGGCTCACGTACGAGGTCTGGACGCCCGGGGTGGCGCCGGTGAGGGTCGGTTCGAAGGGGGCGATCGGGGTGTTGACGGTGTAGTACTTGCGCGGCCCGTAGACCAGCCCGAGGGGAGCATCCACTTCGATCGTGTAAACGAGGTCCGCCTTCGCCGTGCGCGAGCCGTTCGCCGCCGTGACGCTGAAGGTGTAGACGCCCGTCTCCGTGGGCGTTCCGCGCAGGTTGCCTTCCGCATCCAGCATCACCCCCGGCGGCAGGGCGCCGTCGGTAAGGTTGAACGTGGTGGGGATCCCCGGCGTGATATTGCCGACCACCGGGCTTTCGGGACCCATCACCCGGAGGACGGGGAAGGACCTGGGGGTGGCATAGGACAGGGTCAGCCCGGAAGCGGGCTCGACGAGACAGGTGACGGGGGCGGTGGCGGTCCGGCCCCCATTGGACAACTGCACGCCATAGGTGAAGAGGCCCGGGGCCGTGGGCGTCCCCTTCACCTCGCCCGTGGCGGCGTCCAGCCCCAGGCCCGCGGGAAGGGTGCCCGAGGCGAGGGTGAAGGTCGAGGCGCCGCCGGGCAGGAGGTTGGCCGTCCTGGGCACCTGCGTGGGGATGGAGGTCCCGACCGGGAACCGGAGCGGCGAGTCGTATCCCAGGAACAGGCTCCCGGCCGGAAGCACGGTGATGCGGCAGGGGGCGTCCACCCTCCCGCCCTGGGCGTTCCCCAGGGAGATGGTGACGGTGTAGATGCCCGGGGCCGTGGGGGTGCCGGAAAGGGTTCCGCCCGTGTCCAGGACCATCCCCGGCGGTAGCGCCCCGCCGGTCACCACGGCGCTCGTGATCGGCCCGTGGGCCCCCACGGAAGGCGCGACGGAAAGCAGGTTCCCGACGAGGCCGACCTGGTCCGCGTACGAGGCGGTGGGGCTGACGACGGCCGAGACGTCATCGCAGTAGGCCTTGCTGGTTCCGCAGCCGAGGCTGCCGCCAAGGCCGAGGGTGACCGCCAGGATGAACAGGGTGGCTTGGAGGGGCTTGGTGAGCATGGGCATCTCGCGGAGGCTGTGCATTTCAGGGTTTCGTGCGGGAAGGGGCATCCTTGACGGTCCAATAGACGCCGATGGCCAGGGGGCCCGCATCCGGGTCCGCGGCCAGGACGCGGATCTCGTCCGCGCCGCGCCACACGCCCGCGGGGATGCGGTCGCCATAGAGGGTGATCTCCACCACGGCTTCCAGGCCCTCCATCCGGAGGGTGGCTTCCAGGTAGGGCCGGGGCGGGACCTCAAGGCCCTTGATGACGGGAGGGAGGCCCGTCCTGCTGCGGATCCGGGCCTCCCCGCGGCCCCCGGCGTTGCGGGGAATATCGTCCAGTACCAGGGACCGGGTCAGCAGTTCCAGCGGACGGAACACGTCCGCCTGGAAGGAGAGGGTCTGGATGGGCCGGGCCGGATCGTCCACGTGGAGCACCACGGACTTGTTGACCGGCCCCGTGAAGGTCCCGGGATCGAAGGTCACCTGCACCTCCACGGCGCCCCCGGGCGCAACCTCGGACTTGCCCAGCACCGCCGAGGTGCATCCGCAGCTGGGCTGCACCTGGAGGATCCGCAAGGTGGCCTTGGAGGTGTTGATCCCGCGGAAGGTGTGGCTCACCTTTCGCACCGGGGGGATCCGGCCGAAATCATGGGACGGCGGAGAGAACACCAAACCGGCATGGGCATCGGCGGTCGCCAGGGCGGCCGGAAGGGCTAGGCATGCCAGGAAGAAAACGGGCTTCAACAGCTTCATTCCCCAGAAAAAAGGCATGAAAAGGCGATCCGATGAAGTTTAAAACTTCAACATCGGATGGTCTTGCGTGTGCGATGGAGCAGCCCGAACGAACCTGGCGAGCACTGTTGGGCCCGTGCCGAGCTAAGCGTCCTTGCTGCAATCCATTCTATGCAAAGGGCGGCGGGTTTGAATATGCATTATTACTTATTTCATAATCTTGGGGGTGGGAATTCAGTAGGTCAGGACGCTGAACACGGGCAGTCCCTTGAGCCGCTCCCGGCCCCCCTGGGCCACCATCTCGATGAAAGTGGTCAGGGCGAGGGGGTGGGCACCGGCTCGCTCCACCACCGCCCGGGCGGCGGCGGCGGTGGCGCCGGTGGCCAACACATCGTCCACGATGAGCACCCGGTCCCCGGGCTGGAAGGCGTCCTGGTGGACCTCCAGGCCGTCCGCCCCGCAGGAGGAGGTGAAGGCCTCGCCGAAGGTGGGCCGCGGCAGCTTGCCCGGCCTACGGGCGGGCACGAAGCCCAGCCCCAGTTTCTGGGCCAGGGCCGACCCGAAGATGAATCCACGGCTTTCCAGGCCCAGCACGTGGGTGGGCTTCAGGGCGAGCACCGGCTCGGCCATGGCGTCGATGGCGCGGGCGAAGGCGGCGGCGTCGGCGAGGAGGGGCGTGATGTCCTTGTAGAGGACGCCCTCGTGGGGGAAGCCCGGAATATCCAGGACGGACAGTTTGAGGTTCATGGTTTCACCTAGGGCCTAGCGGCGGATCTCGAAAGGATGGGGAAGTGATTGTCCTCCATCCAGCACCCACCAGTCCAGTCGGGAAACGCGGGCCGAGGGGGGGCCCTGGGCCAGGCGCTCCCGGAAGAGATCCAGGGGGCCCAGGTCGCCCTCCGCCTCGCCCGAAACACTGCCGTCCGGCTCATTCCGGGCCCAGCCTCCCAGGTCCAGGTCCTGGGCCGCCTGGAGGGTGAACCACCGGAACCCCACCCCCTGCACGCGGCCGTGGACGTGGAAGCCCGCCTTCACGGGAGGCCGCCGTTCAGGCTCTGCTCGTAGGAAAGCTTGCGCCCCATGATCTCGGGACAGGCCAGATCCAGGCGCAGGGGCGTGACGCTGGCCCAGCCCTCGTGCACGGCCTCCGCGTCGCTGCCCGGCCCCCGGCTATACGTGGGTCCCATCTCCCCCCCGATCCAGAAATAGGGGTTCTTGCGGGGGTCCATGCGCTGTTCCACCTGGTCGTGGTACTTGCGGGTGTCCTGGCTGGTGACCCGGAAGCCCAGGGGCTCCCCCTTGGGGAAGTTCACGTTCCAGATGCGGTTGGGGGGGAGCGGCAGGGACTCCCAACGCTCGAGGAAGCGCTCGATCCAGGGCTCCACCCCCGCCAGGTCGCCCTGGGTATCGATGGAGAAGGCCGCGGAGCGGGCCCCCTGCTGGCAGCCCTCGAAGGCCGCCCCCACGGTGCCCGAATAGAACACGTCCTCCCCCAGGTTGTAGCCGTGGTTGACCCCGGAGAGCACCCAGTCCGGGTGCCGCTCCAGCACCGCCCGTACCCCCACCAGGACGCAGTCCACGGGGGTGCCGTTGCAGGCGTGCCGGTCCGGCCCCAGTTCCACGAGGCGGAGGATATCGTTGAGGCTCATGGCGCTGGACACCGCGGACCGGTTCCGGTCCGGCGAGACCGCCACCACCCGCCCGAACCGGGAGGCCACCTTGGCCAGGGTCGCCAGGCCCGGCGCCCAACAGCCATCGTCATTGGTGATGAGGATCAGTCGTTCCGTCATGGGCCCAGTGTACCTCCAACCAAACATGGCTTGACCCCATGCCCGGAACGTACTAGAATCAGAGGTTCACGGCGCGTGGCGCAGCCTGGTAGCGCACTACCTTGGGGTGGTAGGGGTCGGAAGTTCGAATCTTCTCGCGCCGACCAATTAGAAGTAAAGAGGGCGGCTCCCCAAAGCCGCCCTCGCTCTTTGTCGGGGGAAGATTCGGACTTCCGATCGGCGATGGCGCGCAGGTAGGGAAAGAGGGGCACGCATGCGTGCCCCTCGGTCCGCCGTAGGCGGATTCCCGTGCGCAGCCAGCGCCGCGGGGCCCCTGGCCGAAGTTCGAATCTTCTCGCGCCGACCCATTAGAAGTAAAGAGGGCGGCTCCCACAAGCCGCCCTCGTTCCTGGTACGGAATTCCGGAAATTCGTGGAGACTTATGCCACGCCTGGACGCACTTCTGCTTGTCCACCCGTGAAAGGTACCCCCTCGATGCGTCGACTTACCATTCCCGCCCTTGCTCTCCTGGCTGCTCTGCCGGCCCGGGCCCAGGAGCGCCCCGCCCCCCAGGGCCTGTCCGTCTCCGTGGGCGCCCTGGCCATCACCGGGCCCTCGGCCACCGGATCGGATCAGCGCCTGAACCGGGCCTTCCCCATCCTGAACATCGACTCCCCCACCTTCTTCGTGGGGTCCCACCCGGCCGTCTTCGGGTTCGGGGCCGGGGTCCACCTGTCCCAGGCCCGGGGCGTGGCCTGGGATGTGGGCCTGGGCTACGGGGAGGGGCGCAAGGAGCACCGGGCCGAAGTCCTGGCCGGCATGGGCGATCAGCGAGCCATCGGCTGGGCGGGTACGTCCCTCACCGCCCGGTTCGGCGCCCTGAAGGCGGGGGCGGTCCTCTACCACGGCCTCGCCTCCGACGGGGGGACCCTGGGCCGCCTGGACCTGTCCAGATCCCTCTTCCTCAACCGCCGCTGGATGGTGGGCGCGGGTCTCGCGGCCACCTTCGCGGACACCAAGGCGATGGTGCGGGAGTTCGGGGTGAGCCCGGAACAGGCCGCCCTCCGCCAGGCCCTGGTGGACGCAGGGGATACGCGCCTGCGGGCGGGGGAGGCCCGCGCCTTCGCGCCCAAGGGGGGCCTGCGGGACATCACCCTCAAGGCCAACGCGGTCCATTTCCTGGACGCGCGCTGGAGCCTCATCGGCATGGCCAGCCTGACCCACCTGATGGAGGACGCCGCGGGGGGGCCCCTGGTGCGCTCCCGCACCACCTTTTCCGCCGGCCTGGGCGTGGCCTGCAAGCTCAAGTAGGGCCGTGGCAGGAACTCAGTAGATGCCGCCCCCGGCCTGGGTGGAGCTGAGCACGCCCGCGGTGGCCGAGATCTCGTAAGCCACGCCGCCCGTGGCGGTCCAGGCTGCGAGGTCGAAGGTCCCACCGGCCCGGATGCGCTGCACGCCCACGTGGAGGTAGGTGAGCGGGGTCTTCGCCACGCACACCTCCGCCGTGCCCGGGGCCTTCAGGAAGAAGGCGGCGCCGGCGCCCACCAGGGAGGCCGTGCCCCTGGGGGTGTCCACGAGCAGGGCCGTGGCCTCGTCCACGGCGATGCCCCGGAAGCGGCTGCCGCTGGCGGTGGCCATGCGGGCCATGAAGGCCAGGAGCCGGCCCATGCGGTCCCGGGTGGTGAAGTGGGGATCGCCGATGGCGCCCGCGAGCAGGGGCAGGTTCACGAAATCCCGGTCGAAGCTCATGTACTTGTTGAAGGGATCGGCCAGGGCCTGGCTGGAGGTGACCCCCTGGGCGGCCAGGGCGGAGTACACGAACTGGGTGAGCACGTTCAGGCCGGCGCTGGTGCCCCCGATGGGGACGCCCCGGTTCAAAGCCCCGTTGAGGGCGGCCTGGACGGGGGTGTTCTTCCAGAAGTTGATGTAGTTGGACTGGTCGCCGCCGGCGATCCAGATGGCCTCGGCCTGGTTGATGATGGCCGCGACCCGCGCGTCGTTGGCCGCCGCGAGGGAGGGGATGATGAGGGTGGCCACGGAATTGGCGGCGGGGCACAGGGCCTGGATGTAGGGGTTGTAGGCGTCCGTGCCGGTGGCGCGGATGACGAGGAAGTCGCCGTTGCCGGAACGGGCCGACATCCACTGGAAGGCCGCGTCCACATCGGTGCCGCCGCCCATGAGGACGATGCCCGGGGTCGTCGCCGGGCTCACGTCCGCGGCATTGCCCACGCGGATGTAGGTGTAGGGAAGCTTGCCCGCGAAGGCGGGCAGGACCATGGCCAGGGCGAGCAGGATGGATCGCAGCACGGGAACCTCCAGTCGATTGAGCGGGCCCATTGTCAGCGAATCCTGGGGGATGTCCAGGAAAAATCCGGCGCCCCCGTTTCCAGGGGCTCCCCGGCCCCTATTTCCTGGCGGCCAGCACGAGGAGTTGGGTGAAGGGCACCCCCTCGCAGGGCCCAGGGCAGGAGGGCCCCCCCATGCTGGAGCAGTAGAGGGCCCGCCCGGAGGGGGCGTCCAGGATGACCACGCGCTTCCAGGCCCCCTTGGCCCCCTCGAAGCGCAGGCGCACGGGGGAGGCCTCGTCCAGGGTGGCCAGGTCCGGCCCCTCCTTGCGAAGGGCCTGCTGGACCCGGTTCACCGTCGCCTCCAGGGCCGCGACCTGGCCCGCCAGGCGCCTCTCCTCGCCCCGGTCGGGCTCGTAGCCCGGGATCGTGCGGGGCACGGTGGGGGAAGGGCCGGAAACGAAGACCGGCAGCCTGGAACCATCGGTCATGGACATGCGCTCGCCCCGGTTGTGCATGGTCATGCGCACCCCCTGCCCCGGAAAGGCACGGAAGGAGTCGCCATCGCTGAGGCGGAGCACGAAGAGGCCGTCGGAGGCGGAGAAGAGGGCCTCCCCCGCGGAGCGGTCCAGGGCCTTGACGAAGCGGAACACCCCGGAGACCTGGGGGTGGATGGGTTCCCGCACCGTCCGTTCGGGCCGCGCCCGCCGGTCGTTGCCCGACTTCTCCCGCTGGTAGGAAGCGCGGAGGGCGGCCAGATCCCCCGATCCATGGAACACGGTGACGATATCCGCGATGGCGCCCGCGTTGGCGGCCCGGCCGGACCAGGCCGAAAACGGCCCCCAGGTGGCTTCGAAGCGGGCCTTGCGGAAGGCGTCCACAGCGGCCCGGTGGACGCCGACCCTTCCCCCGGCCTGCTCGCAGGCGGCGATGAAGCGCTCCGTGCCCTCCAGGCCATAGGTATCCAGAAGCCAGGCGGTGCCTTCCGACAGGGGCGCCGCGTCCTCCCCCGCGTCCCGGAAGGACCTGGCGATCAGCGGCACCACCCGGCTGAACCGGGCCCCGTAGGGGGTGGGCTTCTCCGGCCTGTCCAGGAGCTCCGGGATCCCGGGCGCCGCCAGCACCCCCCCGACGCCCCCCGCCCAGGGCTGGTCCGGGGGGAGGGAGGCGTGCTTCAGGGTCCGGCGGATCTCCTCCTGCCGATCGGCGGCGGGGGCGCCGTGGAAGGCCGCGAAATCCTTGTATTCCTTGTGGCCGCACCCGGCCAGGAGGAGGCAGAGACCTGCGACGGGAAGCCATCGCTTCGCCAGGGATCCTGGATTTTCCATGGTCCGCCCTCCGGGCATCAGGCATTTCGGGGATTGCCCAAGGGTAGCCGTCCCCGGGGGCGCATCCAAGGGGTCAGGATCGAAGGGCCCTGGGCTGGCGGATCCGGGGGCCGGAACGGAGGGGACGAGGCGCCTCAGGCCCCGCCCAGCTGCGCCAGCAACCGCTTCAGGGCCGCCCTCACCTTGGCCATGCCCGGATCCCGGGGGGCCGCCTGCGGGGCCCGGCGGGAGGGCTTGGGGGGCGGGGGCGGGGCCGGTTCCTCCTCGTCCAGGCCCAGGCCCAGACCCCGGGTCAGCTGGCCGTGGAGCAGGAGCTGCCGGCAGTCCCCCACCGTGAGGCCCTCCTGGAGCCAGCCGTGGATGCGGTGCAGGCGCTCAAGTTCGTCCACGTGGTAGTAGCGCAGGTTGCCGCGGCTGCGCCGGGGCTGGATCTCCGGGATGATGGACTCCCAGTAGCGCAGGTCCTTGGGACTCACGCCGACGCGGCTCGCGGCTTCGCCGATCTTCATCCAGACCTTTTCCATCAGGCGTCCCGCACCTCGATGCCCAGGGACTTCAGGCGCTTGTAGAGATTGGAGCGGTCCAGGCCCAGCCTCTCGGCGGCCCTGGTCATGTTCCCGTTCTGCAGCTTCAGCTCCCGCTGGATGTAGGCCACCTCGAACCACTCCCGGGCCTCCCGCAGGCTGGGGAACTCGGGGAAAGAGAAGGGGTCGGGCTCCGCCAGGTGGCGCACGGCGAGGGGCCCCAGGTCGCGGCTGCCGATCTCGGCGCCCCTCGCCAGGATCACGGCGCGCTCCATGAGGTTCTTGAGCTCGCGCACGTTGCCGGGCCAGTCGTGGCGAAGCAGGGTCTCCCGGGCGTCCTGGGAGAGCCGCCTGGGGGGCCTGCCGTAGGCGCGGGAGATGCGCAGGATGAACGCCTCGGCCAGCTGGATCAGTTCCTCCACCCGCTCCCGCAGGGGGGGCAGGCGCAGGGGGACCACCGCGAGGCGGAAGTACAGGTCCTCCCGGAAGCGCCCGGCCTTGATCTCCTCGGTGAGGTCCTTGTTGGTGGCGGCGATGACGCGGGCGTCCACGCCCACGGCCCCGCCCCCGCCCACAGGCTCGATGCGCCCCTCCTGCAGGGCCCGCAGCACCTTGGCCTGGGTCTTGAGGGACATGTCCCCCACTTCGTCCAGGAAGAGGGTGCCCTGGTGGGCCTCGCGGAACTTGCCCTTCTGGTCGCGCACGGCCCCGGTGAAGGCGCCCTTCACGTGGCCGAAGAGCTCGCTCTCGATCAGCTCCTCGGGAATGGCCGCGCAGTTCACCTCCACGAAGGGGCCCTTGGCCCTCGCGCTGCGTTCGTGGATGAGGCGGGCCACCTCCTCCTTGCCGCTGCCGTTCTCGCCCATGAGGAGCACGCGGCCCTCGGTGGGGGCCACCAGGTCCAGGTCCGAGAGGAGGCGCCGCATGGCGGGGCTTTCCGCCATGAAGAACCGGTCCTGGTCCACCTCCCGGTGGAGACGCTCGTTCTCCTCCTCCAGCCGGCGCTGGTTCAGGGCGTTGCCCATGACCAGCAGGAGCCGGTCCAGGTCCACGGGCTTCTCCAGGAAGTCGAAGGCGCCCAGCTTCGTGGCCTGCATGGCGGTGTCGATGTTGCCGTGGCCGCTGATCATGATGACGGGCAGGCCGGGACGCAGGACCTTGGCCTGGGCCAGGGTCTCCAGGCCGTCGATGCCCGGGAGCCACACGTCCAGGAGCATGAGGTGGATGCCCTCCCCGTCCGCCTGGGCCAGGAGATCCAGGGCCTGCTCCCCGCGCTCGGCCTTGAGGACGGCGTAGCCCTCCTCGGCCAGGGATTCGCCCAGGCTCCGGCGGATGCCGGGCTCGTCGTCCACGATGAGGATGGTGGTCAGCGGCCGCATGAATAAAGCCTATCGCGCTTTTGTGGCACCATGGGGACCGGAGGGTTCGATGCTCGTGGATTCCCACTGCCACCTCACGGGCAGCTACCTGGGGGAGGCGCAGCTGGCGGAGGTGCTCGCGAGGGCGGCCTCGGCGGGGGTATCGGGCATGGTGGCCGTGGGCTGCAACCTGGACGACGCGCGCCTGGCCCTGGCCGTGGCCAAGGCCCGGCCCGCCATCGCCGCCTCCCTGGGGGTGCACCCCCATGACGCCAAGTCCTGGAACGCCCTCACCCCCGACGCCCTGGAGGCCCTCCTGGCCGACCCCAAGGCCGTGTTCGTGGGGGAGACGGGGCTGGACTGGCACTACGACCTGAGCCCCCGGGACACCCAGGAGGAGGTCTTCCGGGCCCAGATCCGCATGGCCCGGCGCCTGGGCAAGCCCCTGATGATCCACACCCGGGAGGCCCCGGAGGCCACCCTGGCCATCCTGCGGGAGGAGGGCGCCACCCGGGGCGTCATCCACTGCTTCTCCGAGGACCTGGCCTTCGCCCGTGGGGCGCTGGACCTGGGCTTCCACCTGAGCTTCTCGGGCATCGTCACCTTCAAGAAGGCCGAGGCCGTCCAGGAGGTGGCCGCCTGGGCGCCCTTGGACCGCATCCTCGTGGAAACGGATTCCCCCTACCTGGCCCCCGTGCCCTACCGGGGGAGGGCCAACGAGCCGGCCTACGTCGTCCACGTGGCGGCCCAGGTGGCCGCCCTTCGGGGCATGGCCCCCGAGGCCCTGGCCGAGGCCACCACCGCCAATCTGGAGGCCCTGTGCGGCTGGGCGCCATCCTGCTAGCCGCCGCCCTGGCGGCCACCGCCCAGCAGGCCCCGGGCAAGCTGCCCTGGGCCAGCGCCCCGGCCCCGCCCTGGAAGGCCGGGGACTGCGGCGCCC
>DATGXY010000066.1:0-2347 GCA_035298525.1 Holophaga sp.
CGGGATCCCCTCACCCGGGTCCACTGGAAGCGCACGGCCCAGCGCGGCGAACCCTGGGTGCGCACCTTCGAGGACGAGGAGACGCGGGGGGTCCGCCTGGCCCTGGATCTGGACGCCTGGACGCCCGGGCCCGCCTTCGAGCGGGAGCTGGAGGTGCTCTCCGGTCTTGTCCTCCAGGCCCGGCTCCAGCGAAGGCGGGTGTGGCTGGAACTGAGGGCGCGCGACGGGCGCCTGGAGGCGGAGGGCCCCACCCGCTGCTGGCGCGTCCTCGCCCAGGCCCAGGCCGGAGGCCTGTGCAGGGACGTGGAACCGGCCTAAGATGAATCCACGTCATACCCAGAGGTGCCCATGTCCTTCGACCACCCCCAGTCTCCCGCCTGGGACCCGCTGCTGGATGCCGCCTGGAAGGCGCGGGCCAACGCCCACGCCCCCTATTCAGGCTTCCAGGTGGGCGCCGCGCTCCTCCGGGAGGACGGATCGGTCGTCGCGGGCTGCAACGTGGAGAACGCCGCCTACCCCTCCTCCATCTGCGCCGAACGGAACGCCATCTTCGCCGCCACGGCCGCGGGCATGAAGCCCGGGGACCTGAAGGCCGTGGTGGTGGTCACCGAGGCCCCCGAGCTGACGCCGCCCTGCGGCTCCTGCCGGCAGGTGCTGGCGGAGTTCGCGGCGGACGCCCCGGTCCTGCTCGCCAACCGCGGGACCCGGGCCCTGCACCGCCTCGCGGACCTCCTCCCCCACGCCTTCACCATCCGTAATCTCAAGGGCTGAACAGCCTGGCTCTCTTGGGGCGCGCCACATGGCCATTGACCGAGCGAAGATCACCAAGCAGGCCGAAACCTACATGACCCAGGGGCGCGTCGACCGCGCCATCGACGAGTTCCTCAAGCTCCTCGAGGACAAGCCCGACGACTGGAACCTCATGAACCGGGTCGGCGACGCCTACCTGCAGTCGGGCCGCATCCCCGAAGCCATCGACATGTTCAAGCGGGCCGGCATCGGGTACGAGCGGGGCGGTTTCACCGCCAAGGCCAGCGCCGTCTTCAAGAAGGCCCACCGAACGGCCCCGGACGACCTGGACATCTGCGAGCGCCTCGCGGAGCTCTACCGCGCCACCAACATGGTCAAGGACGCCATCCAGATCCACATCGGCGTCGCGGAGGCCTTCACCAAGAAGGGCCTCCTGAAGCGGGCCCTGGAGGAGTTCGCCAAGGTCGTCGAGCTCGATCCCAAGAACCAGAAGAACAAGGTGAAGCTCGCCGACCTCTACAACAAGGAGGGCATGAAGGAGAAGGCGGCCGCCATCTACCTGGACGTGGCCGAGGCCCTGGCCATGGAGCAGATGCACGCCGAGGCCGGCCAGATCCTGGAGCGGGCCAAGGCCATGGTCTCCACCCCCCAGGTCTTCCTCACCCAGAGCCGGCTGGCGGTGATCCAGAAGGACCTGTCCGCCGCCGCCGCCCACCTGCGGGAGGGGCTCGCCGCCAATCCCCGCAGCGCCGAGCTCCTGGACGCCCTCGCCGAGGTGGAGCTCCAGGCCAAGGCCCCGGACCGGGCCCTGGAGGCCCTCGCGGAGGTGCCCCAGCTGCCGGAGAAGAGCCTGGGCCTGGCGGAGCGGGCCCTGCGCGAGATGGCCCGAACGGGCCACGTGGACGAGGCCCTCAAGCTCTTCAGGCCCATCGGACGGGAGTTCGCCCGCCGCGGCATGGGCGAGGCCGCCGCCAAGGCCCTTCGGGGCGGCCTCCACGGCTCCTTCAACGCCGAGGCCTGGATCCAGATGGCCGAGATCGCGCACCAGTCCGGCAACAGGGCGGAGCAGGTGGATCACCTGCGCCGGGCCCTGGCCGCCGCCCGTGCGAAGGAGGACGACGAAGTGGCCGCCTCCGTCCTGGCCCAGCTCCAGGGCATGGGCATCGCGGACGCGGACACCGCCCCGGCCCCCAGCGCCAGCCAGATCTCCGCCAACAGCTCGGGCTGGGCCGCCGCCCCCGCCGAGTCCGGGGAACAGACGGAGATGGACGCCGGCCGGCGCCTCCAGATCCAGCAGCTGGAGCGCGAGGCGGAGCAGGCCATGCGCAGCCGCTTCATGGACCGGGCCCAGGAGGCCTTCGCCAAGATCCTGGAACTGGATCCCGCCAACTACCAGGCCATCGTCCGCATCGCCGAGATCCACCGCGCCACCGGCGTCCTCAGCAAGGTGCAGATGCACTACGTGAAGCACGCCGAGAAGCTGGCCGGCCTGGGCCACAAGCGGATGGCGGTGGACCTGCTGGACCTCGCCGAAGCCCTGTTCCCGGGCTCGACCCGGCTGTACCGGCGCAATTTCGGCCTTTCCGACGTGCTGCCC
>DATGXY010000067.1:0-7136 GCA_035298525.1 Holophaga sp.
GCCCGGGCATGACGTCTGGCAGGCACCCGCGCCGCGAGGGCCGCCGCCCGCCCCCACGGGGCGCGCGGCGGCCCTTCTTCATCAGGCCCAGACCATCTCGGCGGTGAAGTGCCGCAGGAACTTCGCCTGCTTTGCGATGCGCACGCCCCGCACGGTGGCGGCCTTCTCCTTCAGCTCGCAGATGACCTCGGCGGCGTAGTCGAAGTGGCTCTGGGTGTACATGCGCCGGGGGAAGGCGAGGCGCACCAGTTCCATGGCGGAGTAGGTCTCGGTGCCGTCCTCCAGGCGCTTGCCGAACATGACGCCGCCGATCTCCACGCCCCGGATGCCCCCCTCCAGGTAGAGGGCGTTGCACAGGCTCCAGGCCGGGTAGTCCTCGGGCTTCAGGTGGGGCAGGAAGCTCTTGGCGTCGATGTAGACGGCGTGCCCGCCGGTGGGCCTCACGATGTCCACGCCCGCGGCCAGGAGCTTCTCGCCCATGTATTCGGCGGTGCGCAGGCGGTAGCGCAGGTAGTCCTCCTGCAGGCCCTCCTCCAGGCCCACGGCCAGGGCTTCCAGGTCGCGCCCGGCCAGGCCCCCGTATGTGGGGAAGCCCTCGGTGATGACCAGGTTGGCCCGGGCGGCCTCGGCCAGGGCCTCGTCCTTGAGGGCGATGAAGCCGCCGATGTTCACCATGCCGTCCTTCTTGGCGCTCATGGTGCAGCCGTCGGCGAGGCGGAACATCTCCTGGGCGATGCTCTCCACGCTGCGGTCCTGCATGCCGGGCTCGCGGAGCTTGATGAACATGGCGTTCTCGGCGAAGCGGCACACGTCCAGGATCAGGGGCTTGCCGTACTTCTTCAGCAGGGCGCTGTAAGCCCGCATGTTCTCCATGCTCACGGGCTGGCCGCCGCCGGAGTTGTTGGTGACGGTGAGCATGCCGAAGGGGACGCGGTCCCCCTCGCGCTTCAGCAGGTCCTCCACCCGCTCCAGGTCGATGTTGCCCTTGAAGGGGTGGACGGTGGCGGGCTGCAGGCCCTCGGGGATGACCAGGTCCACGGCCTCGACCCCGTCGAACTCCAGGTTGGCGCGGGTGGTGTCGAAGTGGGTGTTGTTGGGGACGAGCTGGCCCTTCTGCGTGGCCACCGCGAAGAGGATGCGCTCGGCGGCGCGGCCCTGGTGGGTGGGGATGATGTGCTCGTACCCCGTGAGCTTCTGGAGCACGCTCTGGAGGCGGAAGAAGCTGCGCGCGCCGGCGTAGCTCTCGTCGCCCTCCATGATGGCGCCCCACTGGCGGCTGCTCATGGCGCCGGTGCCGGAGTCGGTGAGGAAGTCGAGGAGCACGTCCTCGGCGCGGAGCTTGAAGACGTTGAGCTTGGCCTCGTCCAGGAGGCGCACGCGCTCCTCCTTCGTGGTCATGCGGATGGGCTCGACGCTCTTGATGCGGAAGGGTTCGATCATGGTCTTGGGCATGGGGGTTCCTTTCGAAGCGGATGGGTGGATGGATGGGCTCGCGCGGCGACGATCATGCCACGGCGTCCTCCACCGCGGAGCGGGCTTCGTGCTCCGCCCTCCGCTGCTTGATCCGGCACCCGGGGATCATCAGGCCTCCGCGATGACGCGCAGGCCCTGGAGGGCCCTTTCCATGCTGGGGAAGACCGGGAGCCCCGCGGCCATGAGGGCCTGGCGGTAGGCCTCGAAGAGGGGCCCGCCCTCCACGGCCACGCCCACGCGCTTCCCGGTCTCCCGGCCCACCTGGGCCAGGGCCCCGGCGAAAGCGGCCATGGCGTCCGGGTCCGTCGTGTTCAGGCGCATGGTGAGGGGCACGAGGCCCACCACCACCGTATCGGCCCCGGACCGGGCCAGGAGGCCGGTGCAGTCCAGGTAGGCCTGGCCGTCGGCCATGGGGGTCACGTCCAAAGGCAGGCGGGGGTTCACCAGGTCCTGGAGCTTGTGCGATTCGAGCAGGGCCTTGAGGGCCGCCTCCTCGGAAGCCTCCAGATGGTGGCCCACCACGGCGCCCTCCAGCAGATCGGCGCTGCACACGGATTCGTACCCGGCGTTGGTGACCACGGCCACCCGGGCCGGCCGGCCCTGGGGATGGGCGGCGAGCCAGGCGAGGGCCGCGTCGTAGGCGCCCATGGAATCGCACACGATGACGCCGGCCCGCTTCAGGAGGGCCTTCTGCAGGGCCCAGTCACCGGCCAGGGCGCCGGTATGGCTGCTGGCCGCCTTCTGGCCTTCGGAGGAACGGCCGCCCTTGTACAGGACCACCCGCTTGCCCTTGGCGGCGGCGATGCGCGCCGCCTTGGCCGTGGCCAGCAGATCCCCGGGCTGGAAGCCCTCCACGTAGAGGGCGATGACCCGGGTCTCCCCGTCGTGGGCCAGCGCGGCCACGAAGTCGGAAAGGCGCACGTCGATCTGGTTGCCGATGCTGACGGCGTAGCGCAGGGGCAGGTGGGGCGCGGTGGAGAGGCGGGTGATGAGGAAGGCCCCGCTCTGGCTCACCATGCTCAGCGCCCCGCCCCGGGCCTCCACGGGCAGCTTCACCCGGGGGATGAAGAGGGTGTTCACCTTCCCCTCGCTGCTGAGGAAGCCCAGGCCGTTGGGGCCCACCAGGGCGGGGGTCCACAGGCCCCGGGCGCGGCGCTCCGCCAGGAGTTCCACCACGGCCCGGCCCCGGCCTTCCGTGTCGGCCCCGTCGCCCACGCCGCCGGGGACGAGGTACACCGCCTGGGCCCCCCCGCCCTGCTCGCAGAGCTGGCGGATGGCGTCCACGGTCTGGGCCGCGGGAAGGCAGAGGATGAGCATGTCCACGGGGTTCGCCGCCAGGTCCTCCACCCCGTTCAGGCAGGGCAGGCCGTCGATGTCGGCGGTGTTGGGCTTGATGGGGACGATGGCCTTCCGGTCCAGGGTGGACAGGAGCAGGTTGTCCAGGATCATGCGGCCCGGGGTGCCCGCCTTGGCGGAGATGCCGGCCAGGGCGATGGTGCGGGGCCTCACCAGCAGGTCCAGGAGCCGCGCGGGATCCAGGGTCGCGGCGGCCGCCCCGGGCGCCGCGCCCAGGGTGCCCACGCCGTCCAGGGCCACGGGGCGGCCCTGGGGGTCCAGGACGACCGGGTTCATCTCCAGCAGCTCGGCGCCCGCGGCGTCCAGCAGCTCCACCAGCTGCCAGAGGCCCTGGAACCACGCCAGGAGGGTGGCCTCGTCCGTGAGGGCCTTGCCCTGGCGCAGGGTGCCCAGCCAGACCCGGCCCAGGTAGTGGGCCTTGAACTCGGCCAGGGCCTGCTCGGGGGTGGTCAGGGCCAGGGGCCAGAGGCAGGGGGCGATCTCCTCGCCCCAGGCGTTGGTGTGCAGGCCCCCGATGCCCAGCACCAGGGTCCAGCCCGCCTCCGGCGTGCGCCGCAGGGCCGCCAGGGCCTCCGTGGGCAGGCCGGGGACCTTGCGGAAGTCCACCATCTCCACCGCCAGGGTGCCCCGCCATTCCCCGTGGGCGGAACCGATCGCCTCCATCTCCCGGGCCTGGGCCCAGACTTTGTCCGGATCGAAGGCCTCGAAGCGCACCAGGCCCAGGTCGGACTTGTGCCACACGTCCTGGGCCACGCCCTTCAGGACCACCTTCTCGCCGGGGGCGAAGGGGAGGGCCCGCGCGTCCTCCAGGGTGCGCACCAGCCCCCGGCGCAGGCCGGGGAGGCCCGCCTTCGCGAGCAGATCGTAGGCGTCCTGTTCGTTGATGAACGTCGTCATGGGGGGCTCCGGCCAAATCGTCAACCGGATTATCCGGTCCCCGGCAAGTGCAGGGGGTCACTTCAGGCGGGAATCCGCGCGGCCGAGCATCGTCGCGCCAGGGTGTGAGCGCGAACCCCTTCCCGGCGAGGACGGGGAAGGCCCTCGAAAGGACCAGCCGGTTGAAGGACCGCGCCAGACCATGCTCCCCATGGCCCATGAGCCCTCGCCCCGGCTCCCACGTTCACAGCGCTGGATCAGGATTCGGGCACCGCCATCCAGGCCGGGATGTCCCGGTGCCCGTGCAGGACCCTCCAGACATCGACGTGGCCTGGGCATTCGACATAGAACACCACCTGGGGAAAGGAGCTGAAGGACCAGCACCTCAGGCCGGGCAAGTCCAATTCATGGGCATACCGGGGTGAACCGGTGGCCGGATGGGAGCCGATGTGGGCATAGGCCTCCTCCAGTGCATCGATGAAGCGAAGCGCCGTGGCCTCCGTCGCCTCGCTCAGGTACGAGTCGACCATCGCGTTGACATCCATCACTGCCTGCGCCCTTGGTACGACCGGCTTCCGCTTCACGATTTGCCGCCATCCCCCGCTGCCTTGCGCACGCGATCCCGCAGGCCGTCGAAATGGGCGGCGTCCGCCGGAGCCGTGGGAGCCGATGCCGCCCCGGCAAGGATCAGTCCGCGCAGGTGCCTGCGTTCCTGGTCCTTGCGGATCAGGGCGCGGACATACTCGCTGCACGTACCGTACCCGCCCTCGCTGACCTGTTCATCCACGAAGGTCTTCATGGCGTCAGGCAGGGAAATATTCATCGTGCCCATGGGCCAAGCATGGATCGAATGGCAAAATTTGGCAAGGCCCGACCGGATTCAGGGCCCGACGCTCACCCACCCGGACCGCCCCGGGATCTCGATGCGGCCGATCTCCGCGGCCGGCGGCGCGGCGGCCCTCAGTTCCGGCACCCAGTCCGCGTGGGTGCGGGCCCGCACCTCCCGGTCCTTCAGGCCCTGGAGGAAGGCGGCGAAGGTGTCGGCCAGGGGGCCGCCCTCCACCTCCGTGTGCAGGGCGTACACATTGAGGGCGTCCTCCCGGACCAGGTCCCACACCCGGGCGTTGACCTGGTCCGGCGTCAGGCCGTCCAGGCCCCGCAGTTCGTCCAGGGTGGGCAGGGTCGTGGGCACCTGCAGGGTGGAAAGAGTCCGGCCCCGCACGACGGGGTAGAAGGCCCGGGTGCCCCGGCAGTCGCCGGCGTAGTCCAGGGCGTAGGCCTCCTGGATCTCCAGGGTGTCGTCGTTGCAGCGCCAGGCGGGGCTCACGGCGCCCCGGGCCTTTTCCCCGAAGATATCCGCGAAGGAGGCGTGGGCGTCCCGGAACCAGGCCTCCAGCCAGGTGCGGCCCTTGCGGTCCAGGAGATCGTGGTACTGCACGTGATCCCAGGCGTGGATGGCCACCTCGTGGCCCGCCTCCTTGGCCAGGCGCATTTCCCCGGCGGCCCGCTTCCCGATCACCGGGGCGGGCAGGAGGACGCCATACATCATCGTCTTCAGGCTGTAGTAGCTGCCGGCCTTGTTGCGCAGCTGCTTGGCCAGGAAGCCCTTGCGGAAGATGCGCCGCAGGGCCTTGCCGCTGCTGTCCGGCCCCAGGGAGAAGTAGAAGCTGGCCTGCATGCCCACCTTGTCCAGCATCCGCAGGAGGGTGGGAATGCCCTTGAGGGACCCCTCCAGGGTGTCCACATCCACGCGCAGGGAAATCGTCTTCATGAAGGGGATTGTACCCGGAGGGCCCCCCTTACGCCGCCGACCCCTCCTTCAGGATCTCCTCGAAGCGCTTGAAGAGATGGGCCCGGGGCGCCTCCGGCACCTTCTTGAGGCGCATGCCCGCCTGCTCAGGGGTGCGGCCTCCCTTGGTCTGGTTGCAGCCCAGGCAGCAACCCACCAGGTTCTGCCAGGCGGTGCGGCCCCCCTGGCAGAGGGGGATGATGTGATCGATGGTATCGGCCCGGTTGTGGCACCCCTCGTACTGGCACTGGTAGTGGTCCCGGCGCAGGACCCGCCGGTCCAGGCGCCCCATGAGGAGCTTGCTCTCGGAGCAGGCCTTGGCGTGGGGGAAGATGATCAGGAGGATGCGGCCCCGCAGGTCCAGGTGGCGGTCCAGGCTCGCGGGATCCAGCACCATGGCCCGGCCCGAGGCCACGGCCCGAATGGCCTTGCGCCTCGCCACCTCCATCATGGGCACATAGTTCCGGTCCACGGCGATGACCGCGTTCCCTGCGGATCTGTCGGCCTTGTGGTTCATGGGCACCCCTGGGTGGCCGTGGGGTCCCCTTCATTGTGGGGGAAGGCCGCCCCTCAGGGCAACCCGGGCCTGCTCCAGGCGGCGGTGCGGGCCTCCCCCTCGCCCCCCAGTTCCAGTTCGGCCACCCAGGGGGTGGGCCAGGGCCCCTCGCTGCCCGCCCACTCCACCACCAGGTAGTCCCCGGGGGCCACGGTCTCCTCCAGGCCCAGGGTCCAGGCCCCCGTCTCCCCCAGCCGGTACAGATCCAGGTGGTGGACGTGGCCCCCGGGCACGGCGTAGCGGTGCAGGACGGCGTACGTGGGGGAGGCCACCTGGTCCGGGTCCCCGCCCAGGCCCTCCACGAAGCCCCGGGTCCAGGTGGTCTTGCCGGCCCCCAGGGGGCCCCTCAGAAGCCAGGTGCCGCCCGGGGGGGTCGTCCGGGCCAGTTCGGCGCCCAGGGCCTCCGTGGCGGCCTCGCCGGCCAGGGGTCGCGTCTCATGCATGCGTGCCTCCGTGCAGATCCCGAAGAACGCGGGCCAGGGCCTCGCCCAGCTCGCGGATGAGGATGGGGCCGGGCCCCAAGGCGTCGGCGGCGGCCCCGTGGAGCCACACGGCCTCCGCCGCGGCCCGGCGCAGGTCCCCGCCGGCCAGGGCCGCCTGGGCCACCCGGGCCCCGATCATGCCGGCCAGGAAGTCCCCCGCCCCCCCCGTGCCCAGGCCGGGATGCCCCGTGGGGTTGGCCCAGACCTCGGACAGGCCGCCCCCGGCCACCAGGGTCTGGGCCCCCTTCAGCACGAGGACGCCAGGCCCGGAGGCCACCTCCCGGGCCCGGTGGATGCGCTCGTCCGTGCCCCGTCCCAGGGGCGCCCCGCCGGGGAAGAGGCTGTTGAATTCGCCGGGGTGGGGGGTGATGACCGTGCCGGGCCGGGCCATCCAACGGGGCCCTTCCCCGGCCCTCAGGGCGGAGGCGTCCAGCACCAGGGGCCCCTCCCAGGCGGGGACCTCCACGATGCCCCCGGGGCCCGCCAGCAGGGCCGCGTAGCCGGGGGGGAGGCTCCCCTCCCAGGGCCGCACCATGGCCTCGGGCACCTGGGCCGACACCTCGGCCCGCACCTCGGGATCGCAGAAGACGGTGACGAGGCCCGC
>DATGXY010000068.1:0-5945 GCA_035298525.1 Holophaga sp.
GGGGGGGCACCCCGAGGGCTGAAAATAGGTTGGCGCCTCGGTTCTCCGGGTCGCCTCTTGATGAGGTGCGAGCCAAGACCCTCGTGTAGGCCGCCAGAAATACGTGTAACGCCATTTCAGCCCGGCGCATCCAGGTGGCAGGTGAGAACTCATTTTTTCTTTTCCTCGGAATCCTGTTCGACGCAGTGCGTCGAACAGGATTCCGAGGAAAAGAAAGCCCGAATGGCCATCGCCCACAAGCTGGCCCTGATCATCTACAGAAACCTGGCGGCCGGAACCGGATACAAGGAGCCGATCCCCAGGCCCATGTCCAAGGAAGTCCAGGCCAGGATCAAGAACAAGCGGGTCACGGACCTCGAACGACTCGGCTACAAGGTCACGCTCGAACCTTTCGAACCGGCTTCATAGCTAGGTTACTTGCCAGCAGATACACCTATTTTCATGACAGAGCGATTAAAGGGAGCGGGCGGTCCCCCAGGGGAAATATCAGGGCTGTACCAGCTGGGAATCCCCATACTGTACCCTGGATCCGGAAGGCAGCCGGACTATCGTTGAGACAGGGTATCAACAGACTGGAGATTCCCCATGTCCATGAAGCTATTCCTTCTCCCTGGCGCAGTTGCCCTCCTCCTGGCCCTGGGCTGCGGGTCGGGCTCCACCTCGGCGCCCACCGCCATGAACGTCCACCTGGTGGACGGCCCCACGACGGCCTACAAGTCCGTCATGCTGGACATCACCTCCCTGGAGATCAGCAAGGACGGTTCCTCCTGGATCCAGCTGGGCACCTGGGGCAAGGGCCCCGTGGACCTGCTCAAGCTCACCGGGGGCGTCTCCGAGACCCTGGCCCAGGGCGTGACCCTGGACGCGGGCAGCTATGGCCAGATGCGCCTGCACCTGGGCCCCAACAACACGGTGGTGCTCAATGACGGGACCACCCATGCCCTGACGGTGCCCTCGGGCCTCCAGACCGGCCTCAAGCTGGTGGGGCCCTTCAATGTCCAGGCCGGCACCACCGCCGATATCTGGATCGATTTCGACGCCGCCCACTCCGTCCAGGTGGTGGGGGCCGGCAACAGCGGCAAGTACATGCTGCGGCCCACCATCTTCTGCTACGAGAAGGCGGTGACCGGGTCCATCTCCGGCACCCTCACCGACGCGGCCGACGGCAGCGCCCTGGCCGGGGCCACGGTGCACGCCGAGACCCTGGACGGCCTGGGCAACCCCGCCATCGCCCGCACCACCACCACGGACGCCACCGGCAAGTACACCCTGGATCTCCTGCCCGTGGGCGCCACCTACCACGTGGTGTCCATGCCCGCCACGGCCACCAGGTTCTACGGGCCCAGGGCCGCCGACGGCGTGGCCATCACCACCGCGGCGCCCGTGGCCACCTGGAGCGCCGCCTTCACCGCCACCGCGGACACGGGCACCCTGGGCGGCACCGTGACGCCCCTGGCCACCGCCTCCCAGTCCGACGCCGCCTACCTCCTGGCCGCGCTGACCACCGCAGGGGGCACGAAGAACTTCATCGTGCGCCGCGACATCGCAGCCGTGGGCACCTCCACGGAGACCTTCAGCTTCGGCACGGTCCCCGCGGGCACGTACAACGTGACCGGCACCCGGTCCACCACCGCCCCGGACGGCACGGTCACCACCGTGGCCAGCAACCCCGTCCTCGTGCCGGTGACCCTGGCCGCGGGCGGCACCGGCACGGCGGCCCTGGCCTTCTGACGCCATCCCCCTCCAGGCTCCCTGGCCCCGGTCTACAATGGTCCGGTTCCAGGGAGCCTTGCCATGCGCCTCATCACCTTCCAGGACGGGGACGGGACCCGCGCCGCCGTGATCCACGGGGAGGGCGCCTGCGTGGCCCTGCCCTTCCCCACCGTGCTGGAGCTGGTCCTGGCCGGCCCCGCGGGCCTGGAGGCGGCGCGGAACGCCCTGGCCTCGGGGCCCCGCCTGGCCCTGGACGGGCTGCGGCTTCTGGCCCCCATCCCCTTCCCCCGGCGCAACGTCTTCTGCCTGGGCTGGAACTACGCGGAACACCGGCGCGAATCGGCGGCGGCCAGGGGCGGCCCGGGGGCGGCGGAGGCCAAGCTCCCGGACCGGCCCATCTTCTTCACCAAGGCCACCACGTCCGTCACGGGACCGGGCGCCCCCATCCCCCTGCACGCCGCCCACACCTCCCAGATGGACTGGGAGGTGGAGCTGGGCGTGGTGCTGGGCCGGGGGGGCGTCGATATCCCCCAGGGGGAGGCCCTGGCCCACGTGTTCGGCTACACCGTCATCAACGATGTGTCGGCCAGGGACGTGCAGGTGGCCCACGGCAAGCAGTTCTTCAAGGGCAAGAGCCTGGACGGCACCTGCCCCATGGGGCCCTGGATCGTCACGGCGGACGAGGTCCCCGACCCCCAGGCCCTGCGCATCGCCTGCCGCGTCAACGGCGTGGAGAAGCAGGCCGGCCACACCTCGGACATGATCTTCGGGGTGGCCACCACCCTGGACTGGCTGAGCCGGGGCATGACCCTGCTGCCCGGGGACATCATCGCCACCGGCACGCCCTCCGGCGTGGGCTTCGCCCGGAACCCGCCCGAGTTCCTGAAGGCCGGGGACCTGGTCCAGTGCGAGGTGGAGGGGATCGGCGTGCTGGAGAACCCGGTGGGCTGAGCCTCACTCCGGGGCCTTGGCCTCCAGGATCACCGGCACCACCACGGGGCGGGTCTGGGTGGTCTTGCGGATCGTGCGCCGCAGGCCCTGGCGCAGGAACTCCACCAGCAGGTCCCGGTCCCGGCGGATCTCCCGGGGGGCCTCGGCGTAGGCGTTGGCCACGGTGGCCCGGAGGAGCTCGCTGTAGGCCTGGTCGTCGTTGAGGACGACGAAGCCCCGGGTGAGGATGGAGGGTTCGGCGGCCAGTTCCCCGGTATCCGGATCCACCACGAGGGTGGCGATGACGATGCCGTCCTCCTGGAGGATGAGCCGGTCGTGGATGACCCGGGCGTCCACCCGGTGGTCCACGCCCTGGTCCACGAAGCACTTGCCCACGGGCACGCTGCCCGCGCACTCGGCCTTGCCCCCCTTGAAGAGGCGCAGGCACTCGCCCCCGTCCAGCATGAGGATGCGGTCCTTGGGCCAGCCCAGGCTCGCGGCCAGCTGGCCGTGCACCTTCAGGTTCCGGTACGTGCCGTGCACGGGGGCCATGACCCGGGGGCGCACCAGATGGATCATTTCGGCGGCGTCCGGGCGGTGGCCGTGGCCGGTGGCGTGGAGGGTCCCCAGGCCATCCGTGGTCGTCTCGGCCCCCAGGCGCGCGGCCTGGTCCAGGAGGCGGCTGATGCTCACCTCGTTGCCGGGGATGGCCCGGGAGCTGAGGACGAGGCGGTCGCCCTCCACCATCTTCAGGCCCTTCACCTCGCCCTTCACGATGCGGTTGAGGGCGCTCATGTCCTCGCCCTGGCTCCCCGTGCAGAGCACCAGCACCTGCCGGGGCGGGAAGAGGCTCACTTCCTTGGGTTCGATGAAGAGATCATCAGGCAAGGCCAGGCGCTTGATGGCCCGGGCCGCCGCGACGTTCCGCTCCATGGAGCGGCCCAGGAGGCAGACCCGGCGGTCCTCCTCGTAGGCCAGGTCCAGGAGGATCTGGATGCGGTGGATATTGGAACTGAAGGTGGCCACGAAGAGCTTGCCCTTGGTGGCCCGCATGGCGTCCCGCAGGCCCTCCCGGCACACCTCCTCGCTGGGGGTGGGCTTGGGATTGAGGACATTGGTGGAATCGGAAAGGAGCACGGCCACGCCCTTGTCCCCCAGTTCCTTGAGGCGGGCCGTGCCCGTGAGGCGGCCGTCCACGGGGGTGGGGTCCAGCTTGTAGTCGCCCGTATGGACGATCACCCCCCAGGGGGTGTGCAGGGCGATGGCGCAGGCGTCGGGGATGCTGTGGGTGACGGGGATCCACTCGGCGGTGATGCCCCCCACCTTCACCTTGGCGAAGTCCTCCACCACGTGCATGCGCTTGGGTTCCCAGAGGCCGTGCTCCTTGAGCTTGGATTCCAGGAGGGCCATGGTGAAGGCGGTGCCGTACACGGGCACGGGCCAGCGCTCCAGGAAGTACGGCAGGGCCCCGATGTGGTCCTCATGGCCATGGGTGAGGAGGACGGCCTCCACCTGGTCGGCGAAGGGCTCCAGGTAGGCGAAGTCGGGGATGACGGCGTCGATGCCCGGCTGGTCTTCCGTTGGGAAGAGCTGGCCGCAGTCCACCAGGAAGAGGGTGCGGGCGCTGTGGACCACCATGGCGTTCATGCCGAACTCGCCCAGTCCACCGATGGGGATCAGGCGCAGTTCGTCCTCCGCGGGGGGGGTCTGCCAGGCTTCGAAAGGGGGGGAGGCGAGGTTCATGATTCCTTGGGTAAGTCTAGGGCCGCCAGAAGGGCGCGCCACGTGGGGGGATCGATGGCTTCCGCTCGGATGGTCGGCGGCAGGCCATGGGAGGCCAGGAGGGCCTGGATGCGTTCGGGGGGCAGCCAACCCTGCCAGTTGTTGGCCAGGGTCTTGCGCCGGTGCTGGAAGCTGCGGTGGAGGAGGGCCAGGAGGCGCCGGCGTTCGGCCGGGTCCGGGGCCCCCGCCAGGGGTTCGAAGACGAGGACGGCGGAATCCACCTTGGGGGCGGGCCGGAAGGCGCCGGGCCCCAGCTTCAGGAGGCGGCTGACCCTTGCCACGCTCTGGGCCAGCACCGCCAGGGGCCCGTAGTCCTTGGTGCCGGGCCGGCCCAGGATCTTCTGGCCCACCTCCAGCTGGAACATGAACACCAGGCGATCCCAGGGCACCTCCCCCAGGAGGAAGCGGGTGAGGATGGCCGTGGAGGCGTTGTAGGGGAGGTTGCCGGCCACGGCGAAGGGGGGCCCCTCGGGCAGTTCCCGGGTGACCGCGTCCCCGTGGAGCAGGTGGAAGTGGGGCAGGCCGGCAAAGCGGGCCTCCAGCACCTGGATCGCCTCCGGATCCAGGTCCACGGCCCAGAGGGGCCGCCCGTCCTCCAGGAGGGGGGCGGTGAGCACGCCGGGGCCGGGTCCGATCTCCAGGAGGCGCGCGGAGGGGACCGCCAGGGCGGCGTCCACGATGGCCCGGATGGCCGTGGGCTGCACGAGGAAGTGTTGGCCGAAGCCCTTCTTGGGTCTCAGGTCCGGCGGGTTCGCGGATTCCAGCATCACTTGCGAGTCTAGCAGGTCGCTCAACGGGCCAGGCGCCATGCGACGATTTCCGGGATCTCGCCCAGGCGGACCCAGGCCTCCCGTTCCTGGCGGTACACCGCCCCCCCGGGCCCCTGGAGGCGGGCGCCGAAGCGCACCCGGGCCAGGGCCTGGCCCTCCGGGGGCCGGTCCAGGACCCGGGCCTCGTACCAGCCCAGGGCGGCCAGATCCCCGTAGGGGGGGAGGTCCAGCTCCCGGCGCACGGGGACGCCGGGTTCCCGGCCCGCCAGCAGGCCCGGGCCCGTTTCCAGGAAGGTGGCCAGGACGTCGTCCGCGGCCAGGGCGGCCCGGGTCCCCGCCAGCATCTCCCGCTCCAGCCGGCAGGCCCGCAGGGCCCCGGCCACGCCGATGCCCGCCAGGACGGCCAGGAAGGCCACCATGGACAGGACCAGGACAAGGGCCCCCCCGGCCTGGCGGGCCCTCACGGGGAGGGATTCCGGGGAGCCACGGCCAGGGTGGCCCGGCGGCGCACATCCCCGCAGGTCCCCTCCAGTTCCGCCTCCACCCAGGCGGGTCTGCCGTCCGGGCCCGGCGCGGGCAGGGTGAGGCGGAAGCCCGTGATGCGGGTGGCGGGATCCCGGCGGGGCCGGCCGCCCCCCGTCTCCGTGCGCACCAGGTGGCCCTGGGCCAGGGCCCAGGTCACCTGCAGGGGCCGGATGGCCTCCAGGCGGGTCCCCGCCTCCAGGATGGCGGGGGCGGCCGGCACCTCCG
>DATGXY010000069.1:0-2667 GCA_035298525.1 Holophaga sp.
CCGGGCCCGCCATAGGGGGCGCTCCGCCAGGAAGGCCGGTGCCGGCTCCGGCCGGCGCAGCTCCGCCCGGAAGGCCACGGGCGTGCCCGGTGGCGGGGGGGCCACCCCGCCCCCGGGCAGGGTGAGGGCGATGCGCGCGCCGGCCAGATCCCCCTCCCCCGCCAGCTCCGAAGCCAGGCTCCGGCCCCGGCGGGTCCAGGGGGCGGCGATGCGGCCCCTGGCCTCCCGGAACCCCAGGGGAAGGGCCCCTTCCCGCCGGGCCGCCCCGGCCAGGGCCCCCACCACGCCCCAGGCCAGGGCCACCGCCAAAGCCAGGCCGCACCAGCGGGCCCGGAGGGCCAGGGGCGCCGCCAGGGCCACGGCCGTCCATCCCAGGACCTGGAGGAAAGGGTCCACCCGCCCATCCCAGGCCTCCGGCAGCATCCAGGGCACCGCACAGGCCGCCGCCAGCGCCCAGGCCGGGCCCCAGAGGCCCGCGCCGGCGAGGCGGCGCCAGAGGGATTCCCGGTCCAGCATGGCCCCGAATCTAGGGCGGGGCCGGATTCATGCAAGAATGCTCCCACATGCCCGGATACGAACGATGAACGCACGCTCCCTTCGCACTGCCTCCCTCCTGGCGGCCGGCTTGGCCCTGGGCGCCTGGAGCCCCGAGTTCCACGAGGTCCAGACCCTCAAGGCCGCGAGGCTGCTGCCCGCGGGCATGGCCCGGTTCCTGGAGGCCCACCAGCGGGAGCTGGTGGCCGGGGCCCGGGGCCAGCACAGCGACCAGGTCCCCACGGTGGAGGACGTGGAGGAGCAGTTCAGGAAGGTGGTGGCCTGCACGGAGGAGAACAAGCGCCCCGAGCGCATCGTGCGGGAGCTGGGGGTGCTGGCCCACCAGGTGCAGCTGCTCACGGACCCTTCCGCTGTGCGGGGCCTGACGCCCCTGCGGGACAGCTTCCAGCAGTACGGCGACGAGAAGCTGCGCAGGCTGGTGCTGAGCCGCGAGGCCTTCTGGGCCGTGGAAGCGCCCCTGGACCCCCGCAAGCCCCTGCTCCAGTGGGCCAGGATCAAGTTCGAGCGTTCCGAGGCCCTGCGGGAGTGGTTCGACGAAGCGAACGGACGGCGCCGGGGCGGCTGGGACGAGCTCAGCGTCCCCTTCGCCCAGCTCCAGCTGGCCTATTCCAACGGGATCCACGCCACGGCCAACCTCTGGATCCTGCTCTGGCGCGCCGTGGGCGACCTCTGGGTGCCCCAGGGGGATGAAAAGCCGGTCGTGAGATAGGCGTTTCTTGATATCTTTCCTTATCAACCTGGAGTGGAAATGGCCTCTTATACCCGCCTCGGCTCGTACCTGCTTTCCAGCGAACTTTCGGCGGACGCCTTCGGCAAGGTCCACAGGGGCCTGACCCTCTCGGGCAGCGCCTTCGACCGCCACCACCTGATCCGCGCCTTCTCCGAGGAGGTGGCGGAAGCCGGCTTCTCCGCCAAGGTCCAGGAGGCCCAGCGGGTCGCCACACTCATCGCGGGCGCGAGGGGCCTGGGCTCCGGGCACCAGATCGAGGCCGGGCGCGCCCCCCACGCGGTGTGCGACTACATTCCCGGCCGCAGCCTCGCCCAGGTCATCCGGAAGACCCGCGAGGAGCAGATCCCCCTGGGCGTCGACCACGCCCTCTCCGTCATCCAGGGCATGGCCCAGTCCCTGCTCGCGCTGGACGCCAAGGGCCTCCACCACGGGGCCCTGAGCCCCCACAGCGTGTGGGTCGGCTACGAGGGCGCCACCCAGATCATCGACGCCCCCTGCGCGCCCGTGATCGCCGCCATCCTGCCCAAGGCCCGGCAGCTCGATCAGGCCCTGGCGCCCTACCGCCTCCAGGGCGCATCCGCCGTCCACCAGGACCTCTACGCCCTGGGCGCGGTGCTCTACGAGCTCCTCACCCTGGATGCGCCGCCGCCCCGCGAGGCCGCCGCCGCCGCCGTGGCCAAGGCCACCCTCAAGGCCGCCCAGGAGGATGGCCCCATCCCCGGCGAGATCGCCGGCCTCCTGCGCCGCCTCCTCACCGAGACCCAGGGCTTCGCCTCCCTCTCCGAGTTCAACCGGGAGCTGGAGCGCGTCCTGTACGACGGCGACCACAGCCCCACCACCTTCAACATGGCGTTCTACATGCACACCCTCTTCCGGGAGGAGAGCGACCAGGACGCCCAGGCCATGAAGGCGGACCAGGCCGCTGACTTCACCCCCTTCCTGCCCTCGGACCCCTCCAGCCGCAGCGTCCTGGTGGCCCCCGACGGCTCGAGCCGGGCCAAGTACTTCGTCTGGGGCGGCGTCGCCCTGGCCCTGGTGCTGGGCTACCTGGGCTACGATTCGTGGCGGAGCAACCGCGTCAACAGCGAACTCACCCGGCAGCTGGCGGAACTGAAGCAGAAGAACCTCGCCAACGATGACAGGCTCAAGGAGCTGGCCAGGCAGGAAGAGGCCACCAAGGCCCTGCAGGAGCAGCTCTCCAAGAAGGCCTCCGAAGCCAAGACCGCCGAGGAGCGGGCCCGGGCCAAGAAGGACCTGGAGGAGGCCAAGGCCAAGGCCGAGGAACTGAACCGCCAGAAGGAAGAAGCCCTGAAGAAGAAGCAGGAGCTGGCCAAGGAGGTGACCACCATCGCCCAGGCCGCGCCCAAGGCCGCCGCTCCGGC
>DATGXY010000070.1:0-34064 GCA_035298525.1 Holophaga sp.
GGCCGCCGCCCTCCAGACCGAATCGGAAAGGGCCCCGGCCCAGGCCGCCGGCATCCTCCGGGCCCACGCCGCCCTGGCCCGGGACGCGGCCTGGACCCAGGCCATCCGGCGGGCCATTCGCGAGGAGGGCTGGGACGCCCCCTCTGCCGTGCGCCTGGCCACCGAGGCCGCCTGCGCCCGCCTCGCCGACCTGGAACAGCCCCTGCTCCGCATCCGGGCCCTGGATCTGCGGGGCCTGGCCCACCGCCTCCAGGAACTCCTGACGCCCGGGCGCGCCCCCGTGGACGCCCCCGAGGGGGTGCTCCTGGCGGAGGACCTGACGCCCCCCGCCTTCCTGGCCCTGGACCGGTCCCGCCTGCGGGCCCTGGTGCTGGGCGAGGGGGGGGCCGCGTCCCACACCGCCATCCTGGCCCGGGCCTTCGGGATCCCCTGCGTGGCGGGCCCCCTCCTCCCCCTGGCCCCGGGCACCCCCCTGCTGGTGGACGGGCGCAGGGGCCTCATCCTTCTGGATCCCCCCCCGGAGGTGGCCGCCTGCCTGCGCCGGGAACAGGAGGCCCGGGATCTGCGCCGAGCCCGCCTGGACTCGCGCAAGGGACCCGCGGCCACCCGGGACGGGGTCCCCGTGCGGCTGATGGCCAACCTGGCTTCCGCCGAGGAGGCCGAGGCCGCCCGCAAGGCGGGGGCCGCCGGCATCGGCCTCTTCCGCACGGAAATGGGTTTCATGGGCCGGGCCCAGGCCCCCACCGAGGCCGAACAGGCCGCAGCCTACCGCCGGGTGGTGGAGGCGGCGGAGGGCATGCCCGTCACCCTCCGCCTCCTGGATGCCGGGGGCGACAAGCCCCTGGCCTTCCTTCCCCTGCCCCGGGAGGCCAATCCCTTCCTGGGCCGGCGCGGCGCCCGCCTATACGCCCAGGCCGCCGCCCTCATCCGGGACCAGGTGCGGGCCGCCCTGCGCGCTTCAGCCGCCGGCCCCCTGCGCATCCTCGTGCCCATGGTCACGGATCCCGGAGAACTGGAGGCCGTGCGGACGCTCGTGGCCGAGGCCGCCGGGGACCTGGGCCTGCCCGCCCCTCCCGTGGGCGTGATGGTGGAGGTGCCCTCCGTGGCCCTGCACCTGAGTCCCTTCGCCAGCGCGGATTTCTTCAGCGTGGGCACCAACGATCTGCTCCAGTACCTCTACGCCGAGGACCGGGGCGATCCGGCCCTGTGCCGGCCCAGCCGGGCCTGGAACCCCGCCACCCTGCGGATCCTGGCCGATGCGGCCAGGGGCGCGGCCGCCCTGGGCCGGGAGATCGGCCTGTGCGGCGAACTGGCCGGGGATCCCCACCTCCTGCCCCTGCTCCTGGGCCTGGGCTACCGCACCCTCAGCGCGGCGCCCGGGTCCCTGCCCGCCCTTCGCGAGGCCCTGGCCACCCTGGATCTGCCCGCCTGCGAAGCCCTGGCGGCCCGGGCCCTGGAGGCCGGCACCGAGGCCGAGGTGGAGGCCCTCCTCCGGGAGGCCGCCGCCGGGCCCGAACGGCCCCTGCTGGACCCGGACCTGGTGGTGCTGGACGAGGCCTGCCTCAGCAAGGAGGAGGCCATCCGCCTGATGGTGGAGCGCCTGGCCCTGGCCGGCCGGGCCCCGGACCCCGATGCCCTGGAGGCCGCGGTGTGGGCCCGGGAGGCCACATACAGCACCGGCATCGGCCACGGGGTGGCCGTCCCCCACGGCCGGGCCCCCGGCGCCGGCGGCCTGGTCCTGCTCCGCCTCCGGGAACCCCTGGAATGGGGAAGCCTGGACGGCGGGCCCGTGCGCACCCTCCTCCTCCTCGCCAGCAGCGGCGCCGAAGCCCACCTGCGGGTCTTCGCGCGCCTGGCCCGCAGCCTCATGGATCCCGCCTTCCGGGAGGCCCTGGACCGGGCCCCCGATGCCGGCGCCGTCCTCGCCCTCCTCTCGACCCTGATCCCCAAGGAGTAGCCATGCGTTCCCCCCTCCGCGCCGCCGTCCTCACCAGCCTCGGCACCCTCCTCGCCGCCGCGCCGCCCCCCGCCCCCGACCTCGCCAAGGAACGGACCCTCTTCGTCGTCAACTACTCCCACCTGGACACCCAGTGGCGCTGGGCCTACCCCCTCGTGGTGCGCCGCATGCTGCGGGACACCCTCTACGACAATTTCGCCATCATGGAGCAGCACCCCGAGTACGTCTTCAACTGGACGGGCGCCGGCCGCTACCAGATGTTCGAGGAGTACTACCCGGCGGAGTTCGCGCGCCTGAAGGGCTACGCCGCCAAGGGCCAGTGGTGGCCCTCCTCCAACGCCTGGGAGGAGTGCGACGTGAACGTGCCCTCCAGCGAATCCATCCTCCGCCAGCTGCTGGTGGGCAACCAGTACTTCAGGCGCCACTTCGGCACCGAGAGCCTGGACTTCATGCTCCCCGACTGCTTCGGGTTCCCCGCCTCCCTCCCCAGCATCCTGGCCCACGCGGGCCTCCAGGGCTTCTCCACCCAGAAGCTCACCTGGGGATCGGCCGCGGGCGTGCCCTTCAACGTGGGCCGCTGGACGGGCCCCGACGGCAAGGGCATCGTGGCCGCCTTCAACCCCGGCGCCTACGACGCCCTCATCAAGGAAAGCCTCCATTCCCCCGCCTGGGTGAAGCGCCTGGACGCCAACGGCGAGAAGCTGGGCATCAAGGCCGATATGCTCTACAACGGCATCGGGGACGAGGGGGGCGCCCCCCTCCCCGAGAGCATGGCCACCGTGTGGGCCTCCATGGCCGGGAAGGGCCCCGTGAACATCGTCATGGGCCGGGCCGACCAGCTCTTCACCAGCATCACGGGGGCCCAGCGCGCCGCCCTGCCCGAGTACAAGGGCGACCTGCTCCTCACCGAGCACTCCGCGGGCTCCATCACCAGCCAGGCCTTCCTCAAGCGCCTCAACCGCCAGGACGAACTCCTCGCCGACGCCGCCGAGAAGGCCGGGGCCGCCGCCAGCCTCCTGGGGGCCTGCCCCTGGCCCAAGGAGACCCTGGACAAGGCCTGGGGCCTGATGCTCCGCAACCAGTTCCACGATATCCTCCCCGGCACCTGCCTGCCCAAGTCGTACGAGTACGCCTGGAACGACGGCATCATCGCCGCCCGCGCCTTCGAGGGCGCCCTCCTGGACGGCGCCGCCGGCGTGGCCCGCGCCCTGGACACCCGCGTGGAGGGCACCCCCCTCGTCGTCTTCAACCCCCTGGGCGTGGACCGGGAGGACGTGGTGGAGGCCCTCGTGCCCGCGGGCCTGGAGAAGGGGGACCTGGAGGCCGTGGACGGCGCCGGCAAGGCCGCCCCCGCCCAGCGCACCTTGGGCGTGGACGGGCGCCAGCGCGTGATCTTCATCGCCAAGGTCCCCGCCGTGGGCTTCGCCGTCTACGGCCTGAGGCCGGGCAAGGCCGCCGCCGGCACCCTCAAGGTCCAGGCCGGATCCCTGGAGAACGGCCGCTACCGCGCCGCCCTCGACGCCAGCGGCGACCTGGCCTCCCTCTACGACAAGCAGCTCAAGCGGGAGCTCCTGTCGGCCCCCGCGCGCCTGGATATCCAGGAGGAGAAGCCCAACCGCTGGCCGGCCTGGAACATGGACTGGAAGGACCGGCAGAAGGCCCCCCGCGCCCACGTGGGCGGCGCGGCCCAGGTGCGCATCGTGGAGCAGGGCCCCGTGCGCGTGGCCGTGGAGGTGGCCCGGGAGACCGAAGGCAGCCGCTTCGTGCAGGTGTACCGCCTCAGCGCCGGCGACGCCGGCAACCGCCTGGAAGTGGCCAGCGTGGTGGACTGGAAGACCTCCCAGGCCAGCCTCAAGGCCTCCTTCCCCCTGGCTTCCTCCAACCCGGTGGCCACGTACAACTGGGACCTGGGCACGATCCAGCGGGGCAACAACGATCCGAAGAAGTACGAGGTGCCCACCCACGGCTGGATGGACCTCACCGATCCCGCGGGCGCCTACGGCGTCACCGTCCTCACCGGCGCCAAGGTGGGCACCGACAAGCCCGCCGACGGCACCCTGCGCCTCACCCTCCTCTACACCCCGGGCGTGAACCGCGACTACCGCGAGCAGCGCTGGCAGGACTGGGGCCGCCACGCCTTCACGTACGGCCTCGCCGGCCACGCCGGGGACTGGCGCAAGGGCCAGGCCACCTGGCAGGCCCAGCGCCAGGACCAGCCCCTGACCGCCTTCCAGGTGGAGGCCCACGCGGGCCCCCTGGGCAAGCGCTTCAGCCTCCTGCGGGTATCCTCGCCCCAGGTGGCCATCCAGGCCATCAAGCGCGCCGAATCCGGGGAAGGCTACGTGGTGCGCCTGCAGGAACTGGAAGGCCGGCCCGCCCAGGGTCTGAAGCTCCAGGCCGCCGGGGCCATCGAGGCCGCCGAGGAACTGGACGGCCTTGAGCACCGCCTGGGCGCCCTGGCCCCCGCCAAGGGCACCCTCGCCCTGGATTTCACCCCCTACCAGATGCGCACCCTGGGCCTGCGCCTGGCCCCCCCGGCCACCGTGCCCGCCCCGGCGGGCACCCCCCTGGATCTGCCCTTCGACGTGCAGGCCTTCAGCCCCAACGACGACAGGGCCTCGGGCGCCTTCGACGGCCCCTTCACCACCCTTCCCGCCGAGATGATGGGCGACCGGGTCGCCGCCGGCGGCGTCACGTTCCGCATGGGCTCCCGGGCCAGGGGCGCCAGGAACGCCCTGGCCTGCGCCGGCCAGGTCCTCGCCCTCCCCGCGGGCACCACCCGGGTGCACCTGCTGGTGGCCGCCACCGGGGGCGACGTGAAGACCGCCTTCGACGGGGGCCGGCCCGTGACCCTCACCATCCCCAACTGGCTGGGCTACCTGGGCTCCTGGGACAACCGCATCTTCAAGGGCGAAGTGCCCGACCTCACCTACAGCGTGGACAACGACCTGGAGCGCATCGCCCCCGCCTTCCTGCGGGAGGGCCGTCCCGCCTGGTGGGCCTCCCACCACCACGCCAAGGGCCAGGACGCCATCTACGAATACGGGTGCCTCTACGCCGTCACCGTGCCCGTGACCCCCGGCGCCGCCCACCTGCGGCTGCCCCTGGACGCCCGGGTGAAGGTCTTCGCCGCCACCGCCACCGCCGTGGACAACGCCGGCGCCGCCGCCCTCACCCCCCTGCTCCCGGACCTGACCCGGGACGCGGCCTTCACGGCGCGCTACAGCAAGCCCTGATCCGTTTGACGGCCACCAGCCCATGGCCGAAGGCCATGGGCTGGTGGCCCTTCATTCCGCACATTCATGGCCCGGGGCCAACGCACCCGTCGCCGGTCATTCGGGTCCTGCGAGGCCGAGCTTCCGGAGCGGGATGGCCTCGCCGGATGCTTTCACCCAATGCTCGTTGAAGTCGAGACGGAGGGCTTCCAGGCGCGGGTTCTTGCACGCATGGAATGTCCCGGAAGGCATGTCATAGATAAAGTACTTCATCCACGACCAGGCAGCGCGTTCCTCCGGCGTGTAGATCCTTGGAAGGGGGGCGAAGCGGTTTCCCCTGTTCTTCTCGAAGGCATCCATCCGGCTGGCGTAGTTCCCATCCAGGGCAGAATTCATGATGACGGCGAAGAGCACCTGCCGTTCATTCTGGGGGTATGCGTGGATCTTGAGGGGAAAAGCGTGGCAGGACACATGGACTTCCCCCCATTCGGCCGGAGGCCGGAGGCCCCGTTCTTCCACCCAGCCCACATGCCGATCATCGAACCTCGGCCATGGGGTTTCCAGCAAGGTCATCCGGCCCTTGCCAGCGTCATACAGGAAGACCTGGCCGACCTGGGAATTCAGAAGGAAGAAGTGATTCCCCATCTGGAAGGTCCTGTCGACCAGCGGGAACCCGTTTGTCCTACGGAGTGCCGCCTGAACAGCGTCCGGAAAGGGATGGACCCTTTCCGGACGGCCTGAGCCACCCACCGAATGGAGTTCTGCGAGCGGCATCTGTTCGTTTCCGGTGGAACAGCGCATCTCCAGGTCCCATAGCGCAGGCGTGGAAAGAGTGGTAGGCCGGTCCGTTGGGCAGAGAAGAAGCACCTTGCCTGAGGGAAGGATCTCGAACTGGGAGAACAGGCGGTCCGCGTGGAAATATAGAGCCCATTCTCCGCTTGGATCATCCCTCCGGAGGATCTTCTGGCCGACTTTAACGAAGAACTTACCATTCCTAAATTTCAGGCAACCATAGTAGGCACCCATGGGACTGGGCGGAAACGGTTGTGGCCCCGTGCGATCTTCGTTCGTGAGGTCGAACGGATCCCGGCCCCGCAAAAGGACATGGCGTTCACCAAGGCCAAGGTAAAGGGTCCCACCGGCGTAGCTCGCGTCGAGGTCGCCCAGGCCAGGATAGTCCGCGCGGGGGAAAGTCAGGTCGACCATCCGGAAGGGTCGCCAAGGTCCTGTATAGGCATTGGAGATGGACGGTGGCATCCGGAACCCGTCCTCTCCCCCGGCGGACGCAGGGGGCGGAATGGAACTTGATTGGGCCCCTTGGGCCCATGCGGGCGGGATGAAGGCGGTACTTAGACCATGGAGAAGGAGGATCGTGGCAAGTGGATTGCGCATCACAGCGTCCCGAATCCGGAATGGTCGTGGGTGGCGATGGAGTGATTGCAGCAGAACCACGTGCCATCCGCAGTCGTCACAAAGCCGCCACGGTATTTGCAAACGACCAGATAGACCCCGGGCCGCCCGGAAATGGGTTCGACGGATCTCCAACGCAGCATGCAGCTATGAGTCCAAAGGCAGAATCTGCCACATTGATGTTCACACTGCATCATGCAGGCTGGGAGTTCTGCTCTTGCAGCCGGGGCCATGCCCAAGAGCCCAATGGCCAGGGCAGGCCGAAGCCACCGGATCAAAGCATGCATCATTTCCTCCTACGTTTTTGCTCTTTGGATGGGATTCAATAGGTTCCGCACCGCGGGCGATTCACTCATGCGCAATTCAGCACCAGGGTTCCACTGGCGAGCCGCATGCGGACGTTCACCACGCCAGGGTCCCCCTGGGCTGAATCGGCATTCCTTGACAGATCCCGTTCTTGATTTGGATTCCGGATCCACCCGCCCATGACAGAAATCCAGACGGTTGAAGGGACCTTCAGAACCTCCGCCGGGGCACCAGGGCATTGGCCAGCAGCAATCCCAGCATGAGGGCCACCGCCACGAAGATGGACTGGAAGCCCGCCTGCAGCCCCTCCAGGGTCTGCTTGTGGAGCATGAGCAGGAAGGACCGGAAGCCCAGGCTCCCCGGCAGCACCAGCATGAGGCTGGGCAGCAGGAGCACGGCCCCGGGCCGCCGCGTGAGGCGGGCGTAGTGGTTGCACGCGGCCCCCAGGAGCAGGGCCGCGGCCCCCGCCCCCGCCTCGGGGCCCAGGAGGGCGGCGCCGGCCTTGGCGCCGCCGTAGGCCAGGAGGCTGGCCAGGAAGGTCCAGGGGTAGTCCCGGGGCGTGCCCCGGAAGACCACCAGGAAGCCGAAGCTGGCCAGGGCCACGGCGGGCAGGGCCGCCCAGGCGGGGAGGGCCTGGGGATCCGAGGGGGGCGCAGGGAACCAGGCGCCGCCCAGGCGCTGGCCCACGGCCACGCCCGCGGCCAGGAGCAGGAGCACGAAGCCCGTGCCCATGAGCCGGGAGGCCCCCGCCACCAGGTTGCCCGTGCCCAGTTCCTGCATGGATACCAGGAGCCCCAGCCCCGGCACCAGGACGATGAAGCCGCTGAGCACGAGCACGGGCTGGGACACGCCCGGGAAGAGGGCGGCCAGGGCCAGGCCCCCCAGGCTGCTCAGGAGGCCCCCCGCCAGGGGCAGGAGGCTCACCTGGGAGCGGCTGCCATCCAGGGCCCGGGCGCAGAGCCCCACCAGGCCGCCGATGAGGGCCCCCAGCAGGGCTTCCCGCCACCCGCCCCCGAAGACCACGGCCATGCCCGAGGCCGCCAGGGCATAGGCCCCCGCCACGGCCCAGCCCCCCCAGCGGGCGGGTCGCGAGGCCAGGGCCTCCAGGTGGCCCAGGGCCTCCTCGGCCCCGAGGCGGCCCGCCAGCACCCGGTCCACGAGGCGCCCCGTCTCCGCCAGCTTCTCCAGGTCGGCCCCGAAGGCGGCCGTGCGGATCAGATCCGTGCGCACCGGCTCCCCCGCCCTGCCGAAGGAGGTGAGGAGCCCCGTGGGGGTGGCGTACACCGCCCCCTCCAGCCCCAGGTGCCGGGCCACCCGGCTCAGGGCCTCCTCCACGGTCTGGGCGCTTTCCCCGAAGGCCTGGAGGGTCTGCCCCAGGCGGAGGACGAAGGCGAGTTCGGGGGAAGGGGCGGACTGGGACATGGGGATTCCATCTTCCCATCCGCCGCAAGATCCGGGTCGCCTCTGCGGCCCGGGGGCCGGATGATGGAGCCATGCTGGCTCCGACCCTCCCCCACGTCTTCGCGCCCGGATGCGCCCTCTACCTCCATCGCCCGGACCTGGCCGGCCGCATCGGCGCCTGGCTCAATCGCGGCGCCCGGGTGCCCGAGCACACCTCCTGCTGCCACCACGACCCCCGCCTGCCGGCGGGGACCCGCGTCATCAACGTCTGCCCCGGCTGCGACCGCCGCTACCGGGAGCTGTACGAAGGCGTGTCCACCATCTCCCTCTGGGAGGTGCTGGCCGCGGATCCGCACTTCCCCCTGCCGGATTACGGGGGCCGCCCCATGGCCATCCAGGACGCCTGCCCCACCCGCGCCGAGGCCCGGGTGCACGAGGCCGTACGCACCCTCCTGCGCCGCATGAACATCCGCGTCGTGGAACCCCGCCACACCCGGGAGCGGGCCCAGTGCTGCGGGGACAGCGCCTTCGGCACCCTGCCCGTGGAGCAGGTGAGGCTCCAGATGGCGCGGCGCGCCGCGGCCATGCCAAGCGAGGAGGTGGTGGTGTACTGCGTCTCCTGCGTCAAATCCATGGCCATCGGCGGGCGCACGCCGCGCCACCTGGTGGACCTGCTCTTCGGGGAGCCCACCCATCCCGGCGAATGCGACCCCGACGCCTGGCACGCCCAGGTGCAGGCCTTCATCGACGCCCACTGAGGAACCCATGTCCGACAGCGACTACAGCCGCGTGGAGCGAGTCATCCGCCACCTGCAGACCCACGCCGGGGAACGCCCCGGCCTGGAGCGCCTGGCCCAGGTGGCCGGCCTCAGCGAGTACCACTTCCAGCGCATGTTCCACCGCTGGGCGGGGGTCACCCCCAAGGCCTTCCTCCAGTGCCTCACCCTGGCCCGGGCCAAGGAACTGCTGGACGGCTCCCGCAGCCTCCTGGAGGCCAGCGGCGAACTGGGCCTCTCGGGCACGGGGCGCCTCCACGATCTCTTCCTCACCCTGGAGGCCATGACCCCCGGCGAACACCAGCGGGGCGGCGCGGGCCTCACCCTGCGCTGGGGCGTCCATGCCACCCCCTTCGGGGAGGCCCTCTTCGCCGCCACGGACCGGGGCCTGTGCGCCCTCTCGTTCCTGGCTGGCGGTCCGGACCAGGCCCTGGCCGAACTGCGTTCCCGCTGGCCCAACGCCCTGCTCATGGAGGACCCCGCCGCCACCCTCCCCGCCGCCCGGGAAGTGGCCACCCGCATGGAGGGCGGCCCCCAAGGCCCCCTGGCCCTCCTGCTCAAGGGCTCCCCCTTCCAGGTGCAGGTGTGGAAGGCCCTCCTGCGCATCCCCGAAGGGGGCCTCGCCTCGTACCAGGGCCTGGCCGCCCTGGCCGGATCCCCCGGAGCCTCCCGGGCCGTGGGTTCGGCCCTGGGCGCCAATCCCATCGCCTACCTCATCCCCTGCCACCGGGTCATCCGCGCCACCGGCGCCCTGGGGGACTACCACTGGGGCCATGCCCGCAAACGGGCGCTCCTGGGGATGGAGACCGCCAGGCATGGGGCGGGATAGCCCTTCCATCCGGCGCCCGGTGACAATGGCAACGGGAGGACCGATGGAACCAGGCACCGTGATCCGCGTGGTGGCCGCCGTGGTGGCCCGGGAGGGCCGCTACCTGGTGTGCGAGCGTCCGGCCCACAAGCGCCACGGGGGCCTCTGGGAATTCCCCGGGGGCAAGCTGGAACCGGGGGAGGATATCCTGGCCGCCGCCCGGCGGGAACTCCACGAGGAACTGGGGGTGGAGGTGACGGAGGTGGGCCCCGCCCTGGCCGCCTTCCAGGATCCGGGCTCCCCCTTCCGCATCGAATTCCACCCCGTGGCCATCCAGGGGGAGCCGGCCTGCCTGGAGCACGCCCGGCTCCTGTGGCTGCCCCCCGGGGACCTGGCGGCCCTGCCCCTGGCCCCCACGGACCGCCGCTTCGTCCTGGAGATCCTGGCGCGGCCATGACCCGCTGGCCAGAAGGCGCCGGAGGCCCTACAAAGGAAGGGGGCGCTCCCGCCCCGCAGGAGACAGGCACCATGACGAACCCCGACGTCCTCGGCGCAGGCAAGGCCCTCGAAGCCGTGCGGGCCAAGGCCCCCCTCGTGCACAACATCACCAACTACGTGGTCATGAACACATCAGCCAACGCCCTGCTGGCCCTGGGGGCCTCCCCCGTCATGGCCCACGCCGAGGAGGAGATGGAGGCCATGGTCGGCATCGCCTCGGCCCTCGTCATCAACATCGGCACCCTGAGCCGGGGCTGGGTCGCGGCCATGCACGCCGCGGGCGGGGCCGCCCGGGACCTGAGCATCCCCATCGTCCTGGACCCCGTGGGCGCCGGCGCCACCCCCTACCGCACCGCCGTGGCCCGGGAGCTCCTGGCGGCCCTGCGCCCCGCCATCCTCCGGGGCAACGCCTCCGAGATCCAGGCCCTGGCCGGCGAGGCCGCCCGCACCAAGGGCGTGGACGCCACCGCCGCCTCCTCCGACGCCATGCAGGCCGCCCGGGCCCTCCAGGCCGAGTTCGGCTGCGCCGTGGCCGTGAGCGGCGAGGTGGACCACATCCTGGCCGGCGACAAGGTCTACCTCGTGCGCAACGGCCATCCCCTCATGCCCCGGGTGACGGGCCTGGGCTGCACCGCCACCGCCCTCTGCGGCGCCTTCGCCGCCGTGACCCCCGACCCCGGCCTCGCCGCCGCCCAAGCCATGGCCGTCATGGGCGTCGCCGGCGAGATGGCCGCGGAGCGCGCCGAGGGCCCCGGCACCCTCCAGCTGCACTTCCTCGACGCCCTCTACCGCCTCGACGCCGCGACCCTCGCCGCCCGCATGCGCGTGGAGGCCTGATGCGGGGGCTCCACCTGGTCACGGACCGCGCCCTCGGCGCGCCCCGCTCCGTGGAGGAGGTGGCGCGCCTGGCCGCGGAGGGCGGCTGCGCCACCGTCCAGCTCAGGGAGAAGGACCTGGGCACCCGGGCCTTCCTGGAGGAGGCCCTGCGCCTTCGGGCCGTCCTCCGGCCCCTGGGCGTGCCCCTCATCATCAACGACCGCCTGGATATCGCCCTGGCCGCGGGGGCCGAGGGCGTGCACGTGGGCCAGGACGACATGCCCCCCGAGGACGTGCGCCGCCTCGTGGGCCCCGGCGTGATCGTGGGCCTCTCCGTGGAGACCTGGGAGGACGTGGAGCGGGCCCAGACCCAGCCCGTGGACTACCTGGGCGTGAGCCCCGTCTTCGGCACCCCCACCAAGACCGACACCAAGGGCGCCTGGGGCCTGGAGGGCCTGGCCCGCATCCGCGCCTACAGCCGCCATCCCCTGGTGGCCATCGGGGGCCTCAACGCCTCCAATATCCCGGCCGTGGTGGCCGCCGGCGCCGATGGCATCGCCGTCGTCTCCGCCATCTGCGCCGCCCCCGATCCCCGGGCCGCCGCCCGGGAGCTGGCCGCCCTCTGCCCCCCGCCCCGACGCTGAATCCAGGAGTCCCCATGCCCTCGACCGAAGAACGCGAAGCTCAGCCCGTCCAGGATGCCCCCTGCCCCAAGTGCGGCTCGGGCGTCGTCCTGCGCAACTGGAAGGGCCGCTTCTACACCAAGTGCCAGAACCCCGGCTGCCCTTTCGGCTTTGACGCGGACGAGCGGGGCAATCCCGCCACCCGCTGCGCCGCCTGCGGCGGCCGGGTTCGCACCCACGACCACGGCGGCGTCTGCGCCGATTGCGGCGCCCGCACGGGCTCCGCCGCGCCGAAGGAGCGAGCGGCGGAAGGGGGCCTCGGCCCCTGCCCCAAGTGCGGCAAGGGACAGCTGGCGGTGCGCTCCGGCGCCTACGGCACCTTCGTTTCCTGCTCCGAGCGCTGCGGCCTCACCTACTCCAGCGACGAGCAGGGCGTCCCCGAGGGCGGCACCTGCAAGGCCTGCAAGGGCCCCGTGAAGAAGACCCAGTCCGGCTCCCGGGTCTGCGCCCTGTGCGGTGTCTGGCAGGACGAGCGCAAGCCCGCCGCGACCCCCGCCGGGTCCGCCGCCGAAGCGCCGGGCCGGCCCAAGGCCGCCAACTGCCCCCGCTGCCGCCAGGCCCTGCGCACCGTCTTCACCAAGAAGCAGAAGTGGGTCTACCGCTGCGATCCCTGCAACGCCTGGTACGACGCCTGAGGCGGACGGGCCCGGCGCCGGGCCGGGAGGATGCCGGGGATTTCAGGGCGCCAGGGACCGGAGGCCCGGCATCCGCCGCAGGTGATCGGGGGGGAACACCGGCTCGGGCACGAGGGGCACCGACAGCGGCTCCACCCGCGAGGGGAGGCCGGGAAGCTCCGGCTCCAGGGCCTTCATCACCAGTTCGGTGCAGTAGAGTTCGCGGTCGTCCCCGTAGCGGAAGGCCGCGTCGAAGGTCCGCCCGCGCCAGTCCCGGGCCCGCAGGGCCGCGCGGGAGGCGGCCGCCTCGTCCAGGGCCTCCAGGCGGTAGAAGCCCAGGTCCCGGGCCGTCTCCGCCGATGCGAAGGCCTCGAGGGGCTCCACCAGCACCCCGCCGGGATGCCCCTCCTCGTCGGGCACGGCGTGGACCACGAGGAGCCCCGAAGGGGTGCGAAGGAGGATCCCCACGTGGGAGAACCTCGTGTCCGAGCCCCGGCTCAGGACGATGCGGGCCATGAGGTCCCGCCCCGTGCGGAAGACCAGGTCCCCGCTCCGCAGCCCCGGCAGCACGGAGGCCAGGGGGGCCAGACAGTCCTCGCCCGGGGCCGCCAGGGGCCGTACGCGGCCTGGCCGCATCCCCACCATCAGCAGGGATGCAGCCAGGAGCGAAGCCTTGAGCCGCCTACTTCTCAGCGGTGATCTTCCACTTGCCATCCTCCTGGATGACCTTGACCTTCTCCACCTTGGGGGCGGGGGCGTTCTTGAAGGTGATGGTGGCCGTGCCGGTGCGCACTTCGCCCTTGCCGTCGAGCTTCACGTCCACGCTCTTGATGCCGCCCCGGGCCTGGATGTTCTGGGCCTCCTTGGCCAGCGCGGCGCTGATCTTCCCGTCCCCCGCCATGCCGATGAGCTGCTTGGACACGTACTCCTTCGCCTCGGTCACCTTCCCGTCGGAGAGGCACATGTAGAAGTGCTCCACGGAGGATTCCGCGGAACGGGCACAGGAGACCAGGAGCACGAGGGCTGCGCCGGCGGCAAGGACGAAGGAACGTTTCATGGGGGCTCCGGGAATTGATTTGGGATTTCCATGATGGTGACAGAACGCCGCTGTGATGGAAGTCCACCGTGGACCTGCCCCGCCCCGTGGCAGAATGGGGCATCCTCCGGAGCCACAATGAAGATTTTCCAGACCCTCAGCGCCTTCGGCCTGGCCCTGCTCCTCGCCGCCGTCCCCGCCCTCGCCCAGGAGAAACAGATCCCCTGGGAGAAGGGCCCCTGCGTCGGCAAGCTGGGCGGCGTCGCCGAGGTGCAGGTGCCCAAGGGGATGCTCTTCACCAGCGGCGAGGGCGTGAAGACCTTCTACGAGCTCACCGAGAACATCTACGATCCCTCCCACCTGGGCGTGATCCTCGTCCCCGGGGAGAAGGAGGGGGAGGAGCCCTGGTTCGCCATCTTCTCCTTCGACGCCCTGGGCTACGTGAAGGACGACGAGAAGGCCAGCCTGGACGCCAAGGCCATCCTCGAGTCCATCAAGGAGGGCACCTCCAAGGCCAACGGGGAGCGCAGGAAGCGCGGCTGGCCCACCATGGAGGTCCTGGGCTGGCAGCAGCAGCCCTTCTACGACGCCGCCACCCACAACCTCACCTGGAGCGTCCTCGCCCACGCCGAGAACGAGAAGGGCAACGTGCTGAACCACTCGGTGCGCCTCCTGGGCCGGAGCGGCGTCATGAAGATCGATATGGTCACCTCCCCCGAGATCGCCAAGGAGAAGCTGCCCCAGTTCAACGGCCTCGTGGGCGCCTTCCACTACACCGCCGGCAACCGCTACGCCGAGTTCAAGGCCGGGGACAAGGTGGCCGCCATCGGCCTCACGGCCCTCGTGGCCGGCGGCGCCGGGGCGGCCCTGGCCAAGTCCGGCCTCCTGGGCAAGCTCTGGAAGTTCCTCCTCCTGGGCCTGGCCGCCGCCGCCGGCGCCATAAGGAAGCTCTGGAACAAGCTCTTCGGCAAGGAGACCGTGGACCCCCAGGGCTAGCATGCACGATCTCGGGGCCTACTTCGCCATCCTCCTGGGCCTCTGGGCCCTGGAGGGCTGGACCCGGATCCCCCGGGAGGCCTGGGTCTTCCGCCGGACCCGGGGCCGCTGGCGCCTGGAGGGCGCCCACGGCCGCCTGGGCGGGGGCGGCGCCGCCTGGGCCTGGCTTCCCCCCTGGCTGGGCGGAGGCCGCCTCCTCGTCGCCCGGGGCTGGCCCCAGACCCCCGCCACGGCGGGCCTCTGGCTGGGCAGCAGCCAGGCCCCCATCCCCGGCCGTCCCTTCCCCCAGGACGACCTCCGCCTCCCCTGGGACCCGCCGCCCCCCCTGTCCCGCAAGGGCGACCGCCTCCTGCACGGCGGCGCGCCCCTGGGCGAACCCCGGGATCCCGCCTGGCTCCAGGCCTGGATCCAGGATCTGCGGGCCCTGGCCGCCACCGCCCCGGAGGCCCGTCCCGCCGCACTGGACGCCTGGGCCCGCCGGCGCCTGGATCCCGCCCCCTGCCGGCGGCGCCTGCGCCGACTCCTGCGCCTCACGGCCCCCCTCCAGCGGGGCCTCGCCGTCCATGCCCTCTGGCTCTTCCTCCTCGCGCCCCTCCTCATCGTCCGGTTCGGCTGGCTCCAGGCCTGGCCCTTCCTCCTGGTCACCACCCTGGCCCTCCAGATCGCCCTGGGCACCCTGGCCACCCGGGCCCACCGCCTCCTCCTGCCCGAGCGCGCCGAGGACCGCCTGCCCTGGGCCCTCTCCTGCTACCTGAGCCCCGCCCCCCTCCTGCGCGCCTGCGAGGACCTGGCCGCCAAGGCCACCTCCCCCTTCCACCCCGCCACCCTCGCCCTGGCCCTGGGCCAGCTGGGCCTCGCCCCCGGCCAGGAACTCCTGGCGCCCATCCTCCGGGATCTGCGCCACCCCTGCCAGCCCCTGGCCGAAGGCGGGGGCGAGGCCCTGGAGGCCCTGGACCGGGAGCACCGGGAGCGCATCGTGGCCGCCATCGGGACCTTCCACCCCGGCGCGGCTGAAGTCCCCGCCGGCGCCGGCGCCACCTGCCCCCGGTGCGGGGAGGATTACATCCACGGGGGCCCCACCTGCGCGGATTGCGGGGTGCCCCTCCTCCCTCCGGCCACGCGGGGCCCCGCCCCGGGGCCAGGGGCGTGCGGGGAACCCCGCCCACCGTGCTAGCTTGGAGCCATCTCCAAAAAGGATTGAACATGACATTCCATTACCGGTCAGGTGTGCTCGCGGGCTGCCTCCTTCTCATGAGCCCCTGCGCATCCGCCCAGGCCCCAAGCGCCCCGAAGGCCTCCCAGGCCCGGCCGAAGAAAAAGGCGGCCCCCGCCCCGGTGCGGATCCCTCCCATCGAATCCCTGTTCCTGCCCTATCCCGAAACCTATTCCATCCCCGTGAAGGTCCAGGAGGCCGTCGTCCAGCTCATCCAGGGCAAGCCCGAGCTCGAGCAGCGCTGGCGGGATCTGTACCGGGAGGAGGGCCGGCTGAAGGGGTTCCTCCGCCAGTTCACCACCGAGGGCCGCGAGCGGCACACGGCGAGGATGAATGAGCTGGAAGGCAAGGAGGGGGCCTACTGGAACCAGATCGCCCAGTGGAAGACCCAGCTCAACCAGCTCGAGGCCCCCATCCAGGGCATCCGCCAGGGCGACTTCACCACCATCCACCCGGCCTTCAACGGGCTGGCCGCGAACCGCGATGCGGCCATCGCGAACAAGAACAAGCTGGGGGCCCTGGTGGAACAGGGCGAGGCCATGGAAAGGGCGTACGGATCCCTGATGGACCGGCAGACCCGCCAGGCCAACCTCGACGCCCGGATCAAGGGGCTCCAGACGATGCAGTACATCCTGGGCGTCCTCCCCGTCCTGGAGGCCAAGATGCGGGACCTCACCGCCCTGCTCGTGCTGCACAAGGAGTGGCTGGAGGTTTCCATCCAGCGGGACCCCTTCCTCAAGGCCGAGGAACCGATCAAGGAATGGGCCGAGGCCACCCCCCGGAGTTGAACCGACCCCTCCCCGCCGCCTGGAGGCGATATGTCCGTCCCATGCCTGATTCCCCTCATCGCCCTGACGCTCGCGGGGGCGCCTCCGGTCCCCAAGCCCAAGCCCGCGGCGGCCGCTCCCGCCAGCCCCTCCAAGCCCCTTTGCCGGGTCAACGGGGTGCCCGTCCATCGGGAGGGGGCCATGCTCCTGCTGCACGAACTCAAGCGGGAAGGCCGGCCGGTGGCCCTCACCACCCTGGGTTCGGACATGGTGGATACGGAGCTCCTGCGCCAGGAGGCCGTGCGCCGGGGCCTCGACAAGCTCCCGGAGATCAAGCGGCGCCAGGCCGAACGGGAGGACTGGGCCCTGTCCGCCATCTGCCGGGGGCAGATCATGGAAACCACCCCCGCCTCCACCCGGGCCGAAGTGCAGCAGGCGCTGGGATGGGCCCAGGCCCATGCCATCACCCAGTTCGAGGTGTACCGGGGCAACGCCGAAACCCGGGCGGAGGCCCAGACGAAACGTGAGGCCTGGCGGGCCGGCCTCGCCTCCAGGGGCTTCTTCCTGCGCCTGGAAAATGCCTTCTGGGTGAGCCGGGAGGACGAGAACCTGGCCCCCGGGGAGTGGGAGGTCCTGGACAAGCTCCTGAAGCGGCCGGCCCCCGCCCTTTCCGAGCCCTATGCCCGCGATGGCGGCTATGCCATCCTCCAGACCACCGGCGGCCAGCGCAAGGTGGATCCCCTCCTGCTGAACCCCCTGGACGCGTACGTGCTGGACGAGGCGGAAGGGGAGGCCAAGTCGTCCTCCCAGGACGCCCCCGTGTTCCGGGATACCTTCCTGCCCGCCCTGCACGAGCGGCGCCTCCTGGAGCGCCTTCGCGCGGAGGCCAAGCTCCCCCCCTACCCCGCGTCCGGGGCCGCCTGGCCTCCGGCCCAGCGCGCCGAGCAGAAGGCGGCGGATGAGCGCCTGCTGGCCCAGGAGGCCCGCCGGCGCGGCCTGGACAAGGCCCCCTGGGTCATCCCCGGCGTGGCCATGGTCCGGGCCCGGGTGCTGGCCAAGGCCTGCGCCGACCAGGAGAAGGCGGACCACCCCGTCACCGAGACGGCCCTGCGCGAAGCCTTCGAGCGCAGCCCGGAGGCCCCCGTGGACTACCAGCTGGGCGCCCGCGGGTATCCCACCGAAGCCAAGGCCAAGGCCGCCCTGGCCCGCCTCCGGGCCGGCCAGCCCGAGCCCGGGGAGGAGGTCCTGACCTGGAAGGCGCCCAAGGTCATCCCGCCCCCCATGCTCCAGCTCCTGCGCGGCCTGGAGCGGGGCGCCTACCCCGACCAGCCCCTGAAGGACCCCGGCAGCGACACCTGGCTCCTGATCCGCTGGATCCAGGCCCGCCCCCTGGAGGGCTTCAACGCCGCCTTCGCCCGCAACCGGGACGGCCTTCTGGAGACCCTGCGCGAGCGCCCCGCGAACGCCCTGGTGAACCGCCTGCGCAAGGCCGCCAGGATCGAGGACTGAGGCCGGGGCGGCCCCCGGCCCAGGGGGGTGGATCCGCCCTAAGCTCCGGATCCAGGGTGCCGTATCCTTGGAAATCCCGGAGGTTCCCCATGAACGACCCGCGCCCGCCCCGCACCGAGGAATTCAAGCTGGATGGCGGCAAGGTCCTGGACAAGGTCAAGGAGATCATCCACGCCGGCAACGTCCGGAGGATCGTCCTGAAGAACGAGGAAGGGCGCACCCTCCTGGAGATCCCCCTCACCTGGGGCCTCGTGGGCGCCGCCCTGCTGCCCATCTTCGCGGCGGTGGGCGCCCTGGCCGCGGTGGTGACCCGCATGGTGATCGTGGTGGAGCGGACCGAGGATTGAGGGCAGGCCCCCCGGATGAGCCCTAACTTTCCGTTTGGTGCTCAGATTTGGGGGAAGAACAACGCCGTGATCCGCGAGAAGTTCGGACTGCCGAACCTGCGTTCATCTCGAATCAATCACAACCTCTTTAGGTCCGGGCGGGAAGCGGTATGTGTGCGACCACGTTCTCTTCCAACGAGAACCCGAAAAGGACCGCGAAGTGAAACCCGATGATCGCAATTTCTGCGACCGCTGGTTTCCCGCCGAATAGCCACTGTCCACAATCTACCCGTTATCTACCCACTCCACCGGGCCCCTTCGGGGGCCCTTCCATTTTCCAGGTGTTAGACCGGTGTTAGATCGGGCACAAGAAAGCCCCCTCGTGAAAGGGGGCTCTTTTGGCGGAGAGTGGGGGATTCGAACCCCCGATACGCTTTTGACGTATACACGATTTCCAGAAAGCGGCAATTCGACCGAGCATTTAACCATATGTCAATACACACCTTGGCCTTCACGGGTTTCTGTCTGGCCCTTCTCGAAGTATCGGTTATAATGATACCGCATTGAAACGAGTTCCCCCATGAAACCGGCCCAGACCATCCTTCAGTTCGATGCCTTCCTTGCCCATCGGGGAATCCGCTTCGAGGCCATCGTCACGGGCGGGGCGGCACTTGCCTTGCTAGGCATTGTTCAGCGCGAGACGAGGGATTGCGATGTCATCGAGCCCGGCTTGCCCGAGTCCGTTCTGGCAGCCTCCCGCGCCTTTGCGGTCGCGGTGCGCGAACAGGGCGGTGTCCTCCAGGAGGACTGGTTGAACAATGGCCCGGCTTCCCTTGCGGCCATGCTGCCCGATGGGTGGCGAGCACGTCTTCAGCCGATTTTCCAGGGCAGCGCCCTCCGGCTATGGTCCCTCGGACGTCCGGAGTTGCTCCTCGCCAAGCTTTGGGCATTGTGTGACCGCGGGCTGGATCTCCCGGACTGCATGGCCTTGGCGCCCTCACCTGAGGAATTGCAGAAAGCAATGCCCTGGATCGCAACCCAGGACCTCAATCCGGATTGGCCCGCCCATGTGAAGGCGACCCTCCAGGATCTGGCCAGGAGGCTCGGTCATGGCGTTTAAGCGGTCGTTCGCGGCAGCGGAACCTCTGTCCGGAGAAGCCCTGACCAGCGCCATGGTGGGCCTCGGGATGCTTTTCGCGGCGGAGGGCCTTCCGGATCCCGACATCGAGGCCACGCTCGTGGGCGCATCGATCGAGGGCATGGAAAAGGGCGACCTCAGGACATTGGCCATGCTCATGACCTGGCTTGATCTGCATAGCGAACGAATCAACGCAGATAGCCTGACCCGTCTGGTGGGATCACGGCCGGAAGTGCGTGTCCGCGCCTTCTGGTCCGCCGTGGGCCACTACTTCATCAAGGATCGACGGTTTGGTCGATTGATCTCAGGCTACAAGGGATCCCCGGTGGACCTCCTCGCCACCGGGACGGATTTCCATCTCCGCCGGTCGGGAGAGGATCCGCGCTTTGCCGGAAGCGTCCTGCGGGTTCCGGCCGGGGTGCTACGGGATCGCAAGGCGGATGTGCTCACGGCTGCCGAACTCGCCCAGAGGCATGGGACCTATCGGATGCGCGTCCAAATGGGCCCGAGTTACCGCGCCGACATGTGGGCGGAACTGGACCGCGAGCCCGGCTTGTCCGCGGCGGAACTGGCCCGCCGCACCTTCGGCTCTTTCGCGACCGCGTGGCTGATTAAGCGGGACTGGAAACTCCTGGAGTCGGCCAAGCTGTAACGAGTTGGGTCGATTCTTCGCCGCTCAGGGTTTGGCTGGGGTTCTTTCCAGCAGGCATAAGTGTGAAGGCCTACTCGGAAATCACCTCGGAAGCTGCAGAAAGATCCGGGGTGCCGAGTTGCGTGAGAAAGCATAAGACAGGTACGTTCGGCCGTAACGCGGAGGCAGCAGCCTCCACCCAACAGCGAAGCCCCAGGGAAGAGGCCCATGGCGCCAAAGCGAACCACCGAAAACCTCAACCTTCCCGAGGGCGATTCCTCCTTTCTCCTGGAGATTCAGGGGCGGATCCAGCAGGCACGGTTCCGGGCCGCGCTCAGTGCCCAGAGAGAGCTCCTGGGACTCTACTGGAGCATCGGGCGAGACTTGGTCCTCAGGCAGTCCGAGGGAGGGTGGGGGCAGGCAGTCATCGAGCATTTGAGCAGGGATCTTCTGAAGGCGATGCCTGGGGTCCAGGGATTCAGTTCTCGCAACCTTTGGCGGATGCGCGCCTTCTACCTGGCCTACCCGGATCCCGGAGCGCAGAATGCCCCTCCGGAGTTTCTGCACAGACCGTGGCAGAAATTCCTTGGGGGCACCATGTCCTCCTGCTCGAGCGGGTAAAGGATCCTGAAGCACATGCATTCTACGCGCGGGCCACCCTCCAGCACGGCTGGAGCCGCAACATTTTGGGCCTCCAGATCGAATCCGGCCTTGCCGACCGGCAAGGCAAGGCCCCGAACAATTTCCCCACCACCTTGCCATCACCCGAAAGCGACCTGGCCCAGCAGACCCTAAAGCATCCGTACATCTTCGACTTCCTGACCCTGCAGCCCAAGGCGGCGGAGAAGGAATTGCAGAGAGGCCTCCTCGACCACGTCCAGCAGTTCCTGCTTGAACTGGGCGTTGGCTTCGCGCTCATCGGCCGCGACGTGGCCGTTCGCGTGGGCGACAGGGACTTCTTCCTCGACTTGCTCTTCTACCATGTCCGCTTGCGATGCTTCGTCGTCATCGAGCTCAAGGTCATCCCCTTCGAGCCTGAGTTCACCGGCAAGCTCAACTTCTACTTGAGCGCCGTGGACAGCAAGTGCCGCCATCCCCAGGACGGCCCCACCATCGGCCTGCTCCTGTGCAAGGGCAAGGACAGGCTGGTGGCGGAGTCTGCCCTCAGGGACCTGAACAAGCCCATCAGCATCGCCGAGTGGCAGACCCGCCTGGTGGAGAGCCTCCCTGATGACTTGAAGAGCGGGCTGCCTTCCGTCCAGGACCTGGAACGGGAATTCAGCAATCAATAGGCTGAACGTCTGCCCGGAATTTCTGCCACAGCTGTGGCAGAAATTCCGGGCAGGCCAGAAAGCACCGACCAGCTATTTCTGGCGGCGTCTCCACTGGACCTCGAACTCGACGCTCAGGAGGACCGGGTCGACGTAGACCAGGGAGCGCTTCTCGCCCATGGGGATCTTGGTGAATTACTTCCGATAGGGGCCGTCGGAGGCTTCGCTTCTTGAGATACGGGTGAGATACCAGTTGCCCCGCCCCAACCGCCAGGGGCTCGTATCCCCCCAAGAAGAAAGCCCGCAACCCTAATGGCTGCGGGCTTTTACTGGCGGAGAGTGGGGGATTCGAACCCCCGATACGCTTTTGACGTATACACGATTTCCAGTCGTGCTCCTTAAACCACTCGGACAACTCTCCGGGGTGTCACTGCCCGCTTGCGCGGGGACTTGACAGCCTACCATGGTGGGCCGCCGGAACCAAGGTCCGATCTCGCACCCCCTCCCTCCCCCTCCGATCCTCCCGGGTTCCAACCCTCTCCCCGGCTTTCCTCCCAAGTGCGGTATGCTCAACCGAACGAGTAGCAGCCGGAGGGTCTGTGGCCAAGCCCGACATGGTCATGTACGAGGAGGAATACAGAGCGCTCCAGGAGATCATCAGCCGTCTCCAGGTGGACTCTGCCAGCAAGGTGGTCTTCCTCGTCGACAAGAACGGGCAGCAGATCGCCGCCAGCGGGGACGTGCGCAGCATCGACGCCACGAGCCTGGCCTCCCTCACCGCCGGCAACGTGGCGGCCACGGACGGGCTCGCCAAGCTCATCGGCGAGAAGGAGTTCAGCCTGCTCTTCCACGAGGGGGAGAAGGACAACCTGCACATCTCCATCGTGGGCAAGCGGGGGATCCTGGTCGTGATCTTCGACCAGACCTCCAGCCTCGCCCTGGTCCGCCTCCGGGTGAAACGGGCCAGCCGGGAGCTGGCGGAGATCTTCGAGAAGGTGGAGCTGAGGGCCCAGACCTCCAGCACCACCACCTCCAACTTCGAAAGCCCCTTCTCGGAAATCACGGACGAGGATATCGACAAGCTGTTTGGCGACTGATCAGGGCCCACGCGGACGGATCCCCATGACATTCATCAATTACGCATCCCGCGAAATCAACTGCAAGATCGTCTACTACGGGCCCGGCCTCTGCGGGAAGACCACGAACATCCAGTGGATCCACGAGCAGGCCAACCCGGAGAAGCGGGGCAAGCTCGTGTCCCTGGCCACGGAGACGGACCGCACCCTTTTCTTCGACTTCCTGCCCCTGGACATGGGCACGGTCAAGGGCTTCAAGGTCCGCTTCCACCTGTACACGGTGCCCGGCCAGGTCTTCTACGACGCCTCCCGCAAGCTCATCCTCCGGGGCTGCGACGGGGTGATCTTCGTGGCGGACAGCCAGCGGCCCCGCCTCGAGGCCAACATCGAATCCATCGCCAACCTGGCCACCAACCTCAAGGACAACGGGTTCGATATCCGCACCATCCCCTACGTCCTCCAGCTCAACAAGCGCGACATGCCCACCGCCGCCCCCATCCAGGAGATGGAGGAGCTGCTCCGCTTCCGGAACGAGCCCATGATCGAGGCCGTGGCCTCCCGGGGCGTGGGGGTCATCGACACCCTCAAGGCCTGCGCCCGCCAGATCCTCATGGAGCTACAGAGGAGTTGATTCCTGTTCCGAAACCGGTAAAATGGACTTTCCACGTTTTTCCGGCGTAGCTCAGTGGCAGAGCAATCGGCTGTTAACCGATGGGTCGGGGGTTCAAATCCCTCCGCCGGAGCCAAAAAAAAAGCCCCCGACAGGGGGCCTTTTTTTTGGCTTTGGCGGAGGGATTTGAATCGGTCCTGGCGCGCCGGTAGGGCCAGCGGAGCACGCATGCGTGCGGAGCGGTCCGCCGCAGGCGGAGGCCCGGGCGCAGCCAGGACCGCGGCGCGCAAGCGAAATCCCTCTGCCGGAGCCAAAAAAAAAGGTTCTTCACGGATTTGAGGGAAGACCTCGACCCACACTCACTCTGTCCTCTCCTGGGCGAAGGGCTCTGGTCGAGTCGTCAAAGGCCGTCCTGACCCCGATCATTCAGCCAGCTTGAAACGAAAAGCCCATCGCCGAGGCGCCGAGAGGACCGAGGTTCGCCGAGAAAAGCTCTTTTTTATTCCTCGGAATCCTCGGCCTCCTCGGCGCCTCGGCGATGGGCTTTTCGCTGGGGTTCTCCGAAATCATCGGGAAACAGGTCGGCAGCAGTGGACTTCAGGCATCTTGGAATTGCTGAGAAACCAGGATGAGAGGAGGCCACTGCTGCCTACCAAGGAGCTTATTGCCCGTTTGGGCAGATGGAAAGGACATCGCGTCGGAACCGTGGAGCGATTCGAACCGGGAGAGAAGGCTGCCCGCGCCCAGGTCTGGATCGAGCTGCTCGGGTTTGGCCCTCACCCCAGGGTCTGCAGCGGCTGCCAGCGTTACGTTCGAGGGGTGCACGACTGGGCCCAGCGGGAGGTTCGGGATCTGCCCGTGTTCGACGCGGATACTGTGCTGGTGGTCTGGCGGGCCCGAGTGGCATGCCCCGCCTGCGGACCCAAGTTGGAGGCACTGGATTGGCTGGAGCCCCATGCCCGGGTCACCATCCGCATGGCCGAGAGCGTGGCCCGCATGTGCAAGGTCATGCCCATCAAGCGGGTGGCCGAGCATTACGGCCTGCACTGGGGCACCGTGAAGGACATCGACAAGGCTTACCTGGAGCGCACCCTGGAGCCGGCCAGGCCTGGCAAGGTCCGGTTGCTCATGATGGACGAATTCGCCCTCCACAAGGGCCAGAGCTACGCCACGGTGTTCGCTGATGCCGAGACACGGCAAGTGCTCTGGGTAGGCAAAGGTAGGAGCAAGGCGGACATCAGGCCTTTCTTCGAATGGCTCGGCAAGCGGCGGTGCGGCAAGATCGCGGCAGTGGCCATGGACATGTCACCCACTTTCGAGGCAGAAGTCCGCCAACACTGCCCCAACGCCGAAATCGTCCTGGACCAGTTCCATGTCCTGGCGAATTTCGGCAAGCAGGTGCTCGATCGGATCCGGGTCAACGAGGCCAACCGATGCCGGGATGACAAGGCTGCCCGGGAACTCATCAAGGGGGCGAAGTGGCTCCTGCTGGGGAACTGGGAGAACTTGCCCAACAGGGAAAGCAAAACCAAACTCAATGCCCTTCTGGAGGCGAACCAGGCCCTCATGACGGCCTACGTCATGAAGGACGCACTCAAGGCCCTATGGGGCTACAAGCGAGAGGGCTGGGCCAGGAAGGCCTGGGAGAACTGGCTGGCCATGGCCACCTCAAGCGGCCTGCCGCCCCTGGTGCGCTTTGCGAAGAATCTGACCAAGCGGATCGAAGACATCCTTTCGCACTGCCGATGGCACCTGAACACCAGCGTCCTGGAGGGGATCAACAACAAGATCAAGGTCCTGAAGCGCATCGCCTACGGCTACCGGGATGAGGCTTACTTTTTCCTCAAGATCCGTGCGGCCTTTCCCGGTAATCCGTGAAGAACCAAAAAAAAGCCCCCGACAGGGGGCCTTTTTTTTTGGCTTTGGCGGAGGGATTTGAACCTCTCCGGGAGAACCGAACGGACGGCATACTGGAGGCATGAACCGACTTGGCCTTCGCCTCCTCATTCCCGCCCTGGCGGCCAGCCTGACGGCAGCGGTGCCGGGACAGCGCTGGCTGGATCACTTCAATCAGGATCTGCTGCCCTACTGGAACATGCCCGCCGCCTGGGGCACGCCCCGGGGGGACTTCCCCACCTTCCGGTGCAATGACGGGTCCCTTTTCAGCGAGGCGGCGCCCTGCCCGGAGCTGGGGGACGCGCCGGGCTGGATCAAGGCCAACCTGGGGGTGGAGTTCACCCGCATGAAGAGCCGCCAGACCTACTTCTACGGGGTTGCCTACCACCTCACCGGGGATCCGGCCATGCTGGCCCTGGCCCGGGACGGGGTCCAGTTCATCCGGAGCCGGGCCCTGGAGAAGGACACGGGCAGCGCCATCTCGTACTGGGAGAAGGGGGTGCCTGGCCCGCCCGCGGGACAGCGCACGAGCCAGGACCTGGCCTACGCCCAGCTGGGGATGGCCATGTACTGGTACCTCACCCGGGATCCGGAGGTGCTCCAGGACGTGCTCAGGCTCAAGGACCACATCTTCAGCCGCTACTGGAGCGCGGAGTGGGGGATGCTCAAGTGGGTGGCCGAAGGCCCCCAGGAGGAGGCCTCCCGCCAGGAGCTGGTGGCCCAGCTGGACCAGGTGAACGCCTACATGCTCCTCATGGCGCCCCTCCTGCCCGAACCCCACCGCAAGGCCTGGACGGCGGACCTGGTGAAGCTGGCCCGGATCATGGTGGCCAAGTACCACGAGCCGGAGAAGCACCTGTTCTGGGGCACCCTCCACGAACCCAGGCGCCTGGGTTCCCGCCACACGGACTTCGGCCACACGGCCAAGGCCATCTGGATGATCGGGCGCATCGGCCTGCTGGCCGGGGACAAGGGGCTCCAGGCCTTCGCCCGCAAGGAGGCGGAGGCGGTGCTGCGCATGGCGAAGCTCCCCAACGGCACCTGGGCCTCGCGCCTGCGCCGGAACGGGGAGGTGGAGGAATCCAAGGAGTGGTGGATCTACGCGGAGCTGGACCAGCTGGCCCAGACCCTGGCCCTGTCGGACCGGACCTGGTCCAAGCCCCTGGACGCCACCGCCGCCTTCTGGCTGGACCACATGGTGGACAAGCGCAACCACGAGGTGTGGGGCTGGGTGGGCCCGGACGGGGAGACCCCGGAGGGCGCCCCCAAGATCCACATGTGGAAGAACGGCTACCACTCGGCGGAGCACGCCCTGGTGGGCTACCTCACCTCCTCCTGCCTGGAGGGGAAGGCCGCAACCCTGCACTTCGCCCTGCCGGGGAAGGCCGCCGTGAAGCCCTACATCTTCGAGGGGGCGGCGGTGTCCACGCGCACGGCGGACCTGCCCGGCTTCCCCGGGCTGCGCAAGGTCACGGCCACGTTCCGGACGATCCGCTAGGAGCCTCTGGGCTCCTAGGTCCTGAACTCCTTCGCCAGGGCCGTGAGCCCGGCGGCGGTGACGGCGAGGCTGTCGGAGTTGCGGCTGATGCTCTCCACGGTGGAGCTCAGCTGCACGCTGGCGCTGGCGTTCTCCGCCGCCTTCTGGGCGGTGAGGTCCACCTGCTTGGCGACCTCGGCGCTGGCGATGCTCTGTTCCTCGGCGGCGGAGCTGATCTCCAGGGCCATGGAGGTGACCTGGCCGATGTGGTCGCGGATATCGCCCAGGGACTGGACGGCGCCCTGCACCGTGTCCTTGCCCCTGGCCACGGCCTCGTTGCTGATCTCGATGAGGCCGGCGATCTCGCGGGCGCTCTGGGCGCTGCGCTCGGCCAGCTTGCGGACCTCCTCGGCGACGACCGCGAAGCCCTTGCCCGAGGCGCCGGCCTTGGCGGCCTCGATGGCGGCGTTGAGGCTCAGGAGGTTGGTCTGGCGTGCGATCTCCTGGATGACCCGCACGGCGTGCACCACCTTGGCGGTGGATTCCTCCACCTGACCCATGGCGGCCATGGCGGCCTCGCCGGAGCGGTCCCCGGCCTCGGTGGCGTCCACGGCCTCCTGGGCCTGGCGCTGGCTGGCCTTCACGTTGCCCGCCACCTCCACGATGGAGGCGCTCAGCTCGGTCATGGCCGAAGCCATGCGCTCCACGGCCTCCCGCTCCTCCTCGGAATTGCGGGCGACCTCGCGGCTGGTGACGGCGATCTGGTGGGTGGCGGCCGCGAACTGTTCGGCGGTCTCGGCCACGCGGGCGCCGTCGAACCGGATGCGGTTGACCATGCCCTTGAGGTTGGACTGCATGGTGCGGAGCACGGCCAGGAGGCTGCTGCGGTCTCCAGGCACGGTATCCACCTCGACGCGCATGTCGCCGGCGGCGATGGCCTTCACGAGGCGGATGGCCTCCTCGGGATCCCCGCCCAGCAGGGCCTTGAGGCCCTTCAGGAGCATGAAGCCGATCCCCGCCGCGCCGCCGGCGCCGACGATCCCGGCGCCCAGGGCCCAGGCGCCGCCCCTGGAGGCGACGGCGGCGGTGGCCGCCGCCAGGGCGGTGAGGGCGGCGAAGCCCAGCCACAGGCGCTTCTGGGTGGGGATGCCCTCGAAGGGGACCCAGGGATGGATGGCGGTGTCGGCCAGGGACTTGCCGCCGTTGACGAGGGCGTAGATGCGCTCCGCCTCCCGCACCTGGGCCCGGCTCGGCTTGGAGCGGATGGAGACGTAGCCCGTGATCTGGCCCCGCTCCACGATGGGGGTGACATTGGCGTCCACCCAGTAGAAGTCGCCGTTCTTGCAGCGGTTCTTGACGAGGCCGTGCCAGGGTTTGCCGGCCTTCACCGTGGCCCACAGGTCCGCGAAGGCCGCCGCGGGCATCTCGGGGTGGCGCACCATGTTGTGGGGCTGGCCCATCAGCTCCGACTCGGCGAAGCCGCTGATGCGGATGAATTCATCGTTCATGTAGGTGATCCGGCCCTGGGGATCGGTCATGGATACGATGAAGGCCCCTTCCCTCAGTTGGTGTTCAACCTTGGTGATGGGCTGGTTGTTGCGCATGCGGACCTCGCGGGGGAGAGCTTGGATTCGGTGAAAACGATTATCAATTATTTCCCGGGCGGGACCATCCCGAATCCTGCGTAAACTTTTACTCGCAGGCCTCGAAATAATTCGCCACGACCCGGCGCACGGCGAAGGGGGGGATGGCCCGCCCCGTGGGTTCCAGGTGGCCGTCCAGGACCGCCTCAAGGGCCAGCGGCAGGTGGAGGCTCAGCAGTTGCAAGGGAAGCGGTCCCTCCGTGGCCAGGAAGAGGCCCTCCACCTCGCGCTCCACGGCGGGATCGGTCCAGTAGTAGCGGGAGCGGTCGAAGTAGCTGAAGAGGCGCGCGTAGGCCTGCTCCCGGGGCGTGCCCCGGTGATGGTCCTTCCACAGGGCCGGGTGGCGGCGCATGGCCCGGTCGAGCACGTCCCGCACGGCGATGCGGCTGGTGCCCTCCAGGCGGGTCAGTTCCCGGGCCAGGTCCTCCAGGGCGAAGACCGCCTCCCGCCAGGCGTACGTGAGCCAGGGGCCCACCTGCAGGATATTGAACCCGTCCTCCACCATTTCCCGGAGGCTTCCGGGGGACTGGTAGTCGGTGAAGGCCGCCTCGAGGAGCCAGGGGCCCCCGCGGAAGGCCCGGGCCAGGGGCAGGGCCCGCCGGGGGTCGTACCGGTGGACGACGGCCTCGGTGAAGTCCGCGCCGCCCTTCACCCGGAAGGCCACGACCCGCTCCCAGGCGTCCGGGATGCCCTCGGCCTCGAAGGCCGCCCGGTGCAGGTCAGCGGCCTGGAGGACGGCCTCCGGGTCCGTCACGGGGGCCTGGGCCCCGGGGGCCGGGGGCGGGGTGCCGGGTTCGGCGTCCAGCACATAGACCGGGGGCCCGCCCAGGGGGGCGTTTTCGTAGGCTTCCTCCGCCGCCCGGATCAGGGCGGCCACGCGCCGGGCGGCCGTCTCCCGGCCGAAGTCGGGTCCATCACCGTTGCAGGGCCGGGCCGCGTCCATGTGCAGCTTGCGGAAGCCCGCCGCCACGTAGGCCCGCACGGTGAGGGCCGCCTTCTCCATGGCCTCCTCGGGGGTTCCGTGGCGGAAGGATGCCGGGCCCAGGTGATCGCCCCCCAGGATGATGTCCTCGGGATCCATGTCCGCCTGGAGGGCCAGGGTATGGATGAATTCACGGTGGGCTTCCGGGGTCCGTCCCAGGTAGCCGCCCAGGTGGTTCACCTGGGAGCAGGTGGCCTCCACGATGAGAGGCAAGGTCCGGTTCCGGGCCTCTCCCAGGGCTGCCGCCAGGGCCCCGGGGTGGGCCGTGCGCACGGAGGGGATGCCGCGGCTCTTGCCATTCCGGCGTTGTTCCAGAAGGTGCAGGAGGCGCTGGGGCACGGGCTCGGTCTCCCTCGATGTTGACAGGGTCAACGTATCGTTGGCTCATTGTAGCCCGGGCAACTTTTTTTCCAACCCTTCCCAAATGGTTTTATAGTTCACAAATGGACGTACCCCCCCCCCTTCCCCTGGACCAAGCCAGGCTCCGGCGGATCCGCAGTTCCGGCATCCCCCTCATGGTGGCGGCCGCCCGGGCTTCCGCAGGGGAGAGCGCCTGGATGGAGCGGATCCAGGGCCTGTCGGAGCCGGCCCGGACCCTGCTGGAAGGGCCCCTGGGCATCGACACCTGGGTGGACGCGGATCTCATCGCCGAGTGCCTGCGCCATTTCGCGGCCCGGACCACCATGGGCTCGGTGCCCGCCGCCCTGGGCGCGGAAACGGCCCGCATGCGCAGCCCCGAAGCCTTCCGGACGCCCGAGAGCCTCCTTTTGGCCCTGCCCGCCATGTGGGCCCACGCGGTGGAGGGGGGACGCCTCGACGTTCGCTTGACCGGTCCTGGGTCCGCCGAGGTGGATGTCTGGGCCGATTGGGATGTGCCCTTCTTCTTCCAGCACCACCTCGTCAACTGGCTCACCCACGGCCTGCGGCTCACGGGCGCCCAGGATCCGGAGGTGGCCTGCGCGGACGCGGAACCGCCCCGCCACGCCTACCGGGCGACCTGGAGGTGACGGCCATCATTTCTCCCACCTTTTTCATAGCCATCGGCCCTTCGGCCGTCCAAACTGGACGCAGCAACCGTCTTCCCGAACCCGTGCAGGCCCCCCAGGAGTCCCGCCCTTGGCCCTCCCCTCCGAATCGGATCCCCGCGACATGCTGCTGAAGGACGCCGACGCGATCGAGCTGGTCGAGCAGCTGACGCAGGCCCGCAAGGAGGTGGCCCAGCTCAAGTCGCAGCTGGAGAGCCTGCGGGACCAGGATCCGCTGACCGGCCTCCCCAACCGCCTCCGCCTCGCGGACCGCACGGGCCAGGCCATCCTCATGGCCCACCGGCAGGGGAACATGGTGGCGGTGCTCTTCGTGGAGCTGGACCGGTTCAAGAGCGTGAACCAGACCCTGGGCTTCGCGGACGGCGACGACCTCTGCCTGCAGCTGACCCGGCGCATCTCCGTGCTCCTGCGGCCCGGCGACACCCTGGCGCGGGTGGGCACGGACCAGTTCGCGGTGCTCCTGCCCGAGGTGCGGGACGCCCTGGAGCCGCTGCGCATCGCCCAGGCCATCCTGGACGCCCTGGCCATCCCCTACCGGGTCTCCCAGCGCGAGGTGCGCCTCACCGCCAGCATCGGCATCAGCCTCTCGCCCCAGGACGGGGACAACGCGGCCACCCTCCAGAAGGAGGCGGAGAACGCCTGCAACCGCGCCAAGAACGCCGGGGGCAACGCCATCCAGTGCACGACCCTCACCCTCTCGGAGGCCGCCTTCGAGCGCCAGCAGATGGACGCGGCCCTGGGCGAGGCCCTCGCCAAGAACGAGATGCGGATCTTCTACCAGCCGCAGTTCAACATGGAGGGCCACATCGTCGGCATGGAGGCGCTGCTGCGCTGGCAGCACCCGGTGCTGGGCTCGGTGCCCCCCTCCAAGTTCGTGCCCCTGGCCGAGGAGAACCTGCTCATCCACAACCTGGGCGAGTGGGCCCTCGCCACCGCCTGCAAGCAGGCTTCGGTGTGGCAGGCCCTGAGCCCCAGGCCCATCAAGCTGGCGGTGAACGTGAGCCCCGTGCAGCTGGCCCACCCGCGGCTGGTGGACACGGTGGCCCGCGTCCTTCGCGAATCCAAGCTGAGCCCTTCCTGCCTGGAGCTGGAGATCACGGAGAGCACCCTGCTGCGCAACCCGGACCCGCGCCACACGCCCCTGCACGACCTGAAGGCCCTGGGGCTGCGCATCGGGCTGGACGACTTCGGCACGGGCTACTCGAGCCTCAGCTACCTGCAGCAGCTGCCCATCGACACCCTGAAGATCGACCAGGCCTTCGTGCGGAACATGCATCCCGACCGCCCCGGCGTCATCTCCAGCAACCCCATCGTCCAGACCATCGTGAACCTGGGCAACAACCTGGGGCTGTCGCTGGTGGCCGAGGGCGTGGAGACCCAGGCCCAGAAGGAGACCCTCCACGCCATGGGCTGCCACAGCTTCCAGGGCTACCTCATGGGCCGGCCCATGGAAGCCGCGGCCATGGGCATCCACCTGGAGACCCAGATCAATTCGGCCTTCAACGCCCTCCTGGGGCACCCGAACCTGGAACGGGCAAACTGATCCGGAAGGTGGTGCCGTCCACCGGGTCCGTCTCGAAGGCCACGCGGCCGCCCAGGAGGTTCTCGCCCAGGAGCTTCATGGCGTAGGTGCCCAGGCCGCGCCCGGCCTTGGCCTTGGTGCTGAAGGAGCGCTGGAAGATCCCGGCGGCGACCTCGGGGGGGATGAAGCCCGGGTTGTGCACCGAGAAGGTGGGGCCCGCCTCCTCCAGGTCGAAGGCCAGGGTCACGGTATGGCCCTCGCCGCAGGCCTCCACGGCGTTGATGCCCATGTTGGCCAGCACGCGCAGCAGGAGCACGGGATCGGTGCGGACCCTGGCGCCGCGCAGGCCCGTGAGCTGGAAGCGCAGCCGCTTGCGGCGCGCGATGGGGTGGGGGGAGAGGCTCTGGTGGAGGGAGGACAGCAAGGGATCGGCCTCCACCTCCTGGAGCCTCACGGGCACCTCGCCGCGCTCGGCCTGCACGAGGAGCCGCTGGTGGCCCACCACGTCGTTGATCTGGGCCGTGATGTCCACGATGCGGGCGGCGGCCTCGGCCAGGTCGACGGCGCCGTCCTTGAGGAGATCCGACCAGCAGGTGAGGGCGGCCAGGGAGTTGTTCAGGTCGTGGAGGAAGCTGCTCTCCAGCATCTCCCGGCGGTGCTGGTCGCTGATGTCATGGAAGACGGGGATGAGCACCCGGCCCAGGGGCAGGCGCAGGGAGGTGGCCTTGAGCTGGAATTCCCGGGCCTCCCACTTGCCGTCCTTGCGGATGGACATGCGGCATTCGCCGCTGACGGAGCCCCCATGCTGCTGGGCGGCCAGGAGGGTGAGGGCGGCCCCGCAGTAGCGGCAGGAGGGGGAGGTGCCGCAGCCGTCGGGTCCTTCGGGGGCGTGGATGCAGTGGGAGGCCTCCCCCCAGCGCATGCCCTTGGGATCCACCAGGCCCTCCCGCTTGAGGGCGTCCAGGAGGGAGCGGTTGGCGGCCAGGATCTGCCGCTGCTCGTTGAGCACGACCACGTAGCCGTCCAGGCTGGAAAGGATGGCCTGGGCCACGGGGCTTTCCACGCAGGCCTCCGCCTGCGCCCGGAGCTCCGCCTCGGTCACGCGGCCGGCGGGGAGGAAGTGGGTCTCGCCCTGGGGATTCGGATTGTCCATACGGGAACGGGCCCAGCATACGCCTGGATGGTGGCCGGCACCAGATAGAATGACTCCAGGAGGCGCCGCCATGCCCGAGACCCCGGTCCCCCCCACCCCGGAAGCCGACGCGGGAAACGCTCCCATCATCGACAGGCCCCTCCAGCGCCAGGTCTTCGTGTGCACCCACACCAGCTGCGCGGCCAACGGCAGCGAGGCGGTGCTCCAGGCCTTCCGGGACGCCCTGGCCGGGGAGCACCTGCTCTATTCGAAGAAGGACCCCGCGGGCACCGTGATGTGCACCCACTGCGGCAGCGTGGGCTTCTGCCGCATCGGGCCCGCGGTGATGGTGTACCCGGACGGGGTCTGGTACGCCCACGTGGGCGTGGAGGACGTGCCCGAGATCGTGGAATCCCACCTCAAGGGCGGGATCCCCGTGGAGCGCCTCGTGCGCAAGCGGATCGGCTGATCAGGGCAGGGCCCGGGCGGACACCACCACGATGAGGGCCCGGTCCTTCAGGGCGGAGGTGCCCACCACCACCCGCTCGCCATCCTTGATGGACAGGTTCGTGCGGAAGCTGGCCCCCTCGGGCTTGCGCTCCGTGGTGCGCTCGTTGGCCACGAGGCGGAAGCCCTCCAGCACGAAGGCGGGGGTGCCGTCCGGGGCCGCCTCGGCGCGCAGGCTGCGGATCTCCCATTCCAGGTCCATGACCTGGGCTTCGCCCTTGGCGGGCCGGAAGGCCATCTCCCCCTGCCCCACGCCCTTGAGGTCCCAGGAACCGGCCGAGGCCCGGTGCACGAAGGTGGCCACGGGGGCGAAGGCCTTGTAGGCCAGGGTGGCCTTGAGCTGGGCCACCACGTCCTTCAGTTCGGCCTGGACGGGGGCGGGCTCGGCCTCGTGGCGGGAGGCGAAGAGCACGTGGATGCGCACCTCGATATCCCGCTTCACGGCCAGGGGCTGGTCCAGGCGCTTCAGGGCCTCCTCGATGACGGCCAGGTTCTCGGGGAAGTCCCGCACGGAAAGGGCCCGGAGGCCATCGTTGTCCAGGTGGTCGACCCGGCACCCTGGCGAGCCGCTGGACAGGGGGCGCACGAGGATGGCGAGGTCGCTGGGCCGCCGGTGCTTCACGGTGAAGAGGCGCCCCTGCATGCCCTTGACCGGGATCTCAGGCTCGGCGGGCTTGGGGGCGGGGGTCTGGGCGCCCAGCACGGCGCAGGCGAGGAGGGCGGGAAGGGGGTTCATGGGAGCTCCGGGGTGGGGGCGGCCTGGGCCAGCCAGAGGATGCGGATGGTGGGATCGGCGGTGTGC